>NZ_PCOT01000059.1 GCF_002979415.1 Microbacterium sp. MYb72 | reverse complement strand
ATCCTCCCCCTGCATCCCTGCCCCCGCGCCGAGCTTCCCTGCTCCTGTATTCCTGCCCCGGCGCCCCGGCGCCCTGACCTGGCCAACCTCTCGCATGCTGGGGAGGAGTTCTCACGCTCGGGCTGAGGAATCCGGCAGAATCCTCAGCCCGAACGTGAGATCTCCTCCCGTCGTGCGATTCGCAGTCTTCCTCCACAGAGCCGGAAGTCCAGCATCTGTCCCCAGATCGTGGGTTCGGCGCCCAGCGAGGCCAGCACGGATGCCGCAGATGGGCATGATCGACGAATGGATCCGGTCGCCGCACTCATGAAGCGCGACGGCGTCGCGCGTGTCGAGACTCTCCGCCGCGACGGCGTCGCAGCATATGCCCTGCGTCGCGCTCGTGAGCGCGGCGACATCGTCTCGGTGCGACGCGGCTGGGTGGCCATGAGGGATGCCGATCCGCTGCTCGTCGCGGCAGCCCGTCGTGGCGTGGTGCTCAGCTGCGTGACGCTCGCCGCGCGCAAGGGGCTGTGGGTCCTCGACTCCTCCGAGCCGCACGTGGCGGCGCCGCCCACTGCGGGCCACGTGAAGACGATGCGTGGGGTGATCCACTGGAGTGTTCCGCTCGTTCCCCGCGACGTCGACACCTGCGAGGACTCGATGGAGAACGCGCTGGTCCTCATCTCCCGCTGTCAGCCCTACGAGAGCGCCCTCGCCACGTGGGAGTCGGCTCTGCGCGTGCGGGTCGTCGATCCCGGCATCCTGGAGCGCTCACCGCTCCCGCCGTCGGCGAGGCGTCTACTCGCCGACGCCCGGCCGTTCGCGGATGCCGGAACTGAGACGATCTTCCGTACGCGACTGCGGTGGCTGAACATCCCGATCACACCGCAGGTGTGGATACTCGGGCATCGAGTCGACTTCCTCCTCGGCGACCGACTCGTCATCCAGATCGACGGAGGTCATCACGTGGGAGCGCAACGCGCCAGCGACATCGCTCACGATGCCCTGCTGAAGCTGCACGGGTACCACGTCATCCGCATCGGATACGACCAGCTCATGAACCACTGGGCCGAGGTGCAGCGGATGATTCTCGCCGCGATCGGTCAGCGCCTGCACCTCGCGGCCTGAGCGGGCTCCCGTGCGGCGATGCCCCGCGGTGCTCCCTCGCCAGACCGAACGCACTCACGGGAGGAGTTCTCACGCTCGGGCTGAGGAATCCGGCAGAATCCTCAGCCCGAACGTGAGATCTCCTCCCGTCGGGCGATCCACGCAGCGCCCCGGCAACCTGCCCGGCCCATGCCCATGCCCATGCCTTGCTCTGCCCTGCTCTGCCCTGCCCGGCAACTTGTCCTGCCCTTGCCAGGCCCTGCCCTGCCCCGTCACGCGGCGTGCGACACGGCCCAGTCGAGGGCGTCGTCGGCGATCTCCTCCCAGCCGTCCTGGCTGACGAGTCGGTGCGTGCGTCCCGCGTACTCCCGGTACTCGACGACGGCGGGGCTGCCCGACGAGCGGTACTTCTTGACGAGTGCGCGCCCGATGGCCGGCGGCACGACGTGGTCGATCTCGCCGGTGATGACGAGCAGCGGGGCGCGATCGGCGCGGGCGTAGTCGACGTGGGTGACGCCGCCCTTCTCGTTGAAGACCGAGCCGACTCCCTCGAAGAACACGCGGTTGTACGAGTTCACGGCGTACTCCTCCCACAGGGCGTCGGATGCCGTACGCGAGAGGTCGTTGCCGAAGGTGAAGTGGAAGTGCCGCTTCGACAGCGGCTTGGCGCCGTTGATGCCGAAGGGGTTGGAGAGGATCGGGGTTCCCGTCCACAGCGTGGAGAGGGGGAGCGCGACAACGCCTGCCGTCTGTCCGGGGGCGACGCCGACGTAGGCGGCCCCGACGCCGCGGTCGGCGAGCATCTGGGTGATGACCCCGCCGAAGGAGTGGCCCATGATGATCGGCTTCACGGGCAGAGCGCGGATGATGCGCTCGTAGTGGTCGACGATCTTCTTCAGTCCGATGCCCTTCAGCGCGGAGGGGTCGCGTCGGATGTCTGCGACCGTGCGATCGTCGATGCCGGGCCACCCGGGGACGATCACCTCGTGTCCCCGTGCGCGGAACCGCTCCGCCCAGGTGTCCCAGCTCTTCGGCGTCATCCACAGGCCGTGGATCAGGACGATCGGCGTCTTCTCGGTGGTGCTCATGTCTTCTTCTCCTGGTTCGGGCCCCTCGCCTGCTGCGGGGGCTATGCTGATAGTAGACCGAACGTTCTATCTACTGCAATCTATTCCCGATGTCGAGAAGTCGCCCGACGGATGCGACGATGAGGGAGGACCATCATGAACACCACTCCGAAGCGCCCGAGCCCCGCCCGCACCCGACTCATCGATGCGGCGACCCACCTCTTCTACGAGGAGGGCATCCATGCGGTCGGCGTCGACCGCATCATCGACGAGGCACAGGTCACCAGAGCCACGCTCTACAAGCAGTTCGGCGGCAAGGAGAACCTCGTGCTCGCCTACCTGCGCAATGAGGACGAGCTGCTCAGGGGGATGTTCGCCGACGCGGGCGCCGCGGTGTCCGACCCCGACGAGCTGCTCGAGGCGGTGATCGCCGGCATCGCCGCCGACATCCGAGACCGCCACACCCGCGGGTGCCCGTTCATCAACGCGGCCGCCGAGTACCCGGATGCCGACGGCGCGGTGCGCGCGCTCATCGCCGAGCATCGGGAGTGGTTCCGCTCGACGCTGCAGAGCGTGGCGGAGGGGGCGGCGCTGGAGCGCCCGGCGGATGCCGCGGCATCCCTGGTCCTGCTGCGCGATGCGGCCCTGGTCGGCGGCTACCTCGATGGCGATGAACGCGTGAATCCGGCGTTCGAGCGCACGGCGCGGTCGGTCATCGCGGCTCACCGAGCCCGCTGAGCGTCGCGGCCATCACTGTTCGGGGCACGGTTGCGCCCCTCGAATCTGTGACTGAAGTGACAAATGTGACGCGACACGCCCTGAAAATGACCAAAACCCGCGAAATGACGCGGAAATGTCGGCTGTCGTTGATACATTCAAGGCGGTCACTCGACCAGGAGCATCCGCTCCGACTCACACAACGATGCGACGGGATCCTCGTCGCTGGAGGATGACATGGCTGACAAGTCCATCACCAAGACCGAGCTCGTCGCGAGCATCGCTTCCGCCACCGGCCAGAGCCAGGCCACCGTCTCGGGTGTCCTCGACGCGCTGTTCTCCTCGGTCTCCGACGCTGTTGCCAAGGGCAGCAAGGTCTCGATCCCGGGCTGGATCTCGTTCGAGCAGGTCGCGACCGCCGCTCGTACGGGCCGCAACCCGCAGACCGGCGCCGAGATCAAGATCCCGGCCGGCAAGCGCGTCAAGGTGACCGCTGGTTCCAAGCTCAAGGCAGCCGTCAAGTAAGACCGCTTCCTCACCGAAGGCCGCCGCCCCGCTCGGGGTGGCGGCCTTCGTGCGTCGGAGCCCCGCGCCGGTCGGGATGCCGCGCCGCGCGGCTTAGGCTGGAGGGGTGACTTCCCGCGCCGCGCAGCCCCCGACACTGTCGGCGTACCGTCTCGGCGGAGTCGGGCTGCTCCTCGCCGCGGGCGTCATCGCGGTGACCATCGCCCTCATGTACGGCGGGGGCGCTGAGCCTCTGCTCATCCGTGACCCGGGGCCGTTCGTGCGGTGGGCGCTCCCGCTGGTCAAGCTCGTCATGAACGTCGCAGCGGCGGCGATGCTCGGCTCCCTCGTCCTCGCGCTCTTCGCGCTGCGCAGCGGTGAGAAGTCCTTCGACACGGCGCTGAACATCTCCTCGATCGGCGCCGCCGTCTTCACGGTCACGGCGGGTATCACCGGCTTCCTCTCATTCATGAACGCCTTCGCGCCGAAGCTCAGCGCAGATGCGCAGTTCGGGGCGCAGCTCGGGAAGTTCCTCCTCGAGACCTCCCTCGGCCAGTCCTGGCTGATCACGACGATCGTCGGTTCCGTCATCACGGTGCTCGCCTTCGCATGGCGGTCGTGGACGGCCACTCTGATCACGGCGCTGCTGGCCGCGGCATCCTTCCTCCCGCTCGCAACTCAGGGGCACTCGGGTGATCTCGCCGGCCACAACATGGCGGTGAACTCGATCCTGCTGCACACCGTCGGCGCGGCGGTGTGGCTGGGCGGTCTGCTGCTGGTCATCCTGCTCCGCGGCCGGGGCGATGTTCCCGTCGCCGATCTGGTGCGGCGCTACTCGACCCTCGCGATCGCGGCGTTCGCTGTCGTCGCCGTCTCGGGCGTCACCCGGTCGATCGTCGCGCTCGGCGACTGGAGCGCGCTGTGGACGCCGTACGGCGGCATCCTGCTCGCCAAGGTCGTGCTCCTGTGCGCCATGGGCCTGCTCGGCGCCTGGTACCGGGTGCGGCTGATCCCCAAGCTCGAGGGTCCGCGCGCCGCCGGCTGGTTCTGGATGCTCGTGATGTGCGAGATCGCGCTGATGGGGCTCGCCTCAGGAGCGGCGGCCGCACTGGCGCGCACGCCCCCGCCGGTGGGAGACGAGGCGCCCTTCGTGCGCACGCCCGCGCAGAACCTGACCGGCTCCGAGCTTCCGCCCGAGTTCACCATCGACCGCTGGTTCACGCAGTGGGACATCGACATCCTGTGGCTGGTGGCCGCCGGGTTCGGGCTCTTCTTCTACCTCGCGGGCGTGCGTCGTCTGCGCCTGCGCGGCGACCGCTGGCCGATCCACCGGACGGTGTTCTGGGTGCTGGGTCTGCTGATGCTGGTCTGGGTCACCGGCGGGCCGATCAACGCGTATCAGGAGTACCTGTTCAGCGTGCACATGCTCGGACACATGATGCTGTCCATGGCGATCCCCCTGCTGCTCGTCGCCGGTGCTCCGGTCACGCTGGCGCTGCGCGCGATCCACAAGCGCGACGACGGCACCCGCGGCGGTCGCGAGTGGATCATGTGGGCCGTGCACTCGCCGTTCGCCCGCGTCGTGACCCACCCGTTCGTCGCGGCGGCGATCTTCATCCTGTCGCTGTGGGCGTTCTACTTCACCGATCTGGTGCGCTGGTCGATGTACGAGCACCTGGGCCACGAGTGGATGACGATCCACTTCCTGATCTCGGGCTACCTCTTCGTGATGAGCCTGATCGGCGCCGATCCGGTGCCGTACCGCCTGCCGTACCCCGGTCGCCTGATCACCCTGATCGCCGTCATGGCGATGCACGCGTTCTTCGGCATCGCCATGATGATGCAGGAAGGCCTGATCGTCGCCGACTGGTTCGGTTCGATGGGCCGCGCCTGGGGTCCGGACCCGATGCAGGATCAGTACATCGGCGGCGGCATCGCCTGGTCGATCGGCGAGATCCCCACGCTGATCCTCGCGATCACGGTCGCGATCCAGTGGAGCCGCAGCGACACCAAGCTGCAGAAACGGCGCGATCGGCACGCGGACCGCACGGGGGATGCCGAACTCGAGGAGTACAACGCCAAGCTCGCCGCCCTCGCCGACCGCGACCGGCGTCAGGCCGAGCGCGAGGCCCGCTAGGCCCTGTGCTTTCAGGCTCGTAGGCGTGCCGGCATCGCCTGTTCGGGAGGAGAACTCGCGTTCGGGAGGAGGTTTGGGCTGAGGTCCTCAGCCCGAACGGGATATCTCCTCCCGAACGGCTGGGCCGCGCTTGGGCACCCGGGCACGAGAACCCCGAGCACGAGAACCCCAGCGCGAGAACCCCGTGCTCGGCCAGCCGAGCACGAGAACCCGGACGCGAATCGCGGAAGTGCCGAGCGGATGCGCGGACTCGGAGGTCACTCCTCCGGGGGCGGGATCACTCCTGCGGAACCTCGCCGGGGGAGCCGACGCGGATCGACGCCGACCCGTCGGGGAGGATCGTGATGGTCCCGTTGACCTGGAACGGGACGTCTTCGGAGACCTCCTCCACGCTCCCGTCGAACAGCGACTTGATGCCGACGTCGACGTGGGCGACGGCATCCGTCGGCGGGATCTGCCACTGTCCTCCGTCGGGCACGACGGTGATCTTCGGCTGCGTCGCGATCGACCACACCGGCAGGGAGGAGAGGCGGTTGCGCACCTCGAGCCCGAACGGGCATGCGGTCGGCTGCAGCACCTGCTGGGTGGTGCACTCGGTGAGGAACTCCTCGACGCGCTGCTGCACGACGCCGATGAACTCGTCGGTAGGCGTCGTCTGCACGGAGACGGGGGTCGTGGCCAGCGGGGAGTCGGCGAGCACGCCCACGCCCTTCGAGGTGGAGATGGCCGTGTCGACCGTGATCGAGTAGAGCCCCGGAGTGAAGACGAGCATCGGCAGCGGATCCAGGGGTTGGGCTTCCGCCCCCGCGGCGGAGATCTGCCGACGGTCGACCTCGAACCCGTTGACCGCGTACTGGTCGGCGCCGCTCAGCGTGAGGTCGACGACGGCCAGGGGACTCGTCGCGAACCGCCAGTTCGGGGTGACTCCGGCCCACCCGTCCTGCGTCACGAGGAAGGTCGTCTTGCCCTCGTGCCCACCAGCCCGGTACGACACCGTGACGGCGGTGCCGTCGTCATCCGCCGGCTTCTCCGACACGACCTCGACATCGGTGAGGGCGGCGAGGGCGGCGGGCCGGAGCATCGCCTCCGAGGGCGTGCCGGTGATGCCGGACTTCTCCAGCGTCGCGCGATCGAGGGCGACCCCGGGGACGTGCAGAGCATCGGCCGCCCGACCGTTGGAGAGGAGATCGAGATAGCGCACGACGAAAGCGGACGGACCGTAGTACGACGTGTAGAGCACGGATGCTCCCGCCCCGATGGCGGCGAGCAGCATCGCGCCGACCAGGGCCAGCAGCGCCAGGTCGACGCCGAGACGGGATCGCCGAGGCGTCGTCGTCTCCACCTGATCCATGCCGTCAGTCTAGAAGCGCGTCCTGAGACGACGCCGAGCGTGACGCCGTGAGGCGCGCGCGGGCACGTAGCATGGTGAGCGCCAGCATCCGTTCTTCTGCCGTGAGTGAGCCGTGTCCCTACCCGCCCTGTCCGAGGAGCAGCAAGAGCTGTTCCAGCTCATCGAGGACACCGGCGAGCACGTGTTCATCACCGGTCGCGCCGGCACCGGAAAGTCCACGCTGCTGCAGTACTTCGCATGGAACACGAAGAAGCAGATCGCGATCTGCGCGCCCACCGGAGTCGCGGCGCTGAACGTCGAGGGACAGACGATCCACTCGCTGTTCCGGTTGCCGATCGGTCTGATCGGCGACTCCGACATCGACCAGAACGACAACACGCGCCGCATCCTCAATGCCATCGAGACGCTCGTGATCGACGAGATCTCGATGGTCAACGCCGACCTGATGGATGCCATCGACCGATCCCTGCGTCAGGCGCGCGGACGCCGAGGCGAGCCGTTCGGCGGCGTGCAGGTCGTCATGTTCGGCGACCCGTACCAGCTCGCCCCCGTGCCCCCGCGCGGCGACGAGGCCCGCTACGTGCAGGATCACTACCGCTCGTTCTGGTTCTTCGACGCCAAGGTCTGGGCCGGCGGATCAGGCGGCATCGGGTCGTCCGACCAGCAGGGGCTCTTCGAGGTCGACACCCGCGCCGAACTGCACGTGCGGGAGCTGGTGCAGATCCACCGCCAGTCCGACGACGGCTTCAAGGCGATGCTGAACGCCGTGCGCTACGGACGGGTGACCGCCGAGATCGCCGGAGTGCTCAACGCCCAGGGGGCGCGCACGCCCCCCGACCCGGAGCCGGGGGAGGTGCCGATGATCACCCTCGCCACGCGCAACGACATCGTGAACAGCATCAACAGCCGGCACCTCGCCGCGCTGCCCGGCAAGGAGCAGACGGCCCGCGCCGAGGTCAGCGGAGACTTCGGCCGCGGCGAGGCGGCGCTCCCCGCGGAGTCGGAACTGAAGCTCAAGGTCGGCGCTCAGGTCATGTTCCTGCGCAACGACACCGCCATGTCGGGAGAGCCGCCGCGGTGGGTGAACGGCACGATCGGCACCGTCATCCGCATCCTCGGTGAGAAGGTGCGCGTCGAGATCGACGGCGAGGAGGTCGACGTCGAACCCGCCGTCTGGGAACGGTTCCGGTACTCGTACGAGCCGACGACCAAGAAGCTCACGCGCGACGTCGTGGCCGAGTTCACGCAGTTCCCGCTCCGGCTCGCGTGGGCGGTCACGATCCACAAGTCGCAGGGCAAGACCTACGACCGGGCGATCATCGACCTCGGCTCCGGGGCGTTCGCGCCGGGTCAGACCTACGTCGCGCTGAGCCGGCTCACGTCCCTCGAAGGGCTGTATCTGTCGCGGGACCTGCGTCCGCGCGACATCAGGGTCGATGAGGACGTGCGGCGCTTCATGCGCGAGGCGTGGGAGGCGCGGTCGACGCCGGAGCTGCCGAGAGCCTGAGCGCACCGCCCTGGCCGTTGAGCGACGCTTCGACTCGCTTCGCTCGCTCAGCGACCGGAGAGGCACGCTCGCTCGACGACCCACCCGGCCGTTGAGCGAGGGAGCGCAGCGACCGAGAC
>NZ_PCOT01000058.1 GCF_002979415.1 Microbacterium sp. MYb72 | reverse complement strand
CCCTCCGTCGAGTGCACGAGTACTCGTCGAGTGCACGAGGACTCCGCGTCGACATCCTGTCCACTCGGCGACTGCACGTGACGTCGACGCCACGGCGCCGCGTACAGGAGAGCGCTGGGTCAGGGGAATGCCCCGCGGTTACCATTGGTTGAAGCAGCGGAACCCCTTTTCAGGGAAGAGAGAGAGCACATGCGTCAGGTCATCATCATCGGCTCCGGCCCCGCCGGATTCACCGCCGCCATCTACGCGGCGCGGGCGAGCCTCAAGCCGCTGCTCATCGCGAGCTCGGTGGAGGTCGGCGGCGAGCTGATGAACACCACCGAGGTCGAGAACTACCCCGGCTTCCCGGAGGGGATCCAGGGCCCCGAGCTCATGGCCAAGCTGCAGGAGCAGGCGGAGAAGTTCGGCACCGAGGTCCTCTACGACGACGTCACCTCACTCGACCTCGAAGGACCCGTGAAGACGGTCACCCTCGGCAGCGGCGCCGTGCACGAGACGCGCACCCTGATCTACGCGACGGGCTCCGCCTACCGCAAGCTCGGCATCGAGGGCGAAGAGCGCCTCTCCGGCTACGGCGTCTCCTGGTGCGCGACCTGCGACGGCTTCTTCTTCCGCGAGAAGACGATCGCCGTCGTGGGCGGCGGCGACTCCGCGATGGAGGAGGCGACCTTCCTCACGCGCTTCGCCGACAAGGTCTACGTGATCCACCGCAAGGACACGCTGCGCGCCTCGAAGATCATGCAGGAACGCGCCTTCGCGAACGAGAAGATCGAGTTCGTGTGGAACAGCGAGGTCGCAGAAGTTCTCGGCGGTGACTCCGTGACCGGTGTGCAGCTGCGCAACACGGTCGACGGCACGCTCAGCGACCTGCCCCTCGACGGCCTGTTCATCGCGATCGGCAACGATCCGCGTACGCACCTCGTGCACGACAAGCTGACGCTCACCGACGAGGGCACCATCTGGGTCGACGGTCGTTCGTCGGTCACCTCGGTGCCCGGCGTCTTCGCGGCCGGCGACGTGATCGACCCCACCTACCGTCAGGCCATCACGGCCGCCGGCTCCGGCACGGTCGCCGCGCTCGACGCGGAGCACTTCCTCGCGGATTTTGACGACGCCTCGGTGGAGGTCCCCGCTGCGGAGGCCGCCGAGGTCATCGTCGCCTGAGGCAGCGGGAACACAATCGCATCGTTCGCTGTTGTAGCGGACGATACCTCGAATCAAGGAGAAACTCTGATGAGTGCAAAGGCTACGAGCCAGGCGACCTGGGAGCAGGACGTTCTGCAGGCCGACGGTCCGGTGCTGGTGGACTTCTGGGCCGAGTGGTGCGGTCCGTGTCGTATGGTCTCGCCGGTGCTGGATGAGATCCAGGCCGACAACCCCGACAAGATCACCATCCTCAAGCTGAACGTCGACGAGAACCCGCAGCTCGCGATGCAGTACCAGATCACCTCGATCCCGGCGATGAAGGTCTTCGTCGGCGGAGAGGTCAAGACGAGCATCATCGGCGCCAAGCCGAAGTTCGCTCTCGAGCAGGATCTCGCCGCTTTCATCGGCTGACCTCCCGCACGCAGTCTTCGGGCCGTCGCTCCTTCAGGAGGTGGCGGCCCTTCTGCATCCCTACTTGTCGGAGACGGGCACCGATGGCAGGCCGAGGGATGCTCTCGCCCGATCCACGATGTCCTGGATCACCTCGGTCTTGGCCGCGTTGTACGACGATCTCCCCCGCGCCGCGGCCGCCACCGCGTCGCACTTGGCGTGGGCGTAGAGCGCGGCGTCATCACCGTGGGCGCGCAGCCAGTCCCGCAGGATCCTCTGGTTGGCGGCATCCCACTCCTCCGCGGGGAAGAAGTGCGCGATGGCGATGCGCGTGCCGTCGTCGCTCAGGACGAGGACGGGATGCGTGCGCACAGAGCTCTCCGCACGCCACCCCGCGCTCTCCAGAGCGGGTCGATGGCGGGCGAACTCCGCCGCATCCACCACTCGGATCGCGACATCGATGACCGGCTTCGCGCGCAGTCCGGGGACCGCCGTGGAGCCGATGTGCTCGATCACCCAGTCAGGGTCGCCGAGATCGCGCAGCCCTGCCGCGATGCTCTCGAAGCGCTGCGGCCAGACGGGGTCGTAGGCGACGAGCATCCGGGGCACGGAGTGCCTCTCAGGAGGCGTCGGCCACCGTCGGGTCCCACCGACGGTGACGCTGCTTCTCGTCGAGCAGGCCCCATACGGCAGGTGTCAGCTCCGGATACTCCAGCGCGATCTGCCGCAGGACGCGGTAGTGACGCGCCTCGCTCGGTCGCACGCCGTCGTTCGCGGCGATGTTGTCGGCACGCAGCAGGTACACGACGAGCTCGTCGACGCTGGGCAGCTCCTCCATGAACTCCCAGGGGTCCTCTCCCCCGAGGAGCCGCTCCTGGATCAGCACGGCCAGTTCGTCCGACGCCTCCGCACGCAGCACTTCGAGGCTGGCGCGGCGGGGAACGTGCTCGGTCATGCTTCCAGCCTACGTGCCGAGAGCGGATGCCGGGCGGCATCCGCTCCTCATCGCGTGGTCTCCCCCATGTCCTCCAGGGACTTGCCCTTCGTCTCCTGCACGAACCGCCACACGAACAGCAGCGACAGCAGGGCGAAGGTCGCGTAGAGGCCGTATGCGAGGCCCAGGGAGACGTCCTTGAGACCCGGGAACGAGACCGTGATGACCCAGTTCGCGATCCACTGCCCTGCTGCGGCCAGGGAGAGCGCCGCGGCGCGCATGCGGTTCGGGAACATCTCGCCGAGCAGCACCCAGACCACGGGACCCCACGACATGCCGAACGAGATCACGAAGAGGTTCGCCGCGATGAGGGCGATCGGTCCCGCTGCGCCCTGGAGCACCGGCGTGCCGTCGACGACCGGCGCCGTGCCGAAGATCACGGCCATGGTCGCCAGCGTCACGGTCATGCCGATCGAGCCGATGATGAGCAGCGGCTTGCGCCCGAAGCGGTCGACCGTCGCGATCGCGATCAGCGTCGTCAGGATGTTGATCACCGCACTGATCACCGTGATGACGAACGCCTGCGACTCGTCGAAGCCGACGGCCTCCCAGAGGATGTTCGAGTAGTAGAAGATCACGTTGATGCCGACGAACTGCTGGAAGATCGACAGCAGCAGGCCCACCCAGACGATGCCGGCGATCTTGCCCGTCGGGGTGCGCAGGTCGGCCCAGGACGGCTTGGTGGTGCGCTCCATGGTGGCCTGGATGCGGATGACGGTCGTCTCGATCTTGTCGGGGCCGAGCATCTTCGCCAGCACCTCCCTGGCCTCGTCGACGCGATGCTGAGCCACCAGGAACCGCGGGGACTCGGGGATCGTCAGAGCCAGCCCGCCGTACACGACGGCCGGGACGGCCATGGCGAGGAACATCCACTGCCAGGCGCCCAGGCCCAGCCAGAACGGCTCGTTGGAGCCTCCGGCAGCGGTGGCGATCAGGAAGTCCACGAGCAGGGAGATGAAGATGCCGGTGACGATCGCGAGCTGCTGTAGCGAGGCGAGGCGTCCGCGGATGCGTGCGGGAGCGATCTCGGCGATATAGGCCGGGGCGATCACCGACGCCATGCCGACACCCAGACCGCCGATCACGCGCCCCACGATGAGAACCCACAGGTCGGGCGCGAGGCCGGCGACCACGGCGGAGATCAGGAACAGCACCGCGGCGATCTTCATGACCGCGAGTCGGCCGACCCGGTCGGCGATCCTTCCGGCGATCAGGGCGCCCACGGCCGCGCCGAGCAGAGCGGATGCCACGGCGAACCCGAGTGACACCGGATCCGCATCGAAGGTCTTCTCGACTGCCGACACCGCGCCGTTGATGACCGCGCTGTCGTAGCCGAAGAGGAAGCCACCGAGCGCGGCGACCACGGCGATCCTGATCACTCCTGCGCTCTTCGAGTCGCCCTCGTCGTCGAAGACCGATTCCTCCTGGGGTACTGCCCCGTGTCCAGCCATGATCCCACCCTCCGTCATGACCACCGGCGACGGCGTCGGTGGTCAACACACTTGCACAACGAAGAACCCCGCGCCACAGGTTTCTGCAGCGCGGGGTTCTTCGTGGTCTCGGCGGTCGTCAGCTGCGGCCGTAGCCCTCTTCGCCGAGCTCATCGAGGATGCGATTCAGATCCTGGATGGATGCGAAATCAATCGTGACCTGGCCTTTGCGTGCACCGAGGCTGATCTTCACCCGGGTGTTGAGCCTGTCACCCAGCTTTCCGGCGACCTCATCGAGGTACGCGCGGCGGGCGCCGGGAGTCGGCTTCGCGGTGCGAGCGGGCGTGGACGGCTCGGTCTTCGCCGCCACCTCGGTCGCGCGGACAGACAGGTCTTCGTTGACGACCTTGTCGGCGAGCCGCTGCATCGCCTCCGGCGTCTCCAGGCTCAGGATGGCGCGGGCATGGCCGGCGCTCAGCACACCGGCGGCGACGCGCTGCTGCACGGGGACGGGCAGTTTGAGCAGACGGATCGTGTTGCTGATGCGCGGACGCGATCGTCCGATGCGGGTCGCGAGCTCCTCCTGCGTGATGCCGAAGTCCTCGAGCAGCTGCTGGTAGGCGGATGCCTCTTCCAGGGGGTTCAGCTCCGACCGGTGCAGGTTCTCGAGCAGAGCGTCTCGAAGCAGGTCCTCATCGGCTGTCTCGCGGACGACCGCGGGGATCGACGTGAGTCCCGCCTCGCGGGCCGCGCGCGTACGGCGCTCGCCCATGATGAGCTCGTAAGCTCCCTCGCTGTTCCTGCGCACGACGACGGGCTGCATGACACCGAACTCGCGCACGCTGTGCACGAGCTCCGCGAGGTGCTCCGTGTCGAAGTGCGTGCGCGGCTGACGAGGGTTGGGAACGATCTCGTGCGGGTCGATCTGGATCAGGTGGATGCCGGGGATCGCCTCGAGTTCGGACGCAGCATCCTCGACGGGCTGCGCTGCAGCCTCTTCGACCTTCTTGATGGATGCCCCGGGGAAGAACACATCCACCGGACGCTCTGCCTGATCAGCGGTGGGAATGAGGGCGCTGATCCCCCGACCCAGCCCAGTGCGCTTCGCCATCATTTCTCCTTGCTCTGCGCCGCTGTGCGCGACGCGATCTCGACGGCGGCCTCGCGGTACGCGATCGCACCGGCGGACTGCCCATCGTAGGCGATCACGGTCTGTCCGAAGCTCGGCGCCTCCGAGACCCGCACCGAGCGCGGGATCACGGTGTCGAGCACCTGCGTCGGGAAGTGAGTGCGCACCTCTTCGGCCACCTGGTGGGCGAGGCGGGTGCGTCCGTCGAACATCGTGAGCAGGATGGTCGACAGGTGCAGCCCGGGGTTCAGGTGCTTCTGGATCATCTGGATGCTCCCGAGCAGCTGGCTCAGTCCTTCCAGGGCGTAGTACTCGCACTGGATGGGGATGAAGACCTCGGACGCCGCCGTGAAGGCGTTGATCGTCAGCAGCCCCAGAGACGGAGGGCAGTCGATGATGACGAAGTCCATCGGGTTGCTCTCGAGGTAGTCGAGCAGAGCACGACGCAGTCGGTGCTCACGAGCGACCTGGGCGACGAGCTCGATCTCGGCGCCGGCGAGGTGGATCGTGCTCGGCGCGCAGAAGAGGTTCTCGTTCTCGGGGCTCTGCTGCACGATGTCTGCGAGAGGGAACTCATCGATCAGCACGTCGTAGACGCTGGGGACTTCCGCAGTGTGAGGCACTCCCAATGCGGTGGACGCGTTGCCCTGCGGGTCGAGGTCGATCACAAGGACCTTGGCGCCGAGTCCTGCGAGAGCTGAGGCGATGTTCACCGCCGTCGTGGTCTTGCCCACGCCGCCCTTCTGGTTCGAGACGGTGAGGATGCGGGTGTCACCGCTGAAGTCGATCGAGACGTCTTCGAGAACCCTGCGGCGGGCAGAGAGGTCGGCGAGCTCCCGCGCGAGCGGCGTATCCATCCCGAAGGTGTTCGGTGATGCCTTTTCGGATTGTTTCACGTGAAACATCCACTCCTTTCGGGGCCGGGTTCGAGTCTAATCGCTACAGGCGACGTGGCTGAGCGGAGATGTAGGGCCTGGGGATTACTTGCTGCGGATTTGCAGGCTGTCCTGGGTATCTTCAGAACTGCTCGTCGCGGTGAGAGGTCACTGGCAGGTGTGTTGCTCTGACGAAATCGGAGTCTCTGCGTGCGCCAATGGGATGCTCGCAGCTGGGCGCCCACCGATGCCTGTGGCTGCGGCGTCGCTCCAGTCTCGGCAGGTGCATGTCGGTGCGCTCGGGTTGCATCGACGTTCGTGACGCCATGATGCGGCACCACTCTCCTACGCGCTCTTGCATCACGTTCGTCACGTTGGCCGACTCCGTCTGCGAGTCGATGCATGTAGAACCGAAAGGTAGTCCTGTGATGTTTCGCGTGAAGCAGTCGACGAATCTGCTCCTGTCCACGTTGTAGCACCACGTTCGTGACGCCACATCTGGGAGTCTGTGGACGAAGAGTAGCGAGGTGTCTCCTGTGATGTTTCACGTGAAACGGCGGTCGGATCCGCTCTTTTCACGCTGTTGCATGACGTTGGTCACGCCGACCGGCGTCTGCTGGGAGTCTGTGGACGAAGGGCATATGAGGCGCTCACAAGATTGCTTCACCTGAAGCGGTGATCAGCTCCTCCCCCTTTCGTAATCCCGCGAGGCGTTGGTCACGCCGATCGTCGGCTTCTGGGACCAGGTGGGTGCAAAGCAAGAAAGTGTGGCTCATGTGTTGTTTCACGTGAACGGTGGTCGAGACCACCATCTTCAGCACTGTCGCATCACGTTCGTCACGCCGATCAGAACCGTCTGGGAGCCCGTGGAAGAAGAGAGGATGGGGACACAAGTCCGTTTCACGTGAATCGGTGGTCGGCGCCACCATCTTCAGCACTGTCGCATCACGTTCGTCATGCCGGCCGGGCATCTGGGAGCTTGTGGACGAGGACTGGATGGGGGATCACATGAGTCTTTCACGTGAAGCGTTGGCCAGGTACTCCCCCTCCGCGCTTTCGAGAGGCGTTGGTCACGCGGGTCGTCGGTCTCTGCGACTAGGTAGACGCAAAGCAGGGGGTGGCCCACGTGAAGTGTCACCTCATCAGTGGTCGAGACCAGCATGCTCAACACTGTCGAACCATGTTCGCCGCTCCGGCCAGGATCATCCGGGGTCCGTGAGGCGCAGAGGAGAAGAATGACTCATGCGTTGTTTCACGTGAAACTGTGGTCGATCTCGCTATCTCACCCATCCCCCGCAGCCGCCAGGCCTGCCCTATTCCCCACATCAAGCCGGAAACCGGCCGTCGGCCACTGCCAACCACCAACCGGACCGCGGACACCGGACACCGGACACGTTACCGCGTGCAAGACCCCACGATCCGGTGCCGCACGCCCCACCACCGTCCATTCCGTCGCCACTTCACCTCTCACGCCTCACCTCTCACGACTCACGACCCACCACTCACGACCCACCGCTCACCGCTCACCGCTCACCGCTCACCGCTCACCGCTCCAGGACTACACCTCGCTTCTCATAGATCACACACCGAACTCGTTAGACGGGAACGAGATCCCCGAGACGGTCCATCAACGTCAACAGGCGCGACGTTTCACGTGAAACATGGGCCTACGGACTGCGCGTCGCCCCGTGGGCAGTACTCATCATCCCTCCCCCACTGTTCTTCTTGGTCGCCACGTTCGCCCGCGCGCAGTACCCAGAGCCAGTCAACGAGTGGTGATCCTTCGTGCGTCGATACACTCCAGGGGCGACCAGGGCGGTGCGGCCGTCGATGCGCGTTCTCCGCCCAATCCGCTGCTGCTCGGGGTTGAAAAGACTCCATGACACGACCACCGCCCCAAGATCTCATTAATCCCTCGGCTACTGAGGGAGGCTCCTCACTAACGACGGAGGCAACCGTAACGTGCGTGCGTGCGTGGATGGTGTTTCACGTGAAACACTCCGAGCGCGACATATGTCCGTGAGCCACACCGCGCCGACTGGACGGAAGCCAGGCAGCGAAGTCGGCAGAATCATCGATCGTAGTAGCGGACTTCTTCCCGTTGTGCCGTCATCAGCACCACATCACGCTGGATCAGCTCAGAACGACCGCTTCGCAAGCCTCTTCCGCGTCCACTAGTCCCTCGGCAAGCGTGGGGCTCTCACCTCTCAGAAGAGCTCTTCTCGCCGTGTGAGAACGTTGAACTCGCCATCAAGCGAGCTCAGCAAGGTCCGGTGAAACCCGCCTCAATACCGCGTCTCTTCGCAGGAGCCCTCCCTTGTTTCACGTGAAACATACACTCCCTACCTACGTCCTTCGCGAAACTCACGAATGCGCCTGTGCCCACACTGAACCGCCGGCTGGGTGGGCCATGGCCTTTTGCACACAGTTCGGAGCGATGAGTGGTGGCTTCAGTGCCGTTTCACGCGAAACACTCTCGTCACGCGCTGTCATCCCGAAACGCGCACGAGGACACAGCATCAACCGGAAGCATCCGAATTGGCGTGCCGAATGGCGCCTACGCCTACGCCTACGCCTACGCCTACGCCTACGCCTACGCCTACGCCTACGCC
>NZ_PCOT01000057.1 GCF_002979415.1 Microbacterium sp. MYb72 | reverse complement strand
GGTGGGTGGGCTCATTCCCGCTCCATTCCGCAAGGCTCGTCGCTCATCTCGCCGGAGTAGTAGATGTACTTGCCCTCGACGAGTGATGTGGTATCGATGCTCCTAAAAGCCATCTCCACTCCATCCTCCGGGCCGAGAAGTCGAAGGTACACGGTGACCGGTCCATCTACTTTGGATACGGCGATGTCATTCTCGTGAAGCACTGGCAGGCCCTTGAAGCTCTCAGCGAGGTTGACCGGGACCCCCGAAGGAATCTCGATCAGCTCATCAGGATCTCCCTCGGCAGTGTAGAGAGCCCACTCTCGTTCCGCACCGGACTGCTCGCGGAGCCGAGTCGAGACGTAGTTCACCGTGAGGTCGCGGCCGAGGCATTGGACCCACGAGATCCGATCGCCCACAACAGTGATACTCACCGGTTCATGGAGAGCGGGGCGAGAGGGGAAAGGGAGCCCGCCCACGCACCCTGTTGTGACCAGTACAGAGGACAGCACGACCCCGGCGATGACGAGCCTTCGCGCAGATCTGGTCAGCATGACCTATATCTACCTTCTTGGAGCCCCGCGTCGAACTCAAACCAGTTCGCGCAACCGTACGTTCCCGTGGAAGCCCACGACTTGAGCATCTCACCCGAATAGAGAACCGGATACAAGATGTTTTCCGTAGGCTGCCCACTGCGAAGCATGCCTCGACTCATGAGAGCAAAGCCTCTGATGCCGCAGACCCGTCCAGAGCTTCTGCCTTGCTGACGTCGTTAGTGAGGAACGCATCGCCGACCGTGGTACCCCGTTTGCAATGCAATTCTGAATCAACTCAAGTTGGCATCCGCGTTGGTCTTGAGACTAAACCGGCATCCGATCGAGGGTCACCCGCTGGCTACCCACTGGGTGATCGGGCCTGCCCTCCGCCGTGCTCGACACAAAGATACTCCCCCGCCCACGTCTTACATCATGCCTCAGTGGATGAATGCCAAAACTATCTCGACTGCCCCCATAACAATTGCCAAGGCGCCACCTATCGCATACCCAGCTCGTGCCCGCTTTCCGGATGACAACATATCCGCCACCGGATCTCCGTGCGTCATTTCAAGACCCTTATGCACGATATCTTCAATCTTGCGCCGCCGAACTATCATTAATACGCCGAAGGTAATCAGTATCGGGCCTATGACAATCTCAGGAAACATTTATCCTCGTATTCAAAATGGAAATTGAACGCCAAGGGAACATCCGCCGCCGCCGCCGAATCTCACCCCTCCAGAACTCGTACCTGCTAGCCCCCAGCCGTCTTTTGAATAATACGGGTCATGCACTAGCCCGAGACCGAAGCTTGCAGTCGCCCCTACTCCGGCCTCAGCGGAACAGGTTCCGACCACGAAGGGAGAAACTAAGCCATCGGAGTCTTCGGCGGATACACCAACGCCCGCAGAAGCTTCGATTCGCAACCCGGCAGACACGGTTACGGCTTGGCTGCCACGAATTCCACGCTGATATTCAACGCAGAGCAGGAAGCATACGCCGGCCGACCAGCCAGCCTCCGGCTCCGGCATATGCCATTTGGGGTTGATCTCGATGTATCCGCCACCTCGAGGTGCCCACGGTGACCGCGTTTCAGGCTTCGTCTGACCAGAAGGGCTACCCTGCCATGCGGTCGACGTGCTCTTGCTCTGCAGGTACAGCGTCCCGGCGCCAGGCCATTCTGTGAATTTCGGCTTCTGGTTGGAATCCGCCATGGGAAGCCGCCGAATCACGACTTGTGACGACGCTCCTGGCTTGATCGTAGGTGGGGAGTACGAGTTCTTCGTCTTCAAGACGCCACCCTTGCACGACGGGCAATCGATCTGGAACTTCAGCCCAGTCGGGTCGGAGTTCGTGGTGGGGTTGTTGCCGGAGTAGGTGTACCCGGTGTTCTGTTGGGGCAGGTTCGTGTCGATCACGGGATCGACGGAGAGGAACTTGCCCAGCACCGGATCGTACGTCCGCGCACCCACCGTCGTCAGACCCGTGGATGCCGTCACCGGCTTGTTCATGTACCCGGTACCCGAACCCCACACCCCCGACGACCCGATCGGCGCACCATACGGATCACGCAGCATCCGGGTGGTCGCACCCGTGCTGTTCGCGACCGTCTGCGTATCCACCGTGCCCTCCAAATTCGAGAACAACCACGTCATGGTCGTCCCCGTCGTGCCGGTCTTCGCCGACCTCTCCGCGATCGGCTTGCCCTCTGCTCCACTGTACGTCCGCGACCCCGAGATCACCGAAGAGCCCGGAGCCTGCGTCAACACCGTGTCTCCCACGAACAGCGTCGACCCCTCCACCGTGCTCGAACGCAACAGGATGCTGCCATCGACGTTGTACACCATGTCCTGCGTCACCGACCCCGCCACAATCTTCGAGACCTTCCCGACCTCGTTGAACGTGATCGTCTGCCCCGGCCGCGACGTCATATTGCCCGCCGCATCGTACGCGTACGACCCCGGCCCCATCGACGCCGGCCCCGTCACCGTGCCCACCGCATGCGGACGATCCGCCCCCGCCGCGGGATAGGTGTACGCGGCCGTCGACACGACGCCCGTCGTCGAGCGCTTCACCAGCGACGTCCGGTTGCCCGTCTTCGTGTCGTAGGTGTACTCGTGCCAGTACGGCTCCAGCCCGCCCATCGACGCCGATGACGGTGCGGCCGCGCAGGTGGTCGCCGCGTTCGGCGTCCACGCCCTCGTCAGCTGACGCAGCCCGTCGTAGGTGTAGCAGACCTTCTGCGTGCCCGCCGTCGGCAGCACGGAGTTCGCCGTCACGGATGTGACGTTGCCCACGGCATCCCTCGTGTAGAAGCGATCAGCGACGCTGTGCCCGACACCTCCGAACACTGCGAGGTCTTGAATGGTCGTCAGGGCGCCAGTCGCCTGATCGTAGGCATATGTCGAGTACGCAGTGGATGACGAGCCGTTGATGCGGTTGAACTGCGACAGCTGTCCGATCGGCGTGTAGATCGTGCTCCCGAGGATGATCGACGACCCGCGCACGCCGCTGAGGCGACCCCACGCGTCATAGCTGTAGCGGATGAGCTCCGACGGCAGTCCACCCATCGCCGGCGTCTGCTTGGCCTGCGGCGACGAATCGACGTTGTAGTAGAACGTCGTCTTGTAGCTCGTGCCTCCGAACGCCGGGGCTCCGGTCGGCACGGAGAGCGTCGAGTCGAGCGGGTTGCCCGCCGCGTCGTACGAACCCACCGTGGTCGCGTAGCCGAGACCCGGGCTGCCGGGAGTCGACCCCGTGTACGCGGTCGACGTCGTGACCAGACCCTTCTTCACGGTGTCGTACGTCCACGACGAGAGCATCGAGCCGGATGCCGTGCCCGCATAGGTGGCCTTCTTCCGGTTGAGCTCGTCGTACGTGGTCGTGACGGTCGTGCCGCGGGCATCCGTGGTCGATGTCATGTTGCCGACCAGGTCGTACGTGGCGGTCGAGACCCCGGAGTCGGCGTCGTCTTGACCCGTCCGGTTGCCGAGCAGGTCGAAGCTCCACGTCCAGTCGTTGCCGGCCGGGTCGGTCATCTTCGTCATGCGGCCGGCTCCGTCGTAAGCGAAGCTCGTCGTCTGGCCGGTGCCACTGATGGCGCCGGTGAGATACTGCACGAGCTTCATCTTCTGCCCGAGCGAGTTCGTGTAGGTGCTCGTCGCGGTTCCTCCCGCCGGGGGCGTGCTGTCGACGCGATCCGCACCGGGGTAGGCCGTGATCGTCTGAGAGTGCACCGTTCCCGTCGTGTTGAGCGTCGAGGTGAGGGCGCGGCCGACCGCGTCGTAGGCGGTGATCACCTGTGACGGGATGTTGTTCTCCGTGGTCGGCGTGAAGAACGCCGTTCCCGGGGTGATCGACGTGGTCCAGTAGTCGTTGTCGACGAAGTACACACGACCCTGGTCGTCGTAGTTCGTCGTCTTGACCACTGTTCCGCCGCCGCTCGCGAGAGACTGCGTCTGCGTCGCGCGCGCCAGACCGTCGAACAGCTCGAACTTCTCGACAATGCCGCCTCCGGTCAACGTGCTGGTCTTGATGGCGTTGGGCGCGGTCTGGGACAGCGTGTAAGAGAAGGCGAGCGACGGCGCTGCCGGGTTCGCGGCCTGCGTCTGCAGCGGCAGCCATACGCCCGTCGTGCGCCCCAGACCATCGACGGTCAACGTGGTGGTCGCGCCGTTGGGGTCGACCACCTTCGACTTCGTTCCCGTGGTCGGCTCGTAGGTGGTCGTGGTCTGCCACGAGAACGGGGCCGTGTTGGTGTCGACGGTGCTCAGCAGCGGCTGGGTCGCCGCCGGGGTGTACGCGGTCGAGCTGGTGCGCCCCAGAGCATCCGTCTTCGCCAGCGGGCGGCCGAGAGCGTCGTAGGTCACCGACCCCGCCGTCACCCAGTGCGGCGCACCGCCGGCGTAGGCATCGACGACCTGCGTCGACGTGGCGAGTCCCTTGGTCGCCGCCGCGTTCCAGGCGAGGCCGTCGTAGGTCGTCTTGACGTCGCTGACCAGGTCGCGCGGGAACTGCGCACCGCCGAGGTCGGCACAGGTCGCGTTGACCGTGCGCACCTCGCTGGGCAGACCGACGATCCAGGCCGAGGTGTTCGCCGGTGCATAGGTGGTCGTGACGCACTTGCCCGTCGCATCGGACGGGATCGTCGACACGGTCAGGGGGTACCCGTAGGTGCTGTCGAAGGTCGTGCGCGTCTCGAGCGTGCGGTTCCCGCCGGTCGAGAGCGGCTCGGTGACGATCGTCTTCTGCACGCCCGTCAACCGCGCCTGGCGCGCACCGTCGTTGGAGGTCACACCTGACGCCCACGGGGTGCTCGTCTGGTCGGTGACGACCGCGCCGCCGACGCCGTTGAGCGTCTGCTGCCGGTAGAGCTGACCGGCGAACCACTGGTCGTCGGGGATGCTGGTCCCCACGACGTTCACGGTCTTCGCACCGCCGCTCGCAGTGGCCCTGTCGCCGTTCATGCCCTGGTAGTAGGTGTACTTCGACACCTTCTGCGCGGCGGGCGCCGCGGGATCGCCCTCGCGGACCTCGACCGTGTCGACGCCGGCGAACACGTTCCAGGTGCGCGAGTTCGCGATGGTGAGCGGGGAGTCGTTGTAGCGCCAGCGCGGCGTGCCGTAGAAGTACTGGGTCTGCTGCACCTTGCTCAGGGGGCCGCCAGTCTTGGGATCCACCTGGATCGACGACACGGGGTACTTGTGGAACAGGTCCTGGCGACCGCCCAACGGGATCGTCGACTGCGGCACCCACCACTCGGGGAAGCACCAGCGAGTGTTGTTGGGCAGGTCGGCGAGGATGCCGGAGGCCTGCGCCGCTGTGCACTGCGCGGCCTGGTAGTTGACGCTGATGACGGCGCCGAGGCTGGTCTTGATCGAGCTGAGCCGCCACTTGTCGAGAGGCGCGAGGCCGTCGACGACCCACACGCGGTTCTGCAGCGTCACGCCGGAGAACACGGTCGCCGGCTCGACGATGGCCGCCTGCCCTGCGGCCGTTCCGGTGCGCTGGACCTGCGTGAGCCAGAGAGCGGCCGAGGTGCCGTCACCCGGGTCGGGGTACGAGTGCGAGAGCGCCCACGAGTCCACCGTCGAGTACTCGCCCGACACCTTCGCCTGCGACTCGACCTTGGTGAGGCTCGCGTTGGTGAAGAACGACGGAGCGATCTGCGAGCCGCTGCAGGATGCGCCCGTGCAGAGCTGGTCGAACGGCACATCGGGGTAGGCCGTCGGCTGCGACGGCATGACCGCGCTGTCGAGCGCCGCCGTCGTGCAGTTCACGCCGGAGGCGTCGTTGCAGCGGCCCTTCGCGTCGTAGGTGAAGAGCACGCGGTAGCCGGCCGCCTTCGACGCGTACACGTCCGCAGCGCGCAGGCCGTACTCGATGCGCGCCAGTGCGCCGCCGCGCTGGTAGGCGGTCGCCCCCGAGCCGCCCTTGGCGTACTTGTTCGTCTCGGCCGTGTAGTAGAGCGTCTGCGCGTTGCCGTGCACGTCGACGATGTAGTCGAGGTTCCAGCGCCACGCCTGCGAGCACGAGGAGGCTGCGAAGGACGCCGCGTGGCACGGCTCTCCGACGTCGTTGCCGAACACGGGAACGGTCCAGGTGGAGTTCGTCGTCGCCTTGCCCGACGACCAGCCGGGCAGCTGGTTGAGACCGAAGTAGTACTGGGTGCCGTCGGATGTCGTCATGCGCCAGCAGTCGGAGTTCACCGTGCCGTTCGCGGCACAGCCCTGCGCGGTGCCCACGAGGTGCTCGAAGCGGGTGCCGTCGTCGTTCTGCAGACGCCAGGCGCCGGACGTCGAGTCCTTGATGAGCGCTCCGGAGTGCCCGGCCATCGACACCGTGGCGTTGTCGGTCCGCCAGCAGAGGTCGCCGGAGGTCGTCACCGCGCCGCTCGCCCCGTCGTCCTTCGCGCACGGGATGTAACTGCGCTCGATGAAGCCGGATGCCGAGAGATCCCAGCCTTCACCGACGGCGGAGGGCTGGTTGTTCGTCGATGCCGTCAGTCCGTCGACGGACTGGGAGTTGTAGGAGAGCCCGACCTTCGGCGCAGGCCCCGCGGCGGGAGAGGGCACCGCCATGTCGTACGACCAGGTGAATGCACCGGTCTGCTCCGCGACGTCCCACGAGGACGAGGACTTCAGCGGAGTCGCCGCGTAGGAACCGGTTCCGTTCGCCGAGCTCGCGCCCGACACGGCAGCCAGCAGCATAGGCTCACGCGACACCATCGGGGTGAGCACGAGTCCCTCGTCGGTGCGTGCGGTCGCCACGGGCACGGCCTTCGCAGCGATGTCCTCCGGTTTGGTAGACGCAGGCACCTGCACCCACTCGGTACGGCTCGCGACGTCGGCGCCGAACGCACCGGCCAGCAGAGCCTCCGGCAGCCTCACCGCAACCGGCGCTCCGCTCTCGGGAGCGTCCGCCTGAGACATCGAGACGACGAGTCCCTCGAACCCCTTCTTGCCTGCAGCCTTCTCGTCGAGGACGTCGACGGTGACGGATGCCGGCGGCACGGCATCCTCGTCCTTCTCTTCCTTCTTCTCGTCCTTCTTCTCCGGCTTCTCCCCCGCGGGCGCGAGCTCGATGCCGGTCTCGGCGAGAGCGCTCCACTCACCGACGACCGTCGCCGAGGTGCTCTTCTTCTCACCCTCCGTGGTCACCCCGACGGCGTCGGAGGGAGTGAGCGCCACCTCCGTGCTGTCGAGCTTCGGCAGCACGGGCGCCTCTGGGGTCGCCGCGTTCGTCGATGACCCCGTATCGTCTCCCGCACCCACCTCGCCGAGCGGTGCACCGGGTACGGGATCGCCGAGATCCACGATCGGAACGGTCGGCGTCGATGCCGCGACCGCCATACCAGGTGCGGAGACCAGCACACCGGAGGCGAGCACCATCACGGTGGCGACGGATGCCATCCGGCGTCGGATCGAATGCGACATGATGAGCCTCTCGGTCAATCGGAGAACGGGAGTTCGAACGCCGCGAGTCGCTCGAGCTGAATGTGATCGATGACACCGGGAACCATCACCGGATTGGTGAACAGGCCCTCCCACCGCCCCGTCATCGGCGCTGGGCCGAACACCAGTGGGCCCGTCGCCGAACGGTCACCGGCACCCACGACATGTCCGTTCACCGCCACAGGATTCATGGCGTTGCCCACATGTAGCCGTAGCTGCTGGTTCACCGCATCCCACACTCCTGTGACGAGCTGCCACTGGTGGGACATGGAGGAGCCTGTGGCGCAGTTGCTCGCTCTGTCGGTGCTTGCGGAGGTCACGTTGTAGTCGCCGACGCAGAAGGCGTACACGCCGGCCGGAGTGACCTGAAGCTGAATGCTGCCGGTCATACCGCCTCCTTGCATCACGATCTTCTGCGATGCGCCGTTGAGGCCGTTGTACCCGCCCTTCAGCCAGACGCTGAACGTGAAGCTGTTCATGGCGTTGACCGGAGCTGTCATCGTGCTCACCTCGAACGCGGTTCCCCCCGCGGTGGAGAGCACAGGCGATTCGAGCGGCGGATCCGGGAGGTCCGTCGATGTCCGCGAACTGGTCTCGGGAATCAGGAGGTCGATGCCATTCGCCCCGATCCACGGGTTGGAATCGGGAATCGTCTCCGGAAGCGGGGTCGTCATCGACGACAGCTGCCAGGCGTGCCCGGCATCGACGTTCACAGAAGCCGCTGGCGTCGTATCGTTGCCGTTCGGGTACAGCGGGAAGCCCTTGGCTGCGCTCTGGTTGCCCGCCCTGTCATACGCCGAGACCCAGAGCGTTGACAAGGAGTCGATGGGTGCAACGGTCATCGCTGCAGGCGTCGATCCGCTCGCACACGTCCAGCGCACGGTCGATCCGACGCCAGCGCCACAATTCGGAAGAGCCGATGCCACACTGACGGTTCCCTCCACAGGGACCGAAGGGGCCGGGGTCGTGAGCCGCGTCGGAGTGATCCAGCTCACATAGCCGGCGACATCGGTCGCCCCCGTCGCCGACAATGCCACAGGCTGACCAACGGTGTACGTCGAACCGGGCGCCGCCGTCACGGTCGGCACCGCAGGCTTCGTCGTATCCACCGTGAAATAACACCAGGAACTGGGGCCGGCGCTGTCCATACGATGGTCACTGCCCCAGGCCCGCCAGGCATAGGTCTCGCCATCGGTGAGGTTGGTGAAGGTCACGGATCTCGTGCCCTGCGCGAGCACACCGCTCGGCCGATCCTGAATCGCGGCATTGAGGTTGGAGGCCTTCATGAGGTGGAAGTTCGTGTCGACGTTGCCGCCGTCGGGATCGGTCTGGGTGACCTGCACCGTGACGTCCTTCTGGCCGAGCATCGCCGGTGCGGCGGCGGTCCC
>NZ_PCOT01000056.1 GCF_002979415.1 Microbacterium sp. MYb72 | reverse complement strand
CCCAGCCCCTGAGCCCCCTCGACGGCCGCTACCGCGGCGCCGTCACCGGTCTCGCCGACTTCCTCTCCGAGGCGGGCCTGAACCGCGCACGGGTCGAGGTCGAGGTGGAGTGGCTGATCGCCCTCACCGACCGCTCGCTGTTCGAGACGTCTCCCCTGTCGGATGCCGACAAGGAGCGCCTGCGCGCCCTCTACCGCGACTTCGGCCAGGCCGAGATCGACTGGCTCGCCGAGAAGGAGGCCGTCACGCAGCACGACGTGAAGGCCATCGAGTACCTGGTGCGCGACCGTCTCTCGACGCTCGGACTCGACCGCATCGCCGAGCTCACCCACTTCGCCTGCACGAGCGAGGACATCAACTCCGCCTCCTACGCGCTCACCGTCAAGCGCGCGGTCGAGGAGGTCTGGCTGCCCGCTCTCGACACGATCATCACCAAGCTCCGCGAGCTGGCCGTCGAGCACGCGGATGCCGCGATGCTCTCCCGTACGCACGGACAGCCGGCGACCCCCTCGACCATGGGCAAGGAGCTCGCGGTCTTCGCGTGGCGCCTGGAGCGCGTTCGGGGCCAGATCGCGGCATCCGACTACCTCGCCAAGTTCTCCGGCGCGACCGGCACGTGGTCGGCGCATCTCGCCGCCGACCCCGACGCCGACTGGCCGACCATCGCGCGGGAGTACATCGAGGGCCTGGGGCTGGGCTTCAACATCCTCACGACGCAGATCGAGTCGCACGACTGGCAGGTCGAGCTGTACGACCGCGTGCGTCACGCCGGCGGCATCCTGCACAACCTCGCCACCGACATCTGGACCTACATCTCGCTGGGCTACTTCGCGCAGATCCCCGTCGCCGGCGCCACCGGCTCCTCGACGATGCCGCACAAGATCAACCCGATCCGCTTCGAGAACGCCGAGGCGAACCTGGAGATCTCGGGCGCCCTGCTCGCCTCGCTCGGCCAGACCCTGGTCACGAGCCGCCTGCAGCGCGACCTCACCGACTCCACGACGCAGCGCAACATCGGCGTCGCGTTCGGGCACTCGCTGCTCGCGCTCGACAACCTGCGCCGCGGCCTGAACGCGATCTCGCTGTCGCGCGACGTGCTGCTCGCCGACCTCGACGTGAACTGGGAGGTGCTCGCCGAGGCCATCCAGACCGTGATCCGCGCGGAGGTCGTCGCCGGGCGCTCCACGATCCAGGACCCGTACGCGCTGCTCAAGGAGCTCACCCGCGGCCACCGCGTCGGCGCTGCGGACCTCGCGGAGTTCGTGCAGAAGCTGGAGATCGGGGATGCCGCGAAGCAGCGACTGCTCGCGCTGACCCCCGCGACCTACACGGGCATCGCCGAGCAGCTGGCGAAGTAGCCCGGATGGACAGCGCACAGCTCGCGGCGGCGACGCTGCCTGTGCGTCGCACCGGGAGTCGGTACGACGCAGCGGAGGTCGACGCGTTCCTCGCGCGGTGCGGGGAGGCGCTGAGGGCCGGGGAGCGCGGGTTCCGCCCCGCGCTCCGCGTGGACGAGATCGTGCTCGCGCAGTTCCGGAACGCGCCGTTCTTCGGCACCGGCTACGACGCGGATGCCGTGGACAACCTGCTCGACGAGGTCAGCGTGCGCCTGCGCGCGTACGACCCGGAGTCGGCGCAGGAGAAGGCGCAGGAGGCCGAGCTCCGCGCCATGCTCGACGACATCAAGAAGCGCCCCCGCAGCTGACCCGCTCTCCCTGCGTCACGCTGCCGCCGCCGTCGAGTTCACGCGACGTCGACGCGACGCTGAGGCGCGGAAGAGAGGGGGCTAGCGCGCCTCGCCGGAGTGCTCCTCCACGGAGTCGCGGGGCATGAAGAACGCAGCGGCCAGGGTCAGCGCGGCCACGACAGCGGCGCCGACGAACACCCAGACGGATGCCGAGATGATCGTCGCTGGATCGTCGGGGCCGGCTCCCTGCGCGATCACGGAGTTGGAGATCGCTCCGAACACGGCGACGCCCAGTGCGCTTCCCGCCGAGCGGGCGAAGGCGTTCATGCCCGTGACGGCGCCCCTCTCGCCCCAGCCGACCGACGCCTGGGCGGCGATCAGCGTCGGCGCCGCGCTCCAGCCGAGACCGAAGCCCAGCACGAAGGCGATCGCGGCCACGGAGAACGGGTTGGGCCACGGCGACACGACGGCGAGCACGATCGCGGCGGCGGTCGTGATGCTCATGCCGGTGAGCGTCGTGCGGCGGAACCCGATGCGCAGATAGAGGCGCCCCGCGTTGGCCGCCGAGATCGGCCAGCCGAGCGTGAGCGCGGCGACCGCGAGCCCCGACAGCAGCGGAGCGATGCCGATCGATCCTTCGAGGTAGGCCGGAGCGAAGCTGGTGACGCCGGTCATGAGCGCGCCGATGCCGAGCGAGACGATCGTGGTCGTGAGGATGAGCGGACGTGCGGCGAGCCGCAGGTCGACGATCGGCTCCGCGGCCCGGCGCTCGACCAGAGCGAAAGCGACGAGGGCCAGCGCGCCGATGCCGAAGCACAGCGCGCTCTGCAGGGAGAGCCACGCCCACGCGTTGCCGCCCTCCAGCATCCCGAGGATGAGACCGGTGAGCCCGACCGTCAGCAGCACGGCCCCCGCGTAGTCGATGCGGTGGCGCTGGGTCTGCTTCTTCTCCTCGTAGTTGCGCAGCAGCATCCACCCCGCGATCAGGCACAGCGGGATGTTCACCCAGAAGATCCACCGCCAGGCGTCCAGCTGGGCGAAGATGCCTCCGAGGGCGGGGCCGACCACCGAGGAGATCGCCCACACGGACGCGATGTACCCCTGCACCTTGGCGCGCTCGGCGACCGTGTAGATGTCGCCGACGATCGTCATCGACATCGGGGCGACCGCGCCGGCGCCGAGTCCCTGGATGATGCGGAACAGGATCAGCGCGGGCATGCTCCACGCGAAGCCGCAGAGGATCGAGCCGAGGAGGAAGAGCCCGATGCCGAGCAGGATGATCGGCTTGCGCCCGACGGTGTCGGCGAAGCGCGAGTAGATGGGCACGCTGACGGCCTGGGCGAGCAGGTACACCGAGAACAGCCAGGGGAACTGCTGGTAGCTGCCGAGATCCCGCACGATGCTGGGCACCGCGGTGGCGAGGATCGTCGCGTCGATCGCGATGAGACCGGTCGAGAGCATGAGCGCCGCGAGGACCGGTCCGCGTTCCGATCGGAGTCCGATGGAGGCGCGGTCGATCGAAGCAGTCACTACAGGCACAAGTCCCCGCGGTGCCGGACTATTCCGAGTCGGCAGAAGATGCCGGTCAGGAGGAGGCGGTGCCCTTCGGCGACTCGGACTCGGCGTCGCCCTCGGTCTCGGGGTCGTACAGCACGGGCCGATCGACCGTCTTCGTGACGTCGGCGGGGTCGACCGCGAGGATCAGCATGGCCAGAGCGAGCAGCGTCACGATGAACGCGCCCCCGCCGACGACCAGGCCCAGCGCGATCGGGGTGAGCCCCTGATAGGTGCCGTTGGCGATCGCGGTGTTGACGCGCGACGTGAAGGCGCCGGTGGAGATCAGCGTGACCAGCGCGGCGAACACACCGCACCCGAGCGCGATGCCGAGCAGGTGGAGGGGGCGCAGGATGTCCCGTCTGGTGGGCTTCTCGTCGCTCATCGCTCTCCTCCGCGCGCGGCCTCGGCCGCGCTCAGTCCGTCATCGGATGCCGTGGTGACGGCATCCGCTCGCTTCGGGGTGAGACCCGCGATGCCGAGGAACACCGCCACGATCGCGGCGTACCCGCCGAACATGCCGACGCCGAGGATGATGCCGGTGAGCACGAACTCCCCCGCGTCCTTGATCGCGTAGGGCTGCGTGAACCCGGCGGGGATCGCCAGCAGCAGGATGCCGAGCAGGATGCCGAACGCGCCCACGGTGATCGCGTCGCGTGCGGTCGGCTCTCCGGCACGCCGCGCTCGCAGACCCGCGATGAGCTCGACCACCCCGGTGGTGACACCCCAGGCGACGACGATGACGAAGAACAGGTCGTCGGTGCGCCAGGCGGGCACGCCGCCCGCCATGCCGAACAGGAACCCGAGGGCCGCGAGCAGCACGTACGGCCAGCGCGATCCCGCAGGGAAGACGAGCCAGGCCGAGAGGGCCAGCACGAGGGCGGTGGTCAGGGCGAAGCCGCTGAAGACCGCGAGTCCCACCGCCGCCGAGTGGTCGGGCGAGAAGGTGATCATCAGCGCAGCGGCCGCGGCGAACAGCGCGCGCACCAACTGGACGTGGCGCACGGTGAACGTGCGAGCAGGGGCAGACATGACGAGCAGGGTCCTCCGAGGTGTCTCACCCAGTCTACGCGCGGGCGCGGAGAGCTGTGGCCGTGCCCGGAGACGTTCGTGGGGCCGGGTGGATCTCCCCAGATCGATCACCAGGCCCCACGACATACGCAGCGAGGGGGCATCACTGCGCCAGGCTGGTCGTGCAAGGTCGGGCACCCTGCTTGCGGCGACACAGCCAAGTGACCCCACTCCGGCACCTCCGTCCCCTGAGGTGCACGTGCGCGGTCGTAAGCTCACTCTAGGACGAAGATCTTCACATACCGGAGGGGGCCTGTGATGAGTTCGAAGAAAGTTCTCCGCACGTCCGGGACGGATGCTGTCGCCGCCGCTCTCCGCGACGGCATCAACGCCAGAGGCGTGACCCTCGCGTGGCTGCACGAGCAGCTCCGCGTCCGCGGCAACAGGGTGTCGATGGCGACCCTCAGCTACTGGCGGTCCGGGGCTCGGCGCCCCGAGGGCGTGCAGTCGATGGCGGCGCTGCACGACATCGAGGAGCTGCTGCATCTCCCCGATGGGGCGCTGACCGCTCTGCTCGGCGGCACCAACCGCACGGGTCCTCTGGGGCCGAACCAGTTCCCCCTCGACGAGAAGGAGCTCGAACAGGCGGTGAAGGACACCTTCGAGGCCCTGGGAACCCCCTACCCCGACACGAGCCGCGAGCTCACGACGCACTCGGTCACCGACGTCGACGCCGACGGGAACGTCTTCCGCTGCATCACCCGCAGCGTGGTGCAGTCGACCGTCGGCACGGTGTCGGCCATCCCCTTCCTCGAGCTGAGCCCCGGGATCAGCACTCCGGCGCCGCTGCTCGACGCGGTCTCCGGCGGCAGCATCTCGGCGCGGTACTCGCACCCGACCGGCGAGGTCCACGGCGCGCTGTTCGAGCTGGAGAGCCCTCTCACCGCCCCCGGCACCGCGGTCATCGAGTGGTCCATCGCCTACCCGGACGACTATCCGCCCACGCGCGAGACGGGTCATGCGGTCGCCCGACAGTGCCGTGAGCTGATGGTCTGGACGCGATTCCACCCCGACGCGCTGCCGGACTGGATCGAGGAGAAGATCGAGACGCCGACCGGCATCCACCTCGCCCCGCTGTCGCTCGAGGGCCGGTCGTCGATCCATCAGGTGCGCAGGGCGTTCGGCCCCGGCACGGTGGAGCTGCGCTGGGGCTTCGGGGAGCGGACGGATCAGCCCGGCTGATCGCCGGTCGCCACGGGGCGGCCGGGGGTGTTCGACCACTGGCTCCACGAACCGGGGAACACCTTCGCCGGGATGCCGACCTCGTCGAGGATCAGCGCGGTGTGCGCGGCCGTGACGCCCGACCCGCAGTACGCGGCGACGGCCGTGCCGGGGGTGACGCCGACCGACGCGAAGGTCGCCCGCACGGTGTCGTGATCGAGGATCCGCCCCTCGGCGTCGAAGTGCAGCACGGTGGGCAGGTTGCGGGCGCCGGGCACGTGGCCGGCCACCGGGTCGAGGGGCTCGGTCTCGCCGCGGTAGCGCTCGGGTGCGCGCACGTCGAGCAGGACTCCGGATGCCGGGAACGCCGCGGCCTCGTCGATGGAGATCGTGTCCGCCCCGATCTCGGCGAGCACGACGTCTCCAGGCTCCGGCGCGACATCGTCGGTCGTCGTGTCGAGACCGGCTGCCTTCCAGGAGCGGATGCCGCCCTCGAGCACCTTCACATCGACCCCGCCCTGCCGCAGCAGCCACCACGCGCGCGCCGCCGCGATGCCCTTGGCATCGTCGTACACGACCACCGTGTCGCCAGGGCGCACGCCCCAGCGGCGGGCCGCCGCCTGCAGCGTCGCGGTGGACGGGAGCGGATGCCGGCCCTCTGACGGCTCCCCGTGCGTCGCGAGCTCCTGATCGAGCGGCACGTACACCGCACCGGGGACGTGCCCCTCCAGGTACTCGCCGCGTCCGTCCGGACGGTCGAGCCGCCAGCGCACGTCGATCACGCGCACCGGCGCGCCCGTGGTCAGCAGGTCGTTGAGTTCGGCGGCGGTCACGAAGTTGCTCATGGGGCGAGGCTACCCGCCGGCGACCCTCGGCTCGCCGATCCGGTCGCATTCCGTCATGGGCCGCGGCGGCATCCGACCGCGGACGGGGTCATCCTGTCGGCGCGGTCGGCGGTGTGTCGGCAGCATCCGGAGAATCCCGCCGGCACACCGGCCTCCCCGCCGACAATTCGCCCGCCGTCCGAACGCTGTGAACGCGAAAGGGGGATGCCGGTGACGGACGCCGCGGCGGCGATAGGCTCGGGGAGGCAGATCGAGAAAGGCACCGAATGCCCGCTCGTCTCCGCTGGATGCGTCTCCGCCCTCAGGAGGTCGCCCTCGTCGCGATCACCGCGGTCTGGGGCAGCACGTTCCTGCTCGTGCACTGGGCCATGGAGCACTCGGGGCCGTGGTTCTTCGTCGGCATCCGGTTCCTCGTGGCCGGTCTCATCAGCGTGGTGATCTTCCGGAGGTCGCTGCGCGGCATCCGCTGGCGCGACATCGGGGCGGGCGCCGCGATCGGCGTGATGATCCACCTCGGCTACGGCCTGCAGACGGTGGGACTGCAGACCATCGACTCCAGCACGTCGGCGTTCATCACGGCGATGTACGTGCCCTTGGTGCCGTTCGCGCAGTGGGCGGTGTTCCGCAGGCGTCCGCCCGTGATGGCGTTCGTCGGGGCGGGTCTCGCGTTCGTCGGCCTGCTCCTGATCGCGGGGCCGGACGCCCTCACGTTCACGCTCGGCCCCGGCGAGTTCGCCACGATGATCAGCACGCTGCCGATCGCGGCGGAGATCATCCTCATCAGCTTCTTCGCGACCCGCGTCGACCTCGGCAGGGTCACGATCGTGCAGCTGCTCACGGCCGGGGTGCTCGGCATCCTCACCATGCCGGTCGTCGGCGAGGGCGTTCCCGCGTTCTCGTGGGTGTGGGTGGGGGCGGCCATCGGTCTGGGAGCCGCGAGCTGCCTGATCCAGCTCACCATGAACTGGGCGCAGAAGTCGGTGTCGCCGACCCGCGCCACGATCATCTACGCCGGGGAGCCGGTCTGGGCGGCCGTCGTCGGACGCATCGCCGGCGAGCGTCTGCCCGTCACCGCGCTGATCGGCGGCGGACTCGTCGTGCTGGGCATCCTCGCCAGCGAGCTCAAGCTCATCCGCCGCCGCAGACAGCCCTGACTCTTCTGTCCCCCGCGGTCGCCGTCGACGTCACGCGGACTCGGCGAGTGCACGAGTTGTCGACGCGAGGATGCCGTGCACTCGTCGACGTCACGTGAGGTCGACGCCGGGGAGCGGGCTCTCCGGGGGCGTCGAGTCGTTCGCGCGGAACGGACGCACGACGAGAAGCGCGACGACGACGGCCGCAGCGCTCAGGGCCAGCCACATCCACGGCGTGGTCTCGAGCCCGATGAGCGAGGTCTGCCACTCGCGGCAGTACGAGTTCGCGGAGTCCTGAGCGTCCACGCACATGCCAGCCCCGAACACGGGGGCGAACAGCACGGTGGTCAGGAGAAGACAGCCGAGGACGATCCACAGCGCCCTCTTCGCCCCCTTCGTCATCCTCCCTTTCTACGCCACACGCTGAGAACGCCGCGACTCCGCAACCCGATCGTGACCGGGAGATGCCGGGAATAGAGACGGGGCGTCCGCGTTGCACCAGACATGATTGAAACTTCAACCGTCGTTCCGATCGCCACAGAGCGGACCCGTGTGCGCGTGCCGATGCGCTTCGCCGACGGGTTCTCCACCACCGCAGACGTGGTCACCTTCGACGGTCTCGTCGACGGACGCGAGCACCTGCTGCTGGGACTCGGTGACTGGCGCGGAGCGATGGAGCGCGCGGCCGAGGGCGGCGACGCACCCCTCGTGCGCCCGCACAGCGAGTGCCTCACGGGCGACGTGTTCGGCTCGGAGCGCTGCGACTGCGGTCCGCAGCTGCGCGAAGCGGTCGAGCGGATCTCCGACGAGGGCGGCTTCCTGCTGTACCTGCGCCAGGAGGGTCGCGGCATCGGCCTCTACGCCAAGCTCGACGCCTACGCGCTGCAGGACGCGGGACTCGACACCTACGAGGCGAACGTGGCCCTCGGTCACGGCGAGGACGAACGCGACTACACCGTCGCCGCGCAGATGCTGCGCGCCGTGGGCGTCGACGGCATCCGCCTGCTCAGCAACAACCCCGACAAGGCGGTGCAGCTCGAAGAGCTCGGCATCCGCGTCGCCGAGCGCATCCCGACCGGCGTCCACCTGTCGGAGGCGAACACGCGGTACCTGCAGGCGAAGCGCGACCACACCTCGCACACGCTCGACCTGTCGGCCGCCTGATGAGCGAGCGGCGGCTCGACGACGCCGAGATGGCGACCTGGCTGCCGACCATCCGCTTCGTGCAGCTGCTGCCACAGGTGCTCGACCGGGCGTTGAAGGCCGAGACCGGACTCAACCACGCGCACTACGCGATCCTCATCACCCTCGCCGGTCAGGCCGACAGGGCGATCCCGATGACCGAGCTCGCGCACATCGCCGGACTCAGCCGCTCACGCCTCAGTCACGCCATCGACTCGCTCGAGGAGCGGGGGTGGGTGACGCGCACGAGCTGCAGCAGCGACAAGCGCACCCTCACGGCAGCGCTCACGGATGCCGGGCGCGAACTGCTGCGCTCGGCGGCCCCGGTGCACGTGGCGCAGATCCGCGAGCTGGTGCTCGATCCGCTGACCACGCAGGAGCGCGATCAGCTGGGCGGCATCCTCTCGAAGCTCCTGCCCGGGATCACCGACGCCCTGTAGCGCGCGAGCCTCGGGGGTCGTGCTTCGGGAGGTGCGGGGCGAGCGCGGAACGGGGCCGGCGTTGGCGGAGCGAGCGAGGTCGAACAGGTGCGCGGTCTCGGCCTCGT
>NZ_PCOT01000055.1 GCF_002979415.1 Microbacterium sp. MYb72 | reverse complement strand
GGGGCGGGCGCGCTCCCCCGCGCCCTCGCGCGCCCGCCCCCACCCATAGCCATGGAGCTTCCATGGAGAGCCTGCGGCGGCTCCGGCGTGCTGATCTTCGTGCCGCGAAGGTCGACCTTCAGCGGGTGCAGCAGCAGGATCCACTCGACGGTCTCCCGCGAGTCCGGATCCGGTGCGAGATACGTCGTCAGGAAGCCCGACTCCGTCAGCACGACCAGGTGCTCGAACACCTCGTCCGGCGTCAGATCGAGCGTCGGGTACATCAGCGCCGAGATCCGCGCCGGGTTCAGTAGCCCCCGACCCAGCGGGTCGAGGTTCAGCCACAGCCACATCGCCGAGGGCTTCGCGACGTCCGGCACGTGCGCCAGCGTCTCGAAGTCGGCGGGGCTGATCATGCGTTGCTTGGTCGACATCGTTCCCTCTCGCGAAGCCCTCGATGCACCTGTCGAGAGCGAAATTCAGATCCTCCGGCTGCACGGTGAAGCACTCCGTGAAGCCCTTCCCGCCCGGCCCGAGCACGTCCTCGGCATCCGCCCACGACTCGAACGCGGCCGGGAACCACCGCCGCAGCACGCGCAGCGCCTCCCGCTCCCACGACGCATCCGTGCGGCGCTGGCAGACGATCGGGTACCAGCCCCGGTCGAGCCACCGCTGCACCCGCGACCACGCCCATGCGCGGCCGATCTTCAACGTCATCGACTCCGGATGCCAGACGACGTACGTCATCGCGAACCTCGGCATCGCGCTCATGCTGTCGCCGCCTCGGCGACGAGCATCCCGCGGATCTCGCCGAGCAGTTCCATGACCTCGGCGTTCGTCCACTTCAGGTCAGGTCGGTTGTCGTCGTTCGCGTAGACGGTCTGGTCGATGAACCCGAGCGTCGCGTCGCGCTGCGCGTCTGCAGCGCCCTTCGCCCCAGCCCAATCGACGACGGATGCCGCCACATCGGCGATGCGAACCACGACGCCGATCGGGTGCACTTCCGCGTGCTCGACGCCGACGCGGTCGGCCTGCCGACTGATCGCCACCATCAGGTTGACGAGGTCTCCCTCAGCAGTCATCGTTTCCTCGCTTTCTTCGCAGGCGTGAAGTCGCCGCGACGCTGACGGTGCGGTTCGGACGTCTTGGAGCAGAGGCCGAAGGCGTCGAGACGGTTCACGATCTGCCCGCACAGGCGGCACGCCGGCTTGCCCTCGTGGACCATGTCGACGATGCGGAGACGCTCGAGCGTGACCTCGCGGTTCGCCGCCCAGTCCTTCTCCTCGACGTCTGCTGGCGCCGCGGCGAGCACGGCGCTCATGCCGCGTCCTGGATGAGTTCGGCCTCGCGTTCGCGCTGCCACTGCTTCTCGAACTTCGCGAACGTGACCCGCGGGTGCGTCTCCCAGTGCTCGACGAGCTCCTCAGAGGCGTACGCGAGCGCGCGGCGCTCGTTCCCCATGAACAGCGAGGACGGGTCGATACCCTTCTCGCGGCCGCGAGCGTTCAGCATCGCACCGCGCGTAGCCTCCTCCGCGGCGACGAACTGCGCATAGAGCGTGTCGTCGTACTCGGCACGGCACTCCCGCCACGCGTTGAATGCCTCGCTGATGATGCTCACCGCTTCACCTCCGGTCGCACGCTTCGGATCTTCTCGAAGGGAACCCGGTCGACCCAGGAGTAGCCGGTCTCAACGGACACGGTCTTCGCATTGACCTTGCGCACCTGGCGCCACGAGATCCCGTCGTGGATGAACTCAGCGCCGGCCAGGTCATCGCGCGTGAAGTGCACTCGCTCCGCTTCGGCGATACGCCGCTCGAGCGACCCGACTCGGTGCGACCACTTCTGGATGCGCTCGTCGGCCTCCTGGTGGGCACGGTGAGCGCGATCGTGGGCACCGCGAACCTGACCTGCGGCCCTCTGATTACCCGACCCGCCGAAGCCCGGGATGCCGCCGCCCATCTCGTGCGCGGAGCCAGACAGGCGCTCGGCCTGCTCTTTGGCATGCTGTGCCGCCTCGAGCCGATCGCGCGAGTACGCGAGCTTTGCGCGCATCTCGTCCGTCGCCATGTTCATGCGATCACCTCATGCCAGGCCAGCCACTCGGCGCCGTAGACGCTGCAGCCCATCTCCATCGCGACGGCACGCGAGATCTCGATTCGGAAGAGTCCTTCGAGTCGGAACCAGGCCCGGTCGAGCGGGTAGTACACCGGCACGAGCTCGGGGCGACGCACCCACGCGCGCACCTTCCAGCCGCTCCGTAGCGCCTCCGTCTGCATCTCTGCCTCGCACTCCCTGTTATGCCTGTGGCAGAGAGTGAGCCCGTCAACGGGAGCAGGCAGGATCTTCGATCCACCGGCACCGACGCGGCGGCGGTGCTGGAATTCGAGGGTCGTCGGGTTGCCGCACGTCACGCAACGGTGACCGTCGCGGAGGTAGACGCCCTTGCGGGTCTTCTCGGTCGGGCTCGCCATCAGGGTGTCCTCCGGTGCCAGTTCGAGGTCATCCCCTGGATGCCCTTGTTCGTGTTCATCAGGCCGAAGTGCTTCCGGCCGAGTGCGCGATTGATGTCCTCGGCGTGGTGGAAGACGGCTTTCGTGTGCAGCAGTGCGGCGTGCGCGTCGGACGCATCGAGCTCGGACATCGCTCGCGCGATCGTCACCGATCGGATGGTCTCGCCGTGCTTCGCGAGCGCGGTGTTCTGCACGTTGCTGTACTCGACTTCGGCGTCGTACCGGGCATCGTTCACAGCGCGGAGGAAGTCTGCGATCGCGAAACCCATGTCTTCGAGGTCGCGCAGCAGCGCATCCAACTCGAGCGGCGTGTCCGGCCGGCGCGGTCGCAGCATCTCCGCCTGGTCACGCAGCTGCTCCCACTCCGCGTCGAGGTCGCGGACCTCACCCGTGGCGGTCTCGACGAGGATCATCGACGGCCGCCCTTCTTGCGGGATGCCTTGCGGCGTGCGGCACGGTTCTCCGACGGGCGGTAGTCCTGCGGCTCGCGGCGCTTCGGGGTGGCGGGGGTCCGCTCGGCGCTCGCCGGCGTCGCCCATGCGTCGCCGCCGATCTCGTCGCGCCTGGCGTCCATTCGCTGTTTGAGCGGCAGCGTGACAGCGCGCGCGAGCCGGGCTTCGGCCCGCACCGCGTTCAGCTCGTCGATGGTCGTCGCTCCGTTCACGCGGGCGAGCCAGTCGATCGCCTCGACGTCATCCGACGCGGGCGTCGGCGCCGACGGCGCCGGGAGCGCGTCGAGGTCGTCGGGCTCGCGGCGGTCGCCGAGCACGTCCGCGAAGGTGCGGCGCAGTGCGGCGCGGAGCGTGTGTGCGCCGAACAGCACGTGCGGGCGTGCCAGCCAGAGCGAGCGCCACCCCTCCTCTGCGGGCACGACCTCGTCCCACAGCTCAGGTGCGTGAGTCGGCTCAGCCCATCCGGCACGATGCACGCGAGCGCGCGCTGCGATCGGGTGTGCACCGTCGGTGAGGTCGAAGATCAGCGGGTGCCAGGTGACACCGTCGGCTGTGAACTCGACGTTCACGCCGCGCAGCTCGCCGGTCTTCGTCGCGATGGTGAGGTATCCCTGCAATGTCTGCTGCACTGCCTCTTCTGTGATCTCGGTCATGCCGACACCGCCTTCGGGAGGGTGATGCGCAGCGCGGGCTTGGCGTAGGTGACCTTCGGGTAGAGCGTCGCCGCGACCTCTTCCGTCGCCTTCACCGCGGCGCGCGTGGTGTCGAAGTCGGCGAATGCGATCGGTTCAGCCGCCGCCCATCCGCTCTCGTCGATGCCGACGCGGCGGCCGGGCCGCGCCAGGATCACGGTCGAGTCGTCGCCGTGCTTCCATCCGGTCTTCATCGCATCGGGGAACTCGGCTTCGAGCAGCGCGGTGAACTCTGCACGCGCTGCGACCTTCGCCGCTTCCGCCGCCTTCGCGACGCGTTCGGCCGCGATCATCGATACCTTCGCCGCTTCGAGCTCGGGGCTGATCTGCTCGACGGGCGCACCGTCATCGATCCATCCGAGGAAGGCATCTGCCGCGGCGACGAGTTCGTCGATGCGTGCCTGGTCGCGCTCGACGATCCGGAACTGCGGGTCTTCGGTCGGTGCTCCGCCGTCCGCGCCCGTTACCTCCCATCCGTACAGCCACTCATCGAGGCCGAGCACGTGCATGCCGAACTGCATCTGGTCGTAGTGATCGGCGGGGATCACGCGCGTCGGCATCGTCCAGCCGTGCTTGTGGCTCTTCACCTCGGCGCCGCGGATACGCCCGTCGGGGAGGATCTGGAATCCGTCGGGTGTCGCGAGGTGGCGGCGGTTGGATGCCGCTGCCCAGACGTGCCGGTTCGGGTAGATCTTCGACTCGGTCGCCCACTCGAGGTCGGCAAGGACCTCGGGCTCCCGTTGGTGTCCGCGCTCGGTATGCACGGTGCCGCGGAACGTCGAGCCGTTGAGCTTCTCCGACAGGATGCTGCTCCACGTCGTGGGCGAGAGCTTCGGCACCTCGGACGCGGTGACGCCTTCGGCGCGGGCGTCGAGCCATTCCACCTCGTTGTCTTGCGAAGCGACGCGGACACCGGACACGGCGTGATCGATGGCCTGCGGGCTCATTCGGCACCGCCGAGGCGGGGTGCATCGATAGCGAGCGGCGCGTCCGACTGGATGTAGTCGAGCGACGTTTCGACCATCACGCCGTCGGTCGTAAAGAAGAAGATCCCCGGATCTCCGACGCCATAGGTGCCGTCATCCTTCGCCGAGTCGACGTTGTAGAGGTCACTCGAGCCGTTCCACGGCTTGATCAGATCCTCCTCGGGAGCCAGCTGACCGGCGGAGGAGCTGATCTTCCCCTTCGTCACGTAGTAGCCGATGATGTCGCCAAACGACATCAGGTACAGGTAGCGGATCGCGTTCGGATCCTCCTCGCGCTTGAGACGCTCCTTGAGGTTCTGGATCCCGAGCGAGTTGTCGAGCGTGGTCTGATCCTGCTGGTTCTCCCGCTCCTCCCAATCGCCCGATGCCCCGCACCCGACGAGAGACACGGTCAGCGCAGCGGCGACGAGGCCGGCGGTCAGTTTGTTGCGGTTCATGGTTACTCCTTGGTGCACGTGGATGCGTCGATGGACGCGGGAAGGTCGGATGCGCGGAAGTCCTCGCGAAGGAAGTTCCGGGCGTCGGCGTTGTAGTCGGCGACGAGGGACGTGCAGTAGCCGATCGTGCCGAGGTAGGTCTGCTGCAGGGTCTTGTCGTCGGGGGCCGCGATGTGCGCTGTATAGGCGGCGTCGAGGCGCACGAGCGTGGACTCGTACTCGGCGTAGTTCTCCTCGAACCTCGCCTGAGCGTCGAGCCAGTTCTCGGCACTGTTGCGCTGGACGACGCCTTCGCCCTGTCCGCGCACATGGGAGGTGGCAACGTTCAGCCACCACATGCCCGCGCCGATCACGAGGCTGATGATGATGAGAGCGAGCACCCATCGGAACGCGAGCGATCCGACTCGACGTGCCTCTCGGCGTTCTTCGCGATACCAGTCGTTCATGTTCAGTCCTTCCCAGGGATGAATGCGGCGACGAGAATCGCCAGGCTGATGAGGACGCCGAGGTCGGCGCCGTTGAACCCCGTGCTCGGATCAGCTGCGGGCGGACCGCAGACGGCCGCACCGAGGAGCGCGACGACGACGAACGCCATACGCCACGGCTCGAGCGGCCAGAGCCTGCGGCGGTCGGTCGCGATCGGACCGACGATGGCCGGCGCGGTGCGCTCTGCGACGCTGAGGTGCATGTCGGCGGTCATCGGGGCGAAGTCGTCCACCGGTTCGACGTTCTCGTCGGTATCCTGTGTCTGAGGCATGTGCTTGCCTTTCGTTTTGGTGGGGCGTCCGTTGCAGCGGGCGCCCCGCTTTCGTGTGTGGGGTCAGTGAGGGATGGCGAGGGTGCCGTGCGCGCCGAGCCAGGCGGCGAGGCCGTCCCAAAGGCGGGCCTCGCCCTTCGGCGTGAGGCGGGTCGACACGGCGGTCTGCGTGCCGCGGGTGTTCGTGCCGAACGTCGTGCGGTGCGCGCGCGCCCATCCGGCTTCGATCGCCTGCGCGGTCGGCTGGTTGTGGCGAACGGACGCGGTGCGGATGATGATGCCGAGGCGGCCCGCGTGGTCGAACACGTCCTGGTGCCGGACCTTCACGCCGGGGAACTTCTCGGCACAGTGCGCCTTGAAGTCGTTCGCAAGATCCCCGATCGTGCGCAGGCCGTCGGCCTGACGGAACGTCTCGGCGTGCGCGGCGACCGGCTCAAGTTCGGCGACGCGCGTCTCGAGCACCTCGACTCGGCGCGCGGTGATCGCGAGCGCCTGGTGCACGATCTCGTCTTCGGTCAGCGCCGGCGCGTACGAACCCGTGCGGACCACCTGCGGGAGCACTTCCTCGAACGCCCACCGCTCGAACCGCTCCGCCGACGGGAGGCGGCTGCCCGCGATCATGCGCAGCAGATCCGGCTCGCCGATGACACGGGCGAGCTGCGCGCGCCCCATGCTGTCTTCGATGGGGTGGTGAACCGCCACCCCACGGCAGTGCTGCTTGATCGCGTTCGTCGTATCCGCATAGCCGAGCGCGGCCGCGACGTCACGCGCCACGAACCGCGGCATGCCATCGATCACGACGACGCGCACATCGGCGCCGTCGAAGCCGAACACCTCGAGCGCGCTCACGGTGTCACCTCGCGCAGCGAACCTGTGACGACGAGCATCGGCACAGAGCCGAAGTTGTCGTACTCCCGGAACACGCGGTCCTGGTCCGGAGTGCTCGCCCGATCGCGAATGAAGGGCTCGACCTCCTGGTCGCGGGACGCGGTGAACTCGACGTCGCGATAGAAGCGCTCACCGTGCCGAGTGCCGGTCGTCGCTCCGACGTACCGCCGACCCTTGATCAGCGCGCTCATCGTCCGTTCCCCACTCCGTCGAGGCGGTCGAGGCGGCTGAGATCCGGCTCGGTCGGGGCATCCGTCCCCACGGTGCCCCGACCGGCGGAACCCGACTCCCCAGCGGGCAGACCGGCACCCCAGCGGCCGAAATCGATGAGCAGCTGCGCGAGCCGCCAGATGACGAGGCCAATCACGCCGGCCAGGCTGACCAGGTCGACATGGCCACCGACGGTCCACCCGAAGGAGAGCGCGGCCAGGGCGAGCCCGAACCACTTCGCTGCGATGGCGAGCCAATTCACGACTGCCCCCTCGTGTTCACCAACGTCGAGCGCAGGTACGCGTCCACATCCGAGCGGGCGTACACAACCGTCTTCACTGAGGGCTTCGCGTAGCGCGGACCCGTTCCGGCGTCACGCATGCGCTGCAGGAGAGTGACCGTCATCCCAGGGATGAACTCGCACACCTGGGCCGGTGACAGCCATTCAGAAGACACCGCGCCTGAGCGAGTCGGCATCGCGGTGACGTTCCCCATCAGGCGACCGCCTGCTCGAAGAAGTCATCAGGCAGCAGCGAGGCTGTCGGAACGCGGAGCGCGACCGCGATGCGGTGAACCTCGCCGACAGTGAAGTCTGCGCCGCCGTCGAGCTTTCGATTCAAGGTGGTGAGGGCGATCGCGGCCTTGCGGCCGACCCATGTAGGGGTACGCTCGGCGGTTTCGATAGCCGCCTTGATTCGCGTCGCAACTTCGATCGTGGTGTTCATATGGAAACCGTAAGCCTCCGTTTGCACACCTGTCAACTCCGTTTGAAAACTAAACTTCCGTTTTGACTACCAATGGTGCACAGAGCAGTGTTAAGGTTCACGTATGGCAAACACCGGAGACCCCTTCAACGCAGCAGTCGCCGCGGAGCTCCGCGCGCAGCGAGGACGGATCAAGAAGACCGTCGACGCGCTCGTGCGTGAGACCGGCCTGTCGAAGAGCGCCGTCCTCAACTACCTGAATGACAAGCGCGACATCCCCATGCCCGCACTGTTCGCACTCTGCCGCGCCCTTGGAATCCCGGCGGTCGATGTCATCGATGTTGCCGAACGCGCCGCCTCTGCTGCTGATGTCACCGGTCAGCGGCAGGATTACGATCTGGTCGCGAACGACTCGATCAACGAGTTCCCCGAGGGCAACGACGCCGACTACGACCACGCTTGAACATGCACTACCGAGGGGGTTCCGCATGGATGTCTGGAAGCTCGCCGACGATCTCGGCCTGACCGTCCGCGAACGCCGCGGAACTCACCGCAGCGGATACGCGCCCAACGACAACCACATCGACCTGTCGCCGGGAATGCGCGGTCGCGTGCTTCGTGGTGTCATGTGCCACGAGATCGGGCATCACGTGCTCGGGCACCATCCAACCGAGTTCGGTCTCATGAGGAAGCGACAGGAGTTCACCGCGAACGTCTGGGCCGCTCACACGCTCATCACCCCCGAGGCATACGCCGACGCCGAGCGACACCGAAACGGTCACGTGACCTCGATGGCGATCGAACTCAACGTGCCCGACGAGCTCGTGGTCGTGTACCAGCGAACGTTGCTCCGCACCGACCATGCGACCTACGTCCGCCCGCGCATGGGAACCGCACAGTTCACGCACCGCGTCGAGGTGTCGGCGTGAGCGGTTCCATCACCCCGTACGACACCGCGGCGGGCAGGCGATACCGCGTGCGCTACCGGAAGCCCGACAAGTCGCAGACCGACAAGCGCGGATTCCGCACGAAGAAGGCGGCCGAGCTATTCCTCGCATCGGTGACCGTATCGAAGGCCCGCGGCGAGTATCTCGATCCGGCACTCGCGCGGGTGACCGTCGGGCAGCTGTACGACACATGGATCATCGGCAAGAAGTCACTCAAGCCGTCGGCATTCGCGCAGCTTCCGATCGCGTGGAGACTGCATGTCGAACCGAAATGGGGCACGCGTGAGGTTGGCGGCATCCTGCCGTCCGAGGTGCGGACGTGGGTCACGGAACTCACTCAGGAAAAGCCCGACGGCACGAAGGGGCGCAGCGCCACCGTCGCACTGCGCGCGCTCGGTGTACTCGCCGGAGTTCTCGACGTCGCCGTCGACGACCGGCGCATCGCCCGCAACCCTGCGCGCGGGATGAAGAACCTGCCACGCAAGCCGAAGCGCAAGGCTGGGCGCGTCTACCTCACGCACGACCAGGTGCACACCTTGGCCGCCGAGTCGGCGCGCCCCGAGCTCGTGCTCACGCTCGCCTACACCGGGCTGCGATGGGGCGAGGCGGCCGCTCTGCGCGTTCGCAGCGTCAACCTGCTGCGCCAGCGACTGCATGTCGAGGAGAACGCCGTGCAGGTCGACGGAGTGATCCACGTCGGGACGCCGAAGACCTGGCAGATCCGATCGGTACCCTTCCCGAAGTTCATCGCGCCGCTGCTCGAGCGCGCCTCGCGTGGCAAGGGCCCCGACGATCTCCTCTTCGGAGACGGGACGAACCACCTCCGTCCGCCCCGCTTCGGCAACGGATGGTTCGAGGGCGCGGTCTCTCGAGTTCAGGCCCGAGACGACCAGTTCCCGAGGATCACGGCGCACGACCTCCGGCACACAGCCGCGTCGCTCGCGATCGCCGCCGGCGCGAACGTGAAGGCCCTGCAGCGGATGCTCGGCCACGAGTCGGCCGCGATCACTCTCGATGTCTACGCCGACCTGTTCGACGACGACCTCAGCGCCGTGTCGGCGAACCTTGAGACCGCCGCCCGCGCGCAGAGTGTGGGCAAATCGTGGGCAGCACTCCTCGCCTAGATACGACAAAGGCCCGCATCCCCAGTGTTTCCAAGGGGATGCGGGCCTTCGTGTGCGGAGCCGACTACGGGACTCGAAC
>NZ_PCOT01000054.1 GCF_002979415.1 Microbacterium sp. MYb72 | reverse complement strand
GTGCGGAGGCCGGGCAGGATGCCGGGGGGGGACGCGAAAGGGGCGGGGATCCGAAGATCCCCGCCCCTTTCGACGGTCTGCTGAGACTTACCAGCTGGACTTGGTCACGCCGGGCAGCTCGCCACGGTGTGCCATGTCACGGAAGCGGACACGCGAGATGCCGAACTTCGTGAGGACACCGCGGGGGCGGCCGTCGATGACGTCGCGCGAACGCACGCGAGCCGGCGACGCGTTGCGCGGCAGCTTCTGCAGGCCGACGCGTGCGGCCTCGCGGGCCTCGTCGGTGGCGTTCGGGTCGACCAGGGTCTTCTTCAGCTCTGCGCGACGCTCTGCGTAACGCTCGACGATGACCTTGCGCTGCTCGTTGCGAGCGATCTTGCTCTTCTTAGCCATTGATCAACGCTCCTCTCGGAATTCGACGTGCTGACGGATGACCGGGTCGTACTTCTTGAGCACGAGGCGGTCGGGGGTGTTGCGACGGTTCTTCTTGGTGACATAGGTGTAACCCGTGCCAGCGGTCGAACGCAGCTTGATGATCGGACGGACGTCCTGAGCCTTCTTGGCCATTAGAGCTTCACACCCTTCGCCTGGAGGTCCTTGACCACGTTCTCGATGCCGCGGACGTCGATCACCTTGATGCCCTTGGCGGACACGTTGAGCGTGATCTTACGACCGAGCGACGGAACGAAATAGGTCTTCTTCTGCACGTTCGGGTCGAAGCGGCGCTTCGTCCGGCGGTGCGAGTGCGAGACGTTGTGACCGAAGCCGGGAACAGCTCCAGTCACCTGGCACACTGCTGCCATGATGTGACTCCTTCTATACCGTGAGACCGGACGGCCTCACCCAAGATCCCTTGTCTGCGCGCAACCCTCCACCCGCCGATTCCTCGGCCGCAGAAGGGGGAAGCACACGAACTGCGCACAGGAGTGTGCGCAGACAAAGAGACAGTTTAGCACGCTCCACGCCCCACGCCCGCGCACGACGCGAGAGGTCAGCAACTGCCGGATACCGAGGGCGCGACCCCGCACTCTGCGACCCCTCACGCGGAAGCCACGCGAGAGTTCGCGCGGCGGGCACGCGAGAGGCCCGCCCGCGAGCGCGCGGGCGGGCCTCAGGACATGGCTACTCCGTGACGGGGATCGACGCCGCCTTCAGGGCGTCGATGGTCTTCTCCTGCCCCTTCTTCAGCGCATCGCCCAGCGTGCCGTCACCGGACACGGCGGCCTTGAACCCGTCGGAGACGTCGGCGTAGGTCTGCGTCATGGTCGGACCCCATGCGAAGTCGGGCGAGACCTGCACGGCGGCATCCGCGAAGATGTCGTAGATCTTCTGACCGCCGTAGAAGTCCACGCCGTCGGCGTAGACGGGCAGCTTCAGGCCCGCCGTGGTGGCGGGGTACAGGTTGGCCGCCTCGGCGAGCGCGGTGATCGCCTCGTCCGAGGTGTTCAGCCACAGTGCGAACTTCGTCGCCTCGTAGAGGTGGTCGCTGCCCTTGAGCACGGCGGTGGACGATCCGCCCCAGTTGCCGGCGGCGGTGTCGCCGGCCTTCCACTGCGGGAGCGGGGCGACGGCCCAGTCGCCGGCGGTGTCGGGGGCTCCGCTGGAGATGGAGTTGGCGCCCCACACGGCGGAGTTCCAGGTCCAGACCTGGCCCGAGTTGTACGCGTTGTTCCACTCGTCGGTCCAGGCCGGAACGGTGGCGACCAGGTCGTCGTCGATCATGCTCTGCCAGAAGTCGGCGACCGTGGTGGTGGCGTCATCGGTCAAAGTCACGTCCCAGCCCGCGTCGTCGCTCGAGAACCACTGGGCGCCCGCCTGCCAGGCGAAGCCCGCGAACTGGTTGATGTCGGACTGCGAGAAGTTGGTGATGTAGCCGCCCAGAGCACGGATCTGCTCGGCTGCGGTGCGGTACTCGTCCCACGTGGTCGGGATCGCGATGCCGTTCTGCTCGAACAGGTCGGCGCGGTAGAACAGCGCCATGGGTCCGGTGTCCTGCGGCACGCCGTAGATGCCGTCGGTGCCGAGCGTCACCTGTCCCCACGCCCAGTCGACGAAGTCGCCCTCCGCCGCCACGACGTCCTTGCACGCGCTGAGATCCTCGACGCCGTCCTGCACCAGGAAGTTCGGCAGGGCGTCGTACTCGATCTGGCCGAGGTCTGGTGCGTCTCCCGCCTTGATCTGGTTGAAGAAGTTCTGGTACGTGCCGCCGTTGCCGTTGGGGCCGGTCTGCACCTTCACCTGGATGTCGGGGTTCTCCTTGTTCCAGATGGCGACGACGTCTTCCATCCCGGGGACCCAGGTCGTGAACTCCAGGGTCACGTCTCCGCCTGCGGGCGTGCACGACGCGGCGCCGTCGCCGCTCGAGGTTCCGTCTCCGCCGCCTGCGGAGCAGCCGGTGAGCGCGAACGCCGCGATCGTGACGACGGCGGCCGCCTTCTTCTTCGAATGCTGCATTTCTTGTCCTTTCGTGAATGCGAGGGTGGTGGTGCGATGCCGGGCGGCGGGTCCGCCCGGCATCCTGCTCACTTGAGCGCGCCGGCCCCGAGGCCGTTGCGCCAGAAGCGCTGGAGCAGGAGGAATGCGACGATGAGCGGGATGACCGAGAGCAGCGCTCCGACGAGCACGAGGCTGCGCAGCTCGGGGATCTGGCTCAGCTGGGTGTTCCAGTTGTAGAGGCCGTAGGTGACGGGGAAGAGCTCTTCACTGCGCAGCATGATCATCGGCAGGAAGAAGTTGTTCCAGATGCCGACGAACTGGAACAGGAACATCGTCACCAGCGCGGGGGTCATCAGTCGGATGCTGACGGTGAAGAACGTGCGGATCTCGCCCGCGCCGTCCAGCCGGCTGGCCTCGAGCAGCTCGTCCGGCACCGACTGCGCCGCGAAGATCCTGGCGAGGTACACCCCGAACGGGCTCACGATCGAGGGCAGGAAGACCGCCCAGAACGTGTTCGTCAGCTGCACCTGGCTGAACAGCAGGAACAGCGGCAGCGCGAGCGCGGTGGCGGGCACGAGCACTCCGCCGAGCACGATGTTGAACAGCGTGTCACGGCCGGGGAACCGGTACTTGGCGAGCGCGTACCCCGCCATGGCCGCGAGCAGCGTCGCGATGGCGCCACCCAGAGCCGCGTACAGGATCGAGTTCCACAGCCACTTCAGGTAGATGCCGTCGTTGTACGCGAACACGGCCCCGATGTTGTCGAACAGCCGGAAGTCCGCGAACCACAGCGGCGCCGTGGTGAGGATGTCGCCGGTGTCCTTGCTCGACGCGACCAGCAGCCACCACAGCGGCATCAGGAAGTAGAGCGTGAAGACGACCATGATCAGCATGGCCCCGGCGCGCGAGATCCCCGACTCCCTGATCGGCGACTTCCCGGATGAGGCCTTCACTCCGCCCGGAGCGACGATCGATGCGGTGCTCATGCGTTGTCCTCCTTGCGCTGCATGTACTTCATGAACCCGAAGGAGAGCACGAAGGTCGTCACCGCGAGCACGACCGAGAAGGCCGCGGCGAGGTTGGTGTTCGGGATGGATGCCGTGGCGTACACGGTCATGTTCGGGGTGAACGTGCTGGTCACCGCCGAGCTGAACGAGCGGAACACCTGGGGCTCGGCGAGCAGCTGCAGCGTGCCGATGATCGAGAAGATCGCGGTCATCACGATCGCCGGCCGCACGAGCGGGATCTTGATCGACCAGGCGACGCGCCACTGGCCGGCGCCGTCGAGCCTGGCCGCTTCGTACAGCTCCTGCGGGATCGCGAGCAGCGCCGAGTAGATGATCAGCATGTTGTAGCCGACGAACACCCAGGTGACGATGTTGGCGATCGACCACAGCACGAGGTCGGCGCCGAGGAAGTCGATGTTCTTCGTCAGGGCCGTGAAGGGCGAGAGGTTCGGTGAGAACAGCGACCCCCACACGATCGCGGCGATCACACCGGGGACCGCGTACGGCACGAAGAAGGCGAGGCGGAAGAACCGCCGCCCCTTGACCAGCGGGGAGTCGAGCAGGAGCGCGAACAGCAGCGCCAGGCCCAGCATGACCGGCACCTGCACGACGCCGAACATCAGCATGCGCCCCATGGACGCCCAGAACGCCTCATCCTGGAAGACCAGCGCGTACTGGGCGAGACCGCCGAACACCTGCTCGGCCTTGCCGAAGGTGCCGTCGCGCTTCACGACCAGCAGCGACTGCCAGAACGCGTACACGATCGGCACGATGTAGAACAGCGTGAACAGGATGCCGAAGGGCACCAGCAGCATCGCGATCGCGCGCTTGTGCGGAATCCGGCGTCGGCGCATCTGCGCGCCGACCGGTGACGCGAGCGTCGTCGTCATGCGTCCTCCTTGATGATGCGGACCGCCCCGGCGGGGACGGTTCCGGTGGTGGGAGCGCCGGTGACGAGGTCGCGGCCGGTGGCCGTGATCTCGATGTCGCTGACGCCGTGGTTGATGATGAACAGGTAGCTGCCGGACTCCCCCGCGCGGCGGACGATCTCGACGTCGCGGCCGGCTCCGGGCTGCGGCGCGACGTCGGCCGATGCCGCGATGTCGGCGATCAGTCGTCGATAGTCGTCGCGGCTCGGCTGGCTCGCGAGGTACCACGCCTCGCCGCCGCCGTGCCGACGGCGCGTGATCGCGGGCTCGCCGGCGGCCGGACCGTCGACGTAGGACGCGACGATCTCGGCACCCGTCGTCGTGAGGCGCTCGCTCCACGTCGATGCCGTCGTGCCGTCGCTGAGGGCGACGGTCTGTCCGGGGAGCAGCGGCGCGAACTCCTCGGAGCGGATACCGAGGAGGTCACGGAACGCCCCGGGGTAACCGCCCGTGCGCACCCTGTCCTCCTCGTCGACGATGCCGCTGAAGAACGTGATCACGGCCGTGGCGCCGTTCTCGACGGCGCGGGCGATGGCCGCGGCATCCGCATCGCTGATCAGGTGCAGCGCCGGGACGACGAGGAGGCGGTAGCGGTCGAGAGCGCCGCCGGGGCGCACGACGTCTGCGGTGATCCCCGCATCGGCCAGCGCGGCGTGCGCGGCGTGCACCTGCTGCAGGTACTCGAGCCCCTCGCTGGGGCGCCCCTCGCCCTCCGCCGCCCACCAGCTCTCCCAGGAGAACAGCAGGGCGGCGTCCGCGACGACCTCGGTTCCGGCGAGTTCCCCGAGCCGGTCGAGGATGCCGCCGAGCTCGACGGACTCCCGCCACTGCGCAGAGTCTTCACCCGCGTGCGGGAGGAGCGCCGAGTGGTACTTCTCGGCGCCCTGTGTCGACGCCCGCCACTGGAAGAAGCAGATGCCGTCGGCTCCTCGGGCGATGTGGGCGACGACGTTGCGTCGCAGCTCTCCCGGGGCCTTCGCGAGGTTGTAGGGCTGCCAGTTCACGGCGCCCGTCGAGGTCTCCATGAGGAGCCAGGGCGCCCCGCCCGCGAGTCCGCGCGTGAGATCGGCGGCGAAGGACAGCTCGCCGCGGGCGTCGTCGAGACGGCGATCGAGGTAGTGGTCGTTGGCGATCAAGTCCATGTCGGACGCCCACGTCCAGTAGTCGAGATTGCGGATGTGGGCGGTGACCATGAAGTTCGTCGTGACCGGTCGGTCGCTCCGGGCACGCAGGATCTCGGCTTCGGCGCGGTAGAGCGCGAGCTGCTCGTCGGAGCTGAACCGCTGGAAGTCGAGGACCTGGCCGGGGTTGCGCAGCGACAGCGCCTGTGCGGGAGGCCGCACCTCGTCGAAGGCGCCGTAGCGCTGGCTCCAGAACGTCGTGCCCCATGCCCGGTTGAGCGCGTCGATGTCGGCGTAGCGTGCACGGAGCCACCCGCGGAACGCCTCGGCGCTGGCGTCGCAGTAGCAGAGGGCGTTGTGGCATCCGAGCTCGTTCGAGACGTGCCAGAGCGCGACGGCGGGGTGGTCTCCGTAGCGATCCGCGACGCGGGTCACGAGTTCGGCGGCGTACGCGCGGAACACCGGGGAGCTGGGGCAGTACGCCTGACGTCCGCCGGGGTGGAAGACGGTGCCGTCCTCGCCGACCGGCAGGATCTCGGGATGCCGGGCGGTGAGCCAGGGCGCCGGGGATGCCGTGCCGGTGCCGAGGTTGATGCGGATGCCGCCCTCGTGCAGGAGTCCGATGATCTCATCGAGCGCGGCGAAGTCCCACACCCCCTTTGCGGGGTTGATCGACGACCAGCCGAAGATGTTGATCGCGGCGAGGCCGATCCCCGCCTCCTGCATCAGACGCACGTCCTCGGGCCAGACGCTGCGGTCCCACTGCTCCGGGTTGTAGTCGCACCCGAAGACGAGTCCGCGCCCCTCGGTGAGCGAGGAGATGCGGGTGGGCACGGCGGCGGCCATTCGGTGACGCTCCTTTGCGAGAGATGTGTGCACGTGCACAGATTTGACCGAAGAGAAAGAGGATCAGATTTCTGTGAACGTGCACACATAGTCGCAGGTGTCGGCGGATCACGTCAAGTCCTGATCGATAGGCTGTGCACATGACCTCGTCCGGACGCCGTCGCAGCACCGTGCACGACGTGGCGCGCGTCGCCGGCGTCTCGCGCGGAACGGTCAGTCGCGTGCTCAACGGCGGCTACGTGTCCGACGCCGCGCGCAGCGCCATCGAAGACGCGATCCGCGAGGTCGGGTACGTGCCGAACACCGCCGCGCGCAACCTCGTGCGGCAGCGCACGCAGGCCGTCGCGTTCATCGTGCACGAGCCCCACGCGCTCTTTCTCGAGGACCCGAACATCGGGGCGATCATGCTCGGGGCGAACGAGACGCTCTCCGAGGCCGACTACCAGATGGTGTGCCTCGTGGTCGACTCCGTGCGCGACACCGAACGCGTCGCGCGCTACCTCAACGGCGGCTTCGTCGACGGCGCCGTCATCGTCTCGGCGCGCACGCAGGACCCGATCACGAAGGCCGTGATGCGCCTCGATCTGCCCGTGGCCTACGTCGGCCATCCGCCCGACGTCGACGCCGCCTGGGTCGGCATCGACAACCGCGGAGCCGCACGCACGATCACCTCCCGGCTCGTGGCGACCGGCAGGAAGCGCGTCGGCATGATCGCCGCCGCTCTCGACAGGGACTCGGGCACCGACCGCCTCGCCGGCTTCACCGATGCGCTCGGCGACGCCTTCGACCAGTGCCTCGTCGAAGAGGTGCCGCTGTACTCGTACGCCGACGGGGCATCCGCCATGACGCGCCTGCTCGAGCGCGCTCCCGACGTCGACGGGGTGTTCGCGGCCTCCGACGCGGTGGCCGCCGGCGCCATGTGGGCCCTCCGCGAAGCGGGGCGACGCGTGCCGGAGGACGTCGGAGTCGTCGGCTTCGACAACAGCACGTGGGCGACCCGCACGACGCCGCCGCTGTCGACGGTGGACCAGCCGGCCGAGGGGCTGGGGGCGGCAGCCGCGGCATCCGTCCTCTCCCAGCTGGGAGACGATCAGCGTCCGCGGGAGGGCATCCTGCTCGACGCGCCCGTGGTCTGGCGCACCTCCGCCTGAGCGTCCCTCGCGCCTCTCCCCCACCGGAACGCCGAGACCGTCGGGTCGCCGGCGATCCAGAACCGCCAGGGGAAGGCATCCGTTCCCGCCGCTCCGGCGACGCCGACCCGCGGCCCCGACGCGACGTCGGCCACCGGCGTCTCCGCCAGCCACAGCTGCGCCCTCGCCCCGTGCCATCCGTCGCCGGAGACCGCATCGATGCCGTCGTGCAGCGGATGCCGCAGACCCGACGCCTGCCCGAACCGCCCAGGCCCCTTCGCCAGATCCCGCAGTGCGAGCGGCGTCAGCGGAAGGTTCGCACCGCGACGGAGGGCCGCGGCATCCGCGCCTCCCGTGACCTCGCCGGCGCGCAGCAGGATCCCGCCCGCCTGCCCCTCCGGCCCTGCGACCACATTCACGCAGGAGTGGATGCCGTGGCTCAGGTACACGTACAGATGACCCGGCTCTCCCCACATCGTCGCGTTGCGGGCCGTGCGGCCCATGCGGGCGTGCGAGCCGGGGTCGGGGATCTCGCCCGTGCCGTGCCCGTGGTACGCCTCGACCTCGGTGAGACGCAGGCGCACCTCCTCCTCGCCGACGACCGTGCGCAGCTCGGCGCCGAGCAGACGCGGGGCGACCTCGAGCGGCAGACCGCTCAGATCATCCCGGGTCGCGCGGCGCATCAGTAGTGCGGGGCGGTCGCGCACCACGAGGCGTCGAAGCCGGTCAGCGCGACCAGCTCCTTGCCCGTGCGGAGGTCGAACAGGTGCGTCTGGACCGTCTGCGGAAGCGGCAGCAGCATCTGATCGTAGGGGTTGTCCGCGAGGTTCGGGGCGATCGCGACGGCGGCGTACTGGCCGCTCGGCGAGGCGCACGCCTGCAGGATCGAATCACTCGGCCCGACCTCGGCGATCTTCACGGCCTTGCCGTCGTCGCCGACCCTGACGATCGCCTGCCCGTTCGGCATCCCCGTCTCGTCGAGGGATGCCACGTGGCGCAGCGTGCCGCCGGGGAACGGCGTGATCGTGCTCGCCGTGCCGTAGTCGGGGTCGGATGCCGCGAGCGGCTGCTCCGTTCCGTCGGCGAGGTTCAGATCCACGACCGAGCCGTCGAGGCGCTCGATGACGGCCGTGTACGTGCCCCGGGAGACGCCCTGGATGTCGGTCGCGAGACCCAGGGACTGCACCCCCGAATCCGCGGAGTGGTCGATGAGCGAGAGCGCACCATCGAAGTCGATGAACAGCATCGCGGCGGAGTCGGGCACGAACTGCCAGACGAGGATGTTCGCCTCCTTGTCGCCGACCTTGACGATCGTCGGATCCCCGCCGGAGAGGGGCTGCGTGACCAGGACGCTCGCACGCCCCTCGGTGTCGCTGAGCTCCTGGTCGGAGTAGGTGTAGCCGACGAGCCCGCCGCGGTCGGACACCTGGATGGAGCCGATGTACCCGACGCCGGGGAGCTTCAGCTCGCGCTTGTTCGAGCCGTCGCGGTTCATCACGTACAGCTTCGAGACCTCGTCCTCCTCGACGGAGACGACGAGGAGGTTCGAGGTGGCGCGGAAGTCGTTGATCTTGTCGTCAGAGAACACCGGAACGGCCTTCTCCCCGGTGAGATCCGTGCGGAAGATCGTGTCCTTCTTCTTCGCGTCGCGCTTGAGCAGGAAGATCGAGGATGCCGGCGTCGTGAAGCTCTTCGTGAGCGTGGTCGTCGGCCCGCCGCCGGCGCCGGTGACCCCGGCGACCGTGATCGTGTACTTCGTGGAGTCGTCGAGCGGAACCGTGAAGCGGACGCCGATGCCGCGGCCCGAGGCATCGACCGTGAACGGCACGGCGGGCTTCACGGTGACCTGGGAGTCGTCGATAGGAGCGAGGGACTGGTTCGCGGTGAGGATCACGCGGCTGCCGCTCGACTCGATCGCGTGCATCGGGTCGACCTGCGTCGCGGTGATGCGCGGTCCCTGCGTCAGGCTCACGGCGCCGAGCCCGGCTCCGACCAGCACGAGGATGCCGAGCACGGATGCCAGTGCCAGCGCGAAGCGCCGCGAGGCGCCGGACTTCTCGGACGTCGGGGCGGACTCTCCGGTCGTTGTGCGAGCGGAGGCGCTGGTCGCTGACGAGGACTCCCCGGTCGTTGTGCGAGCGGAGCGAGACGAAACGCCCGCAGTCGTGCGCGCGGCCTCGGCCGGGGCGTCATCCGACGTCGATGCCGGAGACGGGCGTGTCGTCTCGTCGCTGCGCTCCCCGCTCAACGACCGGGTGGCAGAGTCGGTGTCGGTCGACCGGGTGGCAGAGTCGGTCGCGGACCGTGAGGCGAACTCGGTCGAGGAGCGGGCGAACGGGTCGATCGCGGAAGAACCGGTCGTCGAGCGAGCGGAGCGAGACGACACGTCTGCAGGTCGATTCGCGGCTTCGGTCGCTGCGGCCGCTGCGGCGGCTGCCTCGACCATCGCCGCCCGCATCGCCGCCTCGCGTTCGTCTGCGGGCTCGAAGCGCGAGCGGGATGCCGGAGCATCCGGTGTGGTATCCCCGGTGGACTCACGGGTCGACGCAGCGGCCGCAGCGACCGAAGC
>NZ_PCOT01000053.1 GCF_002979415.1 Microbacterium sp. MYb72 | reverse complement strand
CGCCTGGACGGGCTGTCGTCTCAGATGACCGAGGTGCTCAGTCTCTTGAAGAGCCGTCCCTGATCAGGCGGGGAGATCCTTGATCATGTTCGTGATGCGAATCGTGGAGCACCGACGTCCCTGATCGTCGGAGATGACGATCTCGTGCACGGTGATGCTGCGGCCGAGGTGGATCGGCGTGCATACGCCGGTCACCGTGCCCGAGGTCGCGGAGCGGGTGTGCGTCGCGTTGATGTCGACGCCGACGGCGAGTCGTCCCGGTCCGGCATGGAGGTTCGCCGCCATCGATCCGAGCGACTCGCCGAGGACCACGTACGCGCCTCCGTGGACGAGTCCTACCGGCTGGGTGTTGCCCTCGACGGGCATCGTGCCGACAGAGCGCTCGACGGAGAACTCGGTGAACTCGATGCCCATCTTCTCGGCCAATGCGCCCATGCCGCGGGCGGTCGCCCACTCGAGTCCTTCGCTCGTCGTGACGTCGCTCATGAATCCTCCTCAGCGGGTGTCTGTCGTCCTCGTTAGGCTGACAGGGTGACGGACTCCGCAAAGCCTACCCTCATGGTCGTCGACGGCCATTCGCTCGCCTATCGTGCCTTCTTCGCCCTTCCGGTCGAGAACTTCACGACCAAGGACAACCAGCACACGAACGCCATCTACGGGTTCCTGTCCATGTTGGTCAACCTCATCAAGGCCGAGCAGCCCACCCACATGGCCATCGCGTTCGACACGTCGCGGCACTCGTTCCGCACCGACGAGTACCCCGAGTACAAGGCCACGCGGTCCGAGACGCCTCAGGAGTTCCGAGGCCAGATCCCACTGCTGCAGGACTGCCTCGCCGCGATGTCGATCCCTGTGCTGACCAAAGAGGGCATCGAGGCCGACGACATCCTGGCCACCCTCGCATCGCAGGGCGCCGCCCAGGGCTACGACGTGCTGGTCGTCTCCGGAGATCGCGACACGATCCAGCTCGTCACCGATGACGTCACCCTCCTGTATCCGTCGGTGCAGGGCGTCTCCCAGCTCAAGCGCTACGACCCGACGACGGTGCAGGAGCGCTACGGCGTCCGCCCCGAGCAGTATCCCGACATCGCGGCGCTGGTCGGCGAGACGAGCGACAATCTGCCGGGAGTGCCGAAGGTGGGCGAGAAGACCGCCGTGAAATGGCTCACGCAGTTCGGGTCTCTGGACGATCTCCTCGAGCGCTCCGGGGAGATCAAGGGCGTCGTCGGCGGCAACCTGCGAGATCACATCGAGGATGTTCGACGCAACCGCAAGCTGAACAGGCTGCTCACCGACGTCGAGCTGCCCGTGGCGCCTGACGACCTGGCGGTCACGCCGATCGATGCGCAGGCCGTGCGCGACATCTTCGCCCGACTCGAGTTCCGCACGCTCCTTCCGCGCGTGTTCGAGGCCGTCGGCGCAGGAGAGGTGGCAGACGACCCGGCATCCGTCGTCGTGCTCCCCGAACCGGTCGAGGTCGATCCGGCGGCCTTCGTCGCATGGGCGACGGGCGTGCAGGGCGACATCGCGCTCACCCTCACCACGCAGTCGGGCGCTCCGTCACGCCTGGGGGCCGCGACGGAGACCGAGCTCCGCGAGCTCGACTGGAGCGCCGAAGCGGAGGAGGCTCTTCGCGGCTGGCTCGAGTCCGACGCTCCGAAGATCATCCACGACGCGAAGCCGCAGGTGAAAGCGCTGCTCCGTCGCGACGTCCGCCTCGGCGGGCTCGTGTACGACACGAGCCTCGCAGGATGGCTCCTGCGTCCGAGCTTCCCCGACAAGTCGCTCAGCGACCTCGTGGAGCGGTACCTGGGAGAGAAGCTGCCCGAGGCGGATCCCTCGCAGCTCGTCCCCGAGACCGAGGGCGCGACGCCCTCGCAGGAGGCATGGTTCGCTCTGCGCGTCGCGGCGGCACTGCGTGAGGACATCCCGGACTCGGTCGCGGCCGTCCTCACGGACATCGAGCTGCCGACCCTGCTCACGCTCGCCGACATGGAGGTCGCCGGCGTGGCCGTCTCTCACGACGTCCTGTCCACGTTCTCGGGCGAACTGGGAATCCGGGCCGAGGGCATCGCTCAGGAGGCGTTCGCTCTCGTCGGACGCGAGTTCAACCTCGGTTCGCCGAAACAGCTCCAGGAGGTGCTGTTCGACGATCTGCAGCTGCCCAAGACGCGCAAGACCAAGACCGGATACTCGACGGATGCCGCGGTGCTCGCCGATCTCCAGGAGTCGAACCCGCATCCGTTCCTGGGGCTGCTGCTACAGCACCGTGAGGCGACCAAACTCCGCCAGATCATCGAGTCCCTCGACACGGCGATCGGCGACGATCACCGGATCCACACCACGTACGTGCAGACCGGGAGCCAGACGGGCCGCCTGTCGAGCACGGACCCGAATCTGCAGAACATCCCCGTACGCACCGAGGAGTCTCGGCGCATCCGTAGCGCCTTCCAGGTCGGAGAGGGCTACGAGTCGCTGCTCACCGCTGACTACTCGCAGATCGAGATGCGCATCATGGCGCACCTGTCCGGAGACGAGGGGCTCATCGAGGCCTTCAACAGCGGCGAGGACCTGCACCGGTTCGTCGGCGCCCGGGTCTTCGGGGTCGAGCCGAGCGACGTCACCTCCGCGATGCGCACGAAGGTGAAGGCCATGTCCTACGGGCTCGTCTACGGCCTCTCGGCGTTCGGTCTCTCGAAGCAGCTGCGCATCGAGCAGTCCGAGGCGAAGCAGTTGATGGTGGAATACTTCGCCCGATTCGGCGCCGTCCGCGACTACCTGCGGGCTTCCGTGCTCAAGGCCAAGGAGGTCGGCTACACCGAGACGATCTTCGGACGGCGTCGGCCGTTCCCCGACCTCGCGAGCCCGAACCGCGTGCTCCGCGAGAACGCCGAACGTGCTGCCCTCAACGCGCCGATCCAGGGGAGCGCGGCCGACATCATGAAGATCGCGCTGTTCCACATCCACGACGATCTCCGCACAGAGGGTCTCGGGTCGCGGGTACTGCTGCAGATCCACGACGAACTCGTGCTCGAGGTCGCCCCGGGGGAGTGGGATGCCGCAGAGCGCATCGTCCGCTCTCGTATGGGTGACGCTGCAGCGCTGACTGTTCCACTCGATGTGCAGGTCGGTCGGGGCCAGGACTGGAACGAGGCCGCCCACTGATCTCGGCGGCGACCCGGTTCCCGATATGTTGCGACGGGGTGCCGCGGGCTACGCTGGAGGGATGACTTCCGCACCCCGCACCCCGTCAGCCATCGACAAGGTCGCCGACGAGTGGGTCGACACGATCGCCGTCCTCGCTCCCACCCTCGGCACCTACATCGGCCGTTCCGAGGTGAACGATCGCTTCGGCGATCTGAGCCCGCAGGGTCACGAGGAGGTCGCCGCGGCGACGAGGGCGACGCTCGCGAAGCTGGCCGCCCTCGAGCCGGTCGATGCCATCGATGAGGTGACCAAGACCGATCTCAGCGCTGAGCTGAGCCTCGATCTCGAGCTCCACGAGGCGAATTGGCACCTGCGCGATCTCAACGTGATCGCGTCTGCCGCGCAGGATGTCCGTGCCGCGTTCGACCTGATGCCGACCGCGACGAGCGACGACTGGTCGGTGATCGCCACTCGGCTCGCTGCCGTCCCCGATGCGCTCCGCGGCTACACCGAGACGCTCCGCGCCGGTATCGCGGCGGGCGTCACACCCGCGCGCCGTCAGGTCACCGAGGTCGCCACGCAGATCGATCGCTACACGGCCGATGACGGCTTCTTCGCCGAGTTCGTCGCGAACGGCGGCCCCGAGGAGGGCAACCTCCCGGCATCCCTCGCCCGTACCCTCGCCGACAACTCCGCAGCGGCCCGCGTCGCCTACCACGAGCTGCGTCGTTTCCTCGCTGAGGAACTGGCTCCGGTGGCGAGCGAGGTGGATGCCGTGGGCCGAGAGCTCTACGCGCTGAACTCGCGTCGTTTCCTCGGCGCCACGATCGATCTCGATGAGACGTACGAGTGGGGGCGCGAGGAACTCGCGCGCATGGTCGCGGAGCAGACGGCGATCGCGAATGAGATCCTCCCCGGAGCCTCGGTCGAGGAAGCCGTCGCACACCTGGAGTCCGACCCGTCGCGAAAGCTCGTGGGCACCGACGCCCTCCAGCGCTGGATGCAGGAGACCAGCGATCGTGCCGTCGCCGAGCTCGGTGCGACCCACTTCGACATCCCCGAAGCGATCCGCACCCTCGAGTGCATGATCGCGCCGACGCAGGAGGGTGGAATCTACTACACCGGCCCGACCGATGACTTCTCGCGCCCCGGTCGCATGTGGTGGTCCGTCCCCGAGGGCGTCACCGAGTTCGACACCTGGCGTGAGCTGACCACCGTGTACCACGAGGGCGTCCCTGGTCATCACCTGCAGATCGCACAGGCGGTGTACAACCGCGCGGAGCTGAACTCCTGGCGGCGCCTGCTCGCGGGCACCTCCGGACACGCCGAGGGATGGGCTCTGTACGCCGAGCGCCTGATGCAGCAGCTCGGCTATCTCGACGATCCCGCCGACCGTCTCGGCATGCTCGACGGCCAGCGCATGCGTGCGGCGCGTGTAGTCCTCGACATCGGCGTGCACCTGGGCAAGCCGCGGCTCGAGGGCGATGGGGTCTGGGATGCGGACTACGCTCTCGCCTTCATGCGCAAGAACGTGAACATGTCGGATCAGTTCGTCCAGTTCGAGGTCAACCGTTATCTCGGCTGGCCAGGGCAGGCGCCGTCCTACAAGGTCGGGCAGCGCATCTGGGAGCAGGTTCGTGAGGCGTACCAGGCCGAGCGCGGTGCAGATTTCGACGTCAAGGAGTTCCACAAGAGGGCGCTCGACATGGGTGGAGTCGGTCTCGACACGCTGCGCACCGCATTGCTCGAGAAGTAGCGGGAATGGTCCGGCCCGCACCGGTGTTCATGCATCTGAATGGAAAGGGATGACATGAGCATCGAGTTCGGGCTGGACACCTTCGGCGACATCACCAGAGACGCGGGCGGCGACCTCCTCAGCGGCGCGCAGACGATCAGGAACGTCGTTGCGCAGGCAGAGCTGGCGGACGCCGTCGGCGTCGATTTCTTCGGCGTGGGGGAGCACCACCGTCCGGAGTTCGCCGTGTCCGCACCCGAGATGGTTCTCGCGGCGATCGCCGGGAAGACCGAGAACATCCGCCTGGGCACCGCCGTCACCGTGCTGTCATCGGACGATCCTGTCCGTGTCTTCGAGCGCTTCGCCACGCTGGATGCCGTCTCGAACGGCCGCGCGGAGGTCGTTCTCGGTCGCGGCTCGTTCATCGAGTCCTTCCCCCTCTTCGGATACGACCTGCGCGACTACGAGGCTCTCTTCGAGGAGAAGCTCGACCTGTTCGTCCAGCTCCTGAAGGAGGAGCCCGTCACCTGGTCGGGCACGATGCGCGCGTCGCTGGAGAAGGCGGATGTCTTCCCGAAGACGGAGAAGGGCCTGCGCACGTGGGTCGGCGTCGGCGGCAGCCCGGAGTCGGTCGTGCGCGTCGCTCGGCACGGGCTCGGGCTCATGCTGGCGATCATCGGCGGGCCCGCTGTGCGGTTCAAGCCGTTCGTCGATCTGTACCACCGCTCCGTCGCGTCCTTCGGGACGACGTCGCACCCCGTCTCCGTGCACTCGCCCGGCCACATCGCGGACACCGACGACGAGGCATGGGATGCCGCCTACACCGGCTTCGAGGCGATGAACAACACGATCGGACGCGAGCGCGGGTGGCCTCCGTACAGCCGGGCGCGCTTCCAGAACGACGTCGGCCCCGAGGGGGCGCTGTACGTCGGCTCGCCCGACCGCGTGGCGACGAAGATCGCCGACACCGTCAAGACTCTCGGCCTGGGTCGCTTCGACCTGAAGTACGCCACGGGGACCCTCTCGCACGAGGCGATGATGCGCAGCATCGAGCTCTACGGCACCGAGGTCATGCCGCGCGTGCGCAGACTCCTCGCCGACTGACGGGGGAGGAGCGGCACCGGCCCTACGATGAAGGACATGGCCAACACCTCTCTGCCGAGTCGTGCGTCTCTCGCCCAGCGCCTGGATGAGGTGCCGTTCACCAGGAGGCATCTGCGGCTCCTCACTGGTTCGGGTCTGGGCTGGGCGCTCGACGCGATGGATGTCGGGCTCATCTCGTTCATCCTCGCGGCGCTCACGCAGCAGTGGGGGCTGACGAAGCCCGAAGCCGGGTGGGTCGCCTCGGTGGGCTTCATAGGAATGGCCGTCGGCGCGACGCTCGGAGGGCTGCTGGCGGACCGCCTGGGGCGCCGCCAGGTGTTCGCCATGACACTGCTGATCTACGGGCTCGCGACAGGGGCGAGCGCGCTCGTCGGCGGACTGGCGATGCTCCTGGTGCTGCGCTTCTTCGTGGGACTCGGGCTGGGCGCTGAGCTGCCCGTGGCGTCGACCTACGTGAGCGAGTTCGCTCCTGTGAAGATCCGCGGGCGCCTGATCGTGATCCTCGAAGCGTTCTGGGCGGTCGGGTGGACGGCCGCGGCGTTGATCGGCTTCTTCGTGATCCCGGCATCCGACGACGGCTGGCGCTGGGCCTTCGCGCTGGGGGCGATCCCCGCGGCGTACGCGCTGTTCGTGCGGTGGGGTATGCCGGAGTCGCCGCGCTGGCTCGCCATGCGCGGCCGCATCGCGGAGGCCGAGCGGATCGTCGTGTCCTTCGAGCTCGATGCGGGAATCGTGGCGGGTCCGGCGATCAGGAGGGAACCGCCGTCCAGGGCGATCACCGCGACCACGAGGTCACGCGTCACGACGCTGTGGCATCCGGAGTTTCGACTCCGCACGGTCTGCCTGTGGGTGGTGTGGCTGGGGGTCAATTTCGCCTACTACGGCGCCTTCATCTGGATACCGAGCATCCTCGTCGACGCGGGTTTCGATCTGGTCCGGTCGTTCGGGTTCACGCTGATCATCACACTCGCCCAGCTTCCGGGGTACGCCGTGGCCGCATGGCTGATCGAGGTCTGGGGGCGGCGCAGCACGCTCTCGGTGTTCCTCGTCGGGGCTGCGATCTCCGCGGTGTTCTTCGGCACGGCGAGCACGGCCGGCACGATCATCGCCGCGGGGATGGCGCTGTCCTTCTTCACTCTCGGTGCATGGGGTGCGCTCTACGCCGTGACTCCGGAGGTCTACCCCACGTCTCTGAGGGCGACGGGCGCAGGATGGGCGGCCGGCATCGGGCGGGTGGCGTCGATCATCGCGCCGCTCGCGGTTCCGGCACTGCTGCTCATGGGAGGCGCGCCCCTCGTCTTCGTGATCTTCGGCATCTGCTTCCTCGTCGCCGCGCTGGCGGCCTGGGGTCTCAGCGACCGGAAGGGGCAGTCGCTGGACGACCGCTGAGCGCCGATGTCGCCACCCGGCCATAGGCTGAGGGGGTGGCAGATGTACGTTTCGTGGCGATCGGCGACTCCTTCACGGAGGGTGTCGGCGACGTCCTCCCCGACGGGCGGGAGCGTGGCTGGGCAGACCTGACCGCGCAGGGCTGGGCGGATGCCGCGGGGCACACGATCCAGTACGCGAATCTCGCGATCCGGGGCAAGCTCGCCTGGCCGATCGTCCAGCAGCAGCTCGAGGCTGCGCTGGCTCTGCGTCCGACGCACCTCTCGTTCAACGGCGGGGGCAACGACGTGCTCAGGCCCCGAGCCGATGTCGAGCACATCGCCGACGCCTTCAGCCGCGTGCTGCGACGTTGCGACGAAGAGGGCGTGACCCTCATCCTGCTCTCCGGAGCGAACCCGAGCGGGCAGCTGCCGATGGGCAAGGTGTTCCAGAAGCGCGGAGATCTCTTGTCGGATGCCGTGCTGCGGCGGGTCGCCGAGCGTCCGGACGTCGTCACGGCGCTGAACTGGGGCGATCACGAGCTCTACCGACCGCAGTACTGGTCGGAGGATCGTCTTCACATGAACGCGGCCGGGCATCATCGCGTGGCCGCTCGCGTTCTGCACGCGCTCGGATTCGAGCCGCCGGAGAGCTGGTGGGCGCCGCGGGACGAACGGGGGATGGGCCCGGGCGGACTTGCGTACTATCGCGAATTCGTCGGGCCGTGGGTCAAACGGCGTGTGACAGGGACGTCGTCGGGGGATGGGCGCACCGCGAAGTACCCCGACTGGGTCAAGCGGACGCCACGGACGCCGTGACCGACATCGAGATGCGCCGGATCGCCGGCGGTGCCGTCACCCTGCACGACGCGCGACGCAAGGTCGAGCGTCTCGTCGAGGTGGAACCTTTCGAGATCGGTGTCTTCCCGATCACCGAGGAGCAGCTCGCCGAGGTGCTGCCGGTGCCGTCACGGCATCCGCGTCGTCCGGCGTCCGACCTGAGCTGGCTGAGAGCGGTGCATTTCTGCAACGCCGCATCGGAGTGGGAAGGACTCGACCCCGTCTACCGGTTCGACGGAGAGGACGTCAGCTGGGATGTGACCGCAGAGGGATACCGGCTGCCCACCGAGGCGGAGTGGGAGTTCGCCTGCCGCGCGGGCTCGACGGGCCCCCATTACGCGCCTCTCGCCGATGCGGCGTGGACCGGTGCGGACGGGGTCGCCTCTCCTCAGGATGTCGGCGGGAAGCTCCCGAACCTCAATGGCCTGTTCGACACCCTCGGCAACGTCTGGGAGTGGTGCTGGGATCTGCTGGACCCTGCGCGCTACGACGACTACCGCGTGTTCCGCGGGGGCGGCTTCGCGGATGATGCATGGAGCGTGCGCGCATCGGTCCGACGCGGGGGAGCGCCCCGCATGCATCATGAAGACGTCGGTCTCCGGGTCGCGAGAGGCGCCTTCGACACCCCTGGCGACGCGCAGGGGTGGTCGGTGAGGGCGGACGAGGAGAGAGCGGTCTTCGACGGCCCTGTGCCGTTCGGGTGGACGCCGCTCAGACGCCCCACCCGGTGACCTTCGTCCGGCCTCAGAGTCGCCGTTCGAGGCCGTCAACGACGCCGTTCGGGATCCAGGCCGACGCGGATGCGAGTGCGCTTGCGCTCGATGAGGATGAACACGGTGCCGAGGATCCACAACGGGATCGGCATGAGGAACGCGACGCGGAACGCATCGAGCGTGTAGGTGGCGGGTGTTCCCGCGCCCTGCAGATCGAGCGCGAGTCCGATCAGGAAGATCGCGATGAGTGCCGCGATGAAGCCACCCGCATTCGTCACGCCCGTCGCAGTGCTCAGCCGGTGTGACGGGTTGTGCGTGCGGGCGTGGTCGAAGGCGATCATGGAGGCGGGGCCTCCGGTCGCGAGCGCGACGGCGAGCACGTACAGCATCCACTCGGGCGCTCGCGTGGGGAGCGCGATCACCGCGACCCAGGCGACCAGCTGGATGCCGACGGCGGGCAGGACGAGCCCGAAGGAGCGCTGGTTCGGCATGCGCCGAGACAGGTCGCCGATCACCGGGCCGAGTGCCATGCCCGCGACGACATACACCGAGATGATCGCCGCGGCATGCGCCGTGTCGAGCCCTTGCGCTGCGGTGAGGAACGGCATTCCCCAGAGCAGGACGAACGCGGTGCCGGCGAACGGCGTGGTGAAGTGGGACCAGAACGCGAGGCGGGTGCCCGGGTGCGCCCATGCGGCTCGGATGCCGACACCGGTGTCGATGGCGGAGGTGACGACGCGGATGACCCCCGTGTCCGTGTCGACGGTGACATCCGCACCGCGCTCGAGCGGATGGTTGCGGATGACGAGGAAGACGAGGATCGCGAACAGCACTCCGAGTCCCGCGATGCTTCCGAAGGTGACCGTCCAGCTGGTGGCGTGCAGGAACGCGGCGAGCGGAACGAGCGCGACCAACTGCCCCGCCTGCCCGAGGATGCCGGTGAACTGCACCATCAGCGGCCCCCGCTGTGCCGGGAACCAGGTCGCCACGAGACGGAGCACCGCAGGGAAGATCGCGGCATCGCCTGCCCCGAGCAGGATGCGGGCGAGGATCGCGATGCCGATGCTGGGGGAGACCGCCATGGTCAACTGCCCCGCCGCCATCAGGATCATGCCGATGGTCATGATCGGGCGCGAGCCGTACTTGTCGAGAAGGACGCCGACCGGAATCTGCATCCCGCCGTAGACCGCCAACTGCACGACGGCGAAGAGCGCGAGCGTCGAGGCGTCGGCTTGGAACCGGTCTGCAGCATCGACGCCGACGGCGCCCAGCGAGGTGCGATTCGTGATGGCCAGGACATAGGCGGCAACGCCGACGGACCAGATGAGCCAGGCCCGCCATCCCGGTGTCGCTGCGGGGGAGACGTGTACCTGCTTCACGGTTCAACGCTACTCCTGCTCGGCGGTTCGGATCGGATGTCGTCGACTGACCTGCGTTCCGCGACGTC
>NZ_PCOT01000052.1 GCF_002979415.1 Microbacterium sp. MYb72 | reverse complement strand
ACGTGCTGCGCTGCGCCTACATGGAGCTCGTCGGGGTGGGGGTGGGGTCGGCGGGATGGATCGGCGCCTCCTGGCTCACGTAGAAGCCAGACGAGGTCAGCGTCATGTCGTCGCGGTTGGTCATGTCAGCGTCCTTGCTTTCGTGTCGTGCGTTCGCTTCGTCTCGCTTCGCTCGCTCAACGACCGGATCTCAGGACCGGCCGTCGAGCGAGGAGCGCAGCGACGAGACGAAACGGGAGAGGTGAGGTCAGTTCTTGCCGAAGGTGGGGTTGTGGGACTTCTCCGCGAGCGTGATGTGCACGCTCTGCTGGTCGGTGTAGAAGTCGATCGAGCGGTAGCCGCCCTCGTGGCCGAGGCCGGACGCCTTCACTCCGCCGAACGGGGTGCGGAGATCCCGCACGTTGTTCGAGTTGAGCCACACCATCCCGGCCTCGACGGACTGCGCGAAGTTGTGCGCGCGCTTGAGGTCGTTGGTCCAGATGTAGGCGGCCAGGCCGTACTTCGTGTTGTTCGCGAGCGACAGCGCCTCCTCGTCGGAGTCGAACGGCGTGATCGCGACCACGGGGCCGAAGATCTCCTCCTGGAAGATGCGGGCGTCGGGGGAGACATCGGCGAACACGGTCGGCGCGACGAAGTTGCCCTCGTCGAAGCCCTCGGGGCGGCCGCCGCCGGCGACCAGGCGTCCCTCGGTCTTGCCGATCTCGACGTAGCTCATGACCTTCTCGTAGTGCTCGGGGTGCACGAGCGCGCCGACCTCGGTCGTGGGGTCGTGCGGGTAGCCGACCTTGACCCGCTGCGCCTGCGCCGCGTAGCGCTCGACGAACTCCTCGTAGATGGAGCGCTCGACGAGGATGCGGGAACCGGCGGTGCAGCGCTCGCCGTTGAGGGAGAAGACGCCGAAGATCGTGGCGTCGACCGCGGCCTCCAGGTCGGCGTCGGCGAACACCACGGCGGGCGACTTGCCGCCGAGCTCCATCGACAGGCCCTTGAGGAAGGGAGCGGCGTTGCCGAAGATCAGCTGTCCGGTCGAGCTCTCGCCCGTGAACGAGATGAGCGGCACGTCGGGGTGCTTCACGAGGGCGTCGCCTGCATCCTCGCCGAGACCGTTGACGAGGTTGAAGACGCCCTTCGGCAGGCCGGCCTCCTCGAAGATGCCGGCCCAGAGGGATGCCGACAGCGGCGTGAACTCGGCGGGCTTGAGCACCACCGTGTTGCCGGTCGCGAGCGCGGGGCCGAGCTTCCACGACTCGAGCATGAACGGCGTGTTCCACGGCGTGATGAGGCCAGCGACGCCGATCGGCTTGCGGTTGACGTAGTTCATCTGCTTGCCGGGCACCTTGAAGGCGTCGTCCGACTGCGCGACGATCAGGTCGGCGAAGAAGCGGAAGTTCTCGGCGGCGCGACGCGCCTGGCCGAGGGCCTGGGTGATCGGCAGACCCGAGTCGTAGGACTCCAGCTCCGCGAGGCGCGCGTCGCGCGACTCGACGATGTCGGCGATGCGGTGCAGCACGCGCGAGCGCTCCCGCGGCAGCATCCGGGGCCAGGGGCCCTCGTCGAAGGCGCGCTTCGCGGCGGCGACGGCGAGCTCGATGTCGGCCTTCTTGCCCGCGGCGGCGGTGGTGTAGGTCTGGTTGGTCACCGGGTCGAGCACGTCGAAGGTGTCGCCGTCGATCGAGTCGACGAAGGCGCCGTCGATGTAGTGCTGGATGTGGTCCGGCAGGTCGGCGGGGATGCGGGAATCGGTCATGAGCCTTCTCCAGGGGTGTGGGTGGAACGGGTGTGCAGCGCATCGAGGAACGCGTCCCTCGTGCGCCAACGGTGGTTGCGGGCGGCGAGCTCGATCTCAAGGGGCTCTGCGCCCTCGCGGATCAGCTCGAGGATCTGCGTGTGCTCGTCGACGGAGTGCTGGGCGCGGCCGGGCACGTACGCGAACGTGGAGTCGCGGATGCCGGAGAGCCGGGCCCATCCGCGGTGGACGAGGTCGAGCAGATGCGGGTTGGGGCACGGCTCGAACAGCACGGAGTGGAACTGGCGGTTCAGCTCGGTGAAGGCGTGGGCGTCGAAGTGGTCGAGCAGCCGGTGCATCCGCTCGTTCACCTCCGCGGCCTCCGCGAGCGCCTGCTCGTCGAGGAGCGGGGCGGAGAGCGCCGTCGCGGCGCCCTCGACGAGTCCGAGCGTCTGCATGGTGTGCGCGTACTCGCTCTCGTCGACGAGCGTGACGCGCGCGCCGACGTTGCGCTCGAACGTCACGAGCCCCTCGGCCTCGAGGCGGCGGATCGCCTCGCGCACGGGCACGACGCTCATGTCGAGCTCGTCGGCGATCGAGCCGAGCACGAGACGGTACCCGGGCCCGAAGGCGTGCGCCGAGATGCGCGAGCGGATCCAGTCGTAGGCGCGCTCCGACTTGCTGGAGTTCTCGACGGTGGTCATGCGCGGCTCGTCGCAGCCTCGTACTTCGCGCGCCACTCGGCGTTCAGCGGGAACAGCCCGTCGACGGGGTGCCCTGCGGCGACCTGCTCGGCGATCCAGGCGTCCTCGATCTCCTGAGCGAGAGCGTCGTCGACGACCTCCTCGACGAGCGACGGGGGGATGACGATCACGCCGTCGCCGTCGCCGACGATGATGTCGCCGGGCTGCACGGTCGCGCCTCCGCAGGAGATCGTGACGTCGACGTCCCACGGCACGTGCTTGCGTCCGAGGACGGACGGGTGGGCGCCCTGCGAGAACACGGGAAGGCCGATCTCGGCGACGGCGTCGAAGTCGCGCACCCCGCCGTCGGTGACGACCCCTGCGGCTCCGCGGGCGCGGGCGCGGAGGGCGAGGATGTCGCCGAGCGTGCCCGTCGTGGCGTCGCCGCGGGCCTCGATCACGATGATCTCGCCCTCGTCGACGGCGTCGAACGCGCGCTTCTGCGCGTTGTAGCCGCCGCCGTGGCTCTTGAAGAGGTCTTCACGGAACGGCACGAAGCGCAGCGTCTTCGCCGTGCCGACGATCTTCGTGCCGGCGATGTTCGCTGCCACGCCGTCGACGAAGCAGGAGTGGTGGCCGCGCTTGCGCAGCTGCGCCGAGAGTCCGGCGGTCGGCGCCTCGAGGAGCTTGGCGCGCAACTCGGGGGAGAGCCCGGCGCCGGATCCCGAGGAGCCAGAAGGTGCGGCATCCGACGGGGTCGATGCGGCGTTCTGCGGCTCCTCAGCGACCGGGGGCAGGCCGGCCGCCTCACGTGAGCCCCACGCCTCGGTGCGCTGCAGGTCGTCGACCGCGGGGAGCGAGCCGATCTCGGCGTCGAACGGGACGTCGCCCTGCGTGACGGTGGTCACGAGCGCACCGGAGGAGGGGGCGCCGTGCGCGGTCGGGGCGTCCACCTCGACCTCGACGACGTCGCCGGGGACGATCACGCTGGATCCGGCCGGCGTGCCGGTGAGGATGACGTCGCCGGGCTCCAGCGTGAAGTGCTGCGAGAGGTCGGCGACGAGCTGCGCGAGCGGGAAGATGAGGCCGGCCGTCGTGTCGTCCTGTCGGAGCTCGCCGTTGACCCAGGCGCGCACGCGGAGGGCTGCGGGGTCGACGGCGGAGGCGTCGATGTACTCGGGGCCGAGCGGGGTGTACCCGTCTCCGCCCTTCGAGCGGACGTTCGAGCCCTTGTCGTTCGCGCGCAGGTCGTAGAGGCCGAGATCGTTCGAGGCCGTGACCCATCCCACGTGCGACCAGGCGTCTGCGAGGGAGACGCGGCGCGCCGCCGTGCCGATCACGAGGGCGATCTCGCCCTCGAAGGCGAGCAGCTCGGTGCCGGCCGGCCGCTCGACGGTGCCGCCGGATGCGGCGACGGAGCTGGTCGGCTTGAAGAAGTAGGAGGGGAAGGCGGGGCGCCTGCCGCGCTGATCGGCGCGAGAGGCATAGCTCAGGTGGATCGCGATGATCTTGCCGGGGCGGGGGATGGATGCCGTCACGGATGCGCCTCCTCGCGCTTTCGACGACGCCTTGTGCGTCGTATCTGAAATCATATATCATCGGTTCACCCCTCGGCAAGCACTCGTTTCCCCCTCGGATGTGCGCCGTGACAGTGCAGTCACCAGCAAAAGGAGGCCCCATGAGCGGGCAGTCACAGGGTGGGTTCACGCCCACCGGAACCATCGCCTCGCAGGCCGATCGACGGCGCGTCATCTTCGCGACGGTCGTCGGCACCACCGTCGAGTGGTACGACTTCTTCATCTACGCCACGGCCGTCGGCCTCGTATTCGGTCAGCTGTTCTTCGAGCCGCTCGGTGCGAACAGCGCGCTGATCGCCTTCGCCACCGTGGGCGTCAGCTTCCTCTTCCGTCCGCTCGGCGCCTTCCTCGCCGGGCACTTCGGCGACAAGCTCGGACGCAAGGCCGTCCTCATGTGGACGCTGATCCTCATGGGCGCGGCGACCGCCCTCATCGGCGTGCTGCCCACCTACCAGTCCATCGGCCTCGCCGCGCCGATCCTCCTCGTGCTCCTGCGCATCATCCAGGGCATCTCCGCCGGCGGCGAATGGGGCGGCGCCGTGCTGATGGCCGTCGAGCACGCGCCGCGACAGAAGCGCGGCATCTTCGGCGCCTCGCCGCAGATCGGCGTCCCGCTCGGGCTGCTCCTCGCCTCGGGCGTGATGGCGCTGATGACCGCGATCGCCCCCGGAGACCAGTTCGCCGCGTGGGGCTGGCGCATCCCGTTCCTGCTCAGCGTCGTGCTGATCCTCGTCGGCTACTACGTGCGCCGCAAGGTCGAGGAGAGCCCGGTGTTCACCGAGCTCGCCGAGCGCAAGGAGAAGGCGAAGATGCCGATCGTGCAGCTGTTCCGCAAGCACCTGCTGCTCGTGATCATCGCCGCGCTGGTGTTCGCCGGCAACAACGCCGTCGGCTACATGACGACCGGCGGCTACATCCAGGGCTACGCGACGAACCCGGAGGGGCCGATCGGCCTCGAGCGCGGGCCGGTGCTGTGGGCCGTCGCCGGTTCCGCCGTGACCTGGCTGCTCACCACGCTCCTGGCCGGCTGGGTCTCCGACCGCATCGGACGCCGCAGCACCTACATCATCGGCTGGGTGCTGCAGCTCGCGGGCGTCTTCACGCTGTTCCCGCTCGTCAACACGGGGCAGATCGGCCTGCTGTTCGCCGGCCTCGCGATCCTGACGATCGGCCTCGGATTCACCTACGGCCCCCAGGCCGCGCTGTACACGGAGCTGTTCCCGGCGAGCATCCGCTTCTCCGGCGTCTCGATCTCCTACGCGATCGGCGCGATCGCCGGCGGCGCCTTCGCCCCCACCATCGCGACGGCGATCGTGCAGGCCACGGGCTCGACGCAGGCCGTCACCTGGTACCTCGCCGGCATGACCGTGCTGGGTCTCGTCGCGACGCTGCTGCTGCGCGACCGCTCCGGCATCCCGCTCGGACCGGATCACGAGGCCGAGCAGGCCGTCAGTCCGATCCGCGGTCTCGCGAAGGCCTGACCGCCGGTCGTCGATCGAGGAGCGCGGCGACGAGACGAAACGCCTCAGCGGCCGTTCGGCGTCGGTTGGGGTGTTTCGTCGCGCTGCGCTCGCTCAACGACCGGTGGGGTGGGGGTTGTCGCGCTCGCTCGACGACCGGCGAAGGTCCCGGTCGTCGAGCGAGGAAGCGCAGCGACGAGACGAAACGCGTGAGCCGCGTCAGCCCTCGAGCGCCTCGCGGATCGCGGATGCCGAGCGCTCCAGCCGCTCGGCGATCGCCGCATCCTCGACCGACGTCGCCACGTGCACGACCGCGATCGCCGCAGGGCGCTGGCCCCGGAGCGCGAGGGGCACGGCCACCGACTGCACGGTCGGGATCACCTCGTCGTGGCTCGTCGTGTAGCCGTGCGTGCGGGAGGCCTCGACCTCCGCGCGCAGCGCCGCCGCGGCATCCGCCGGCCATTCGGCGGGGGTGAGCTGCATCAGGATCGCCTTGCCCGGCGCTCCGACGGTGACCGGGTGGCGCGCACCCGGTCGCTGCGCCACGCTGGCGACCGCGTGACGGGGCTCGATGCTCGCGAGCGTGATGCAGTCCTCTCCGTCGAGCACGGCGAGGAAGGCCGTCATCCCCAGTTCGTTCGCGATGTCGGTGAGCTCGGGGAGGGCCTCGGCCTGCAGGTCCTGTGCGACGCCGGCCGCGAGGGCCGCCATGCGCGCGCCCAGCGAGACGGCTCCTGCGGCGTCGCGCCCGACGAGCCGGTGGTCTTCGAGGGTGCGCAGCAGTCGGTAGGCGATGGAGCGGTGCACGCCGATGGCGGCGGCGATCTCGTCGATCGACAGCGGGCCGCGGGCGTCGGCGAGCACCTCGAGGATGCGGATGCCGCGGCTGAGGGTCTGCGACGCCGGGGCGGTGTCGGCCATGGTGCTCCCTTGCGGTCGGAGAGGGGCGCGTCTAAGCTGTGTTCAATAGTAGAACAGTGTGTTCGAATATAGAACACTCCTGTTCGCGCCGCAAGACCCGACAGAGAAGTCCGGAAGGATCGACGACGATGCAGTTCCACCACCACGGTTACGTCTCCGGTGACCCGCGCGTGCTCCCGGCGGGAGTCGCCGACCGACCCGCAGACCTGCCGGACGACATCGACGTGCTCATCGTCGGCTCCGGCCCCGCCGGAATGCTCCTGTCGGCGCAGATGTCGCAGTACCCGGGCATCGTCACCCGCATCATCGAGAAACGCGACGGACGCCTCGTGCTCGGCCAGGCCGACGGCATCCAGCCGCGCAGCGTCGAGACCTTCCAGGCCTTCGGGTTCGCCGAGCGGATCATCGCCGAGGCCTACAACATCGGCTGGATGAACTTCTGGGGTCCGAACCCCGAGAAGCGCGACGAGATCGTCCGCACGGCGCGCACGGCCGACTACGCCTACGACATCTGCGAGTTCCCGCACCTCATCGTGAACCAGGCGCGCGTGCTCGACTACTTCGCCGAGGCCGCCGCAGACGGCCCGGGGCGGATCGTGCCGGACTACGGCGTCGAGTTCACGGGCCTCACCGTCCACGACGACGGCGAGTTCCCTGTCGAGGTGCGCATCCGCTACGTCGCAGGCCCCCGCGAGGGGGAGGAGCGCACGGTCCGCGCGAAGTACGTCGTCGGCTGCGACGGCGCCCGCAGTGGCGTGCGCGGAGCGATCGGACGCACTCACGTCGGCGCGATGGCCGCCCACGCCTGGGGCGTCATGGACGTGCTCGTGAACACCGACTTCCCCGACTGGCGCACCAAGTGCGCCATCAACTCCGAGGCGGGGAACATCCTGCACATCCCCCGGGAGGGCGGATACCTCAGCCGCATGTATATCGACCTCGGCGAGGTGGCCGAGGACGACGACCATCGCGTGCGTCAGACCCCGGTCGAGGAGATCATCCGCAAGGCCAACGCGATCCTGCATCCGTACTCCATCGACGTGAAGCAGGTCGCCTGGCACAGCGTGTACGAGGTCGGCCATCGGGTCACCGACGGCTTCGACGACGTCGACCCCGGCGTGGAGCGCACCCCGCGGGTCTTCCTCACCGGAGACGCCTGCCACACGCACAGCGCGAAGGCAGGGCAGGGCATGAACGTGTCGATGCAGGACGGCTTCAACCTCGGCTGGAAGCTCGGCGCCGTGCTCACCGGACGCAGCCCGGAGGCGCTGCTGTCGACATACGGATCCGAGCGCCGCCCCGTGGCGCAGCAGCTGATCGACTTCGACCGCGAATGGTCCTCGCTCATGGCCCGCAAGCCCGAGGAGATCTCCGACCCGAACGAGCTCGCCACCTTCTACCTCGGCACGGCCGAGTTCCCCTCCGGCTTCATGACGCAGTACACCGCGTCCATGATCACGGGCTCCGACGCGCACCAGTCGCTCGCCGCCGGGTTCCCGCTGGGCAAGCGGTTCAAGTCCGCCGAGGTCGTCCGGGTCGGCGACGGCAACGCCATCCACCTCGGCCACCATGCCAAGGCGGACGGACGCTGGCGCGTCTACGCGTTCGGCGACCGCGACGGCTCCGCGCTGGAGTCGTGGGCCGCGCAGGCCACGCCCCTGCTCGCCCGGTTCACCCCGTCGGATGCCGACGTCGACGCCGTCTTCGACGTGAAGGCCGTCTATCAGCAGTCGTACGAGGAGGTCGAGGTGACGTCGGCTCCCGAGCTGTTCCAGCCGAAGACCGGCCCGCTCGGACTCACGGACTGGGAGAAGGTGTACGCCGCCGGCCCCTCGCATTGGACGGATGCCGACATCTTCGAGGCGCGTGAGCTCTCCCGAGACGGCGTCGTCGTCGTGGTCCGCCCGGACCAGTATGTCGCCGCGATCCTGCCGCTGGATGCCGTGGCCGAGCTGGAGTCGTTCCTGGAGGGCGCGTTCCTGCCTGCGTCCTGAACCGGCCCCAGGGGCGTCCGGCATGACACGTGTCACGTCGAACGCGTGACAGCGGACGACGGCGCCGCAGGCTGCGCGTCGCGATGCTGGAGGCATGAACACATCAGGAGCCGCATCCGCGGTGATCGAGCTGACCGACGTCCGCCGCCACTTCGGCGTCGGCGACCGGCGCGTGCAGGCCGTCGACGGAGTGAGCCTTCGTATCGAACGGGGCGAGGTCACAGCCCTTCTCGGGCCGAACGGGGCGGGCAAGACGACGACCCTCGACATGCTGCTGGGGCTCACCGAACCGAGCTCCGGCACGGTGTCGGTGCTCGGCGGGCATCCGGATGCCGCGGCGAAGTCCGGGGCGATCGCGGCCGTGCTGCAGACCGGCGGGCTGCTCGGCGACCTCACGGTGCTCGAGACGGTGGAGCTCATCGCCTCGCTCCACGGACGCCAGGCGCTCGATCGGGTGCCCGAGGTGATGCGCCGCGCCGATCTGGTCGCGCTCGCGAAGCGCAAGGTCTCGAAGTGCTCCGGCGGTGAGCAGCAGCGCGTCAAGTTCGCCCTCGCGATGGTGCCCGATCCCGACATCCTCGTGCTGGACGAGCCCACCGCCGGCATGGACGTCACGGCCCGTCGTCACTTCTGGGACGTCATGCGCGCCGACGCCGACGCCGGCCGCACGATCATCTTCGCGACGCACTACCTCGAAGAGGCCGAGCAGTTCGCCCGTCGCACCGTCGTCATGCACCGGGGGACGATCGTCGCAGACGCCCCCACCGCGCGGCTCAGGGCGAGCCTGGGCGAGCGCACCGTGTCGGCCACGCTGCCGGCCGGGTCGTCGATGTCGATCGTCGAGCGGCTCGCCGCGATCGCGGGCGTGGTCGGCATCCGCGTCGACGCCGATCGCCTCAGCCTCAAGGCCGCCGACTCCGACGCGGCCGCGCGCACCCTGCTCGACGCCGGGGCCCGGGATCTGGAGATCGCCGCGCCCACCCTCGAAACCGCCTTCACCGCCCTCACGGAGGACTGACCGATGCTTCTCTCACCCACCATGCTGCGCATCGAGGCCGTCCGCCAGCTGCGCAACCCCTACACGCTCGCCTTCACCCTGGCCATGCCGATCGCGATGTACCTGCTCTTCGGCGCGAGCATGAGCTACGGCACGCTCTCCGCCGGGCACGGCAACGTCTCGTTCTACGTCATGACGTCGATGGCCGCGTACGGCACCGCCGTCGCCATGAGCTCGCTGACCTCCCTCGCCGCCACGGAGTCGAAGCAGGGATGGGGTCGCCAGCTGGCGATGTCGCCGCTGACGACCACCGGCTATGCCCTCACCAAGGTGCTCACGGCCTTCTCCTACGCGGCGCTGTCGGTGCTCGGGGTGTTCGTGGCGGGGATGCTCACCGGCGCCGAGGCCGACGGCGCGTGGCGGTGGCTTGCGACCGTCGGGATCGTCCTCGGACTCGGATTGATCTACGGGCTCTGGGGTCTCGGCGTCGGCCTGTTCTTCAACGGCGACTCCGCGACCGCGCTGGCGTCGATCTCGATGACGTTCTTCGCCTTCTTCGGCAACGTGTTCATGCCCCTCGACGGGGTCATGCTCGACATCGCCCGGTTCACCCCGCTCTACGGCTTCGTGGCCCTGAGCAGGTGGCCTCTGACCGAAGGACGGCTCACCACGGGGCAGACCGACGAGCTCTGGATGCTGCTCCTCAACGTCGCGGTGTGGGTCGTGCTCTTCGCGGCGCTGGTGATGGCGGGCGCCAAGCGCTCCCGCGCACGTCAGTAGGTTGGTTCCATGACCGATCAGCGAGACGACGCGGCGGCGCTCGCCGCAGCAGGTGCTCCGCCCGCGGCATGGGCGGCATCCGGCTCGGGGGCGGGGTCCGCGCATCCGGCGGATCCCTGGGCACGATTCGGCTGGCTGATGGCCGTCGTCTGGCTCATCTTCCTGATCTACCCCGTCCTGTCGCTGCTCCGCTCCGAGGCGCCGATCGCCTGGGTGGTGGTCGGCTGGGCCGCCCTGGTCGCCTTCATCGTGCTGTACGTCGTCGGCTTCATGTACGGCATGCGCGGCGGGGGCGGCCTGGGGCGCCCGGTCGCTCCGCGGCAGTGGGTCACCTTCGGGCTCCTGATCGTCTGCGCCCTGGTGTCGATCCCCGCGGAGGGCGGATCGGCGCTCAGCTTCCTCCCGTTCATCATGTCCTTCGCCTCGTACGGGCTCACCCGCGTCTGGCACTGGATCACGTTCGCGGCGTCCGTCACGATCACCGCCCTGTGCGTGTTCCTCCTCCCAGGCGGGCTGGACTTCCTCACGGTGCTCGCGATCATCGTGCTGCTGGGGGTCGTGAACACCGTGTCCACCTGGCTGATCCTGCGCTCGAACGAGGCGGAGAGGCTGGGGCTCGAGCTCGCCACGAGCGAGGGGCGGGAGGCGGTCGCCCGCGACGTGCACGACCTGATCGGGCACTCGCTCACCGTCGTCGGGCTGAAGGCCCAGCTGGTCAGGCGTCTGATCGACACCGACCCCGAGCGGGCGAAGGCCGAGCTCGCCGACATCGAGGCGCTCACCGCGGAGGCGATCGCCGGGGTGCGTGCCACGGTCTCCGGAGCGCGCGCGACGACGCTGACCGAGCAGCTGGCATCCAGCCGCGACGCGCTGCGGTCGGCCGACGTCGTGCTCGCCGTCGACGGGACGCCGGGGGCGCTCTCCGCCGCGCAGGCGCTGACCGCTGCATGGATCCTCCGGGAGGCGACGACGAACACGCTGCGGCATGCCGGCGCCACGCGGGTAGACGTGCAGATCGCGCCAGGGCGGCTCAGGATCGTCGACGACGGCGCCGGGCCCGGTTCGCGCGAGGGCAACGGCGTCCGCGGCATGCGGGAGCGGGCGGCAGCGGCCGGGGCCTCGTTCGCGTTCGGCGCGGGAGAGTCCGGCGGCACGAGCGTGGAGGTGACCTGGTGACCGACGGCATCCGACTGCTGATCGCCGACGATCAGGCGCTCGTGCGGGGAGCGCTCGGCGCCCTGCTCGACCTGGAGCCCGATCTGGAGGTCGTCGGGCTCGCGGCCGACGGAGCGACGGCGGTGCGCCTGGCGGCCGAGACCGCGCCGGACGTGTGCCTCATGGACATCCAGATGCCGGGCATGGACGGCATCGAGACCACCCGGCTGCTGCGGGCGGCGCACCCCGGCACCCGCGTGCTCATCGTCACGACCTTCGCCAGGCCCGGGTACCTGCGCTCGGCTCTGGACGCGGGCGCCAGCGGCTTCATCGTCAAGGACAGCCCGGCGGAGAAGCTGGCGGATGCTGTGCGCCGCGTGCACGCGGGCATGCGCGTGCTGGACCCGGCCCTCGCCGAGGAGAGCCTGTTCGACGGGGCGAACCCGCTCAGCGACCGGGAGCGCCAGGTGCTGCGTCTCGCCGCAGACGGCAGATCGGCCGCCGCGATCGCCGCGGAGGTCTTCCTCTCGGCGGGGACCGTGCGCAACCACCTCTCCGCGGCGATCGGCAAGACCGGGGCTGCGAACAGGGCGCAGGCCGTGCGGATCGCTCTCGACAAGGGATGGCTCTGAGCCCGCGTCGGGTGGGTCAGGGGCGGGTCCGGCCCGCGTCGGACGGCTGAGATCCGGAAGATCGACCGAGACCCGGATGGATGCAGGTCAGTTGTGCGGATCTCGGGGCGTCGTCCGGTTCTCGGGGCAGGGAGCTGGCCGGGGCTGAAGTTTTCGCCCGATCGGGCGACGTCCGGTGGGTCGTTCGCCTTGGCGGCTGAAGTCCGGAGGATCGACCGAGTTACGGATGCTGTCGGCTGGTGTGCCCGGATTTGGGGGCGGCGTCCGGATCTTGGGGCGGGCGCGGCCTGA
>NZ_PCOT01000051.1 GCF_002979415.1 Microbacterium sp. MYb72 | reverse complement strand
GTTGTTGCGGGGGATTTTGGGCTGAGGCGCGTGCGGGGCTTGTGGGAGCGCCGGGTCTCGCGACTGGGTCGCTGAGCTTGTCGAAGCGCGAGGGCCCTCCGGCTGGGTCGCTGAGCTTGTCGAGGCGTCCGGTACTTGTCGCGCGGACGGCCCAGCCAATATATCAGTGATGTCCTCATGTGTGTGCTTATCTTTCTCGTGTGAACGTGGAAACACGCGATGAAGATGCGAGACGCCTCGAGCGCAACAGCTCTATGGATCCCGATCCTGTGTCGCCGGCCGGACTCTTCAAGCTCGCTGGCAACGCCAGTGTTGTTGCTCGTACCGTAGGCAACGCGAGTCGTGGTCGTCGCATGATCCTCGCTCGTTGAGTTCCCTTCACCATTCCGCAGTGCTTCGCGTTACGTGGTCGTCGGTAGGATCGAGCCATATCCAGGAGGTCATGTTGCAGGACGAACTGCGCCCGCTCGTCAAGTCGCGCCAGCGCGTTGCCGACCACGGCGAGGTCTTCACGCCTCGATGGCTGGTGGACGACATGCTTGACCTCGTCAAAAGCGAGACTGAGCGTATCGACTCGCGGTTCCTTGAGCCCGCTTGTGGATCAGGGAACTTCCTAGTGCCAGTCCTCGAGCGGAAGCTGAAGGTGGTTGTGGCGAGGTACGGCAAGAGCGACTTCGAGCGCCGCCACTACGCGTTGTTCGGTCTGATGTGCGTCTATGGAATTGAGCTGCTCGCCGACAACTCGGTCGAATGTCGCGACAACCTGGCGAGGGCTTTCGCTCGGATGCTCCACCTCGGGCCCAACGACGATCTTCTAGCCGCGGCGCGCGCCGTTCTCGAGGTCAACATCGTCCAGGGTGACGCCCTCGCCATGACAGACGGCAGCGGGGCTCCCATTGTGTTCCCAGAGTGGGGTTATCTCGGCCGTGGCAAGTATCAACGCCGCGACTTCCGTTTCGATGCGCTCACGCAGCGCTCCGCGGCTTCCGGTACCCTCTTCGACGCGTTCGAGGAGCACGAGATCTTCACCCCGGTGCACTCATATCCGCCGATGACCGTCGACCAAATCGCGATGGGGAGCGCCGCATGACGACACCTGTCCTGGAGGGGCAAGCAAGCTTCGCTCTGCGCGCCCACAACCCCGATGTGCTTACCTGCATTGCCAATCTCTCAAACGACGAGGTCTTCACCCCGCCCGAGCTTGCGAACCAGATGCTCGACACGGTTGCTGCCGCATGGGCCGATGCCAACGACGGCGCTGACATCTGGAAGGACCCGGATGTGACGTTCCTCGACCCGTTCACAAAGTCGGGCGTCTTCCTCCGCGAGATCGTCGCACGACTGACCGACGGCCTAGCAGACAAGATTCCGGATCTGCAAGACCGCGTCGACCACATCCTGACGAAGCAGGTGTACGGCATCGGCATCACGCAACTGACAGCGCTGCTCGCGCGACGAAGCGTTTACTGCTCAAAGGACGCCACTGGCGAGCACTCCGCCGCTAAGAGCTTTGGCCGAGACTGGGGCAATATCTGGTTCGAGCGCACCGAGCACACCTGGTCCGGCGAGAAGTGCGCGTACTGCGGTGCGACGAAGCGTGGCTACGACCGCGACGAGGAGCTCGAGTCGCACGCGTACGCGTTTATCCACACTTTAGATCCACGGGCACTTATCGCACAGCTGTTTGGAGCCAACATGCAGTTTGACGTCATCATCGGCAACCCCCCTTACCAACTGGATGATGGCGGGTACGGGACAAGTGCGGCACCGATCTATCAACTCTTCGTCGAGCGCGCGAAGGCTCTCGATCCTCGGTACCTCACGATGATCGTGCCGTCGCGCTGGTTCGCTGGCGGAAAGGGGCTAGACGAGTTCCGCGACTCGATGCTTCACGACGACCGAGTACGTGTAATCGATGACTACCTCAGCGCTTCAGATGTGTTCCCCGGTGTTGGGCTCAAGGGTGGCGTGTGCTACTTCTTGTGGGATCGCGATCACCGCGGGCTTTGCCAGGTGACCACGCGTTACGCGGGCTGGACCGACTCATCAGCGCAACGCCCATTGCTGGAGATGGGCGCCGACATCTTTGTTCGATTCAACCAGGCTGTCCCGATTCTCAAGAAGGTTGTGTCGCACGAAGGAGGATCGCAGGGGACGGTTGTACTACCGGAAGATCGACGGTTCAACAAGCTCGTGAGTTCGAGCCGGCCCTTCGGGCTGCGGACATTCTTCAAGGGCAAGACCGATCGTGGTGAAGACGATCTGCTTGTGTATCAAAACGGTGGCACCGCTTTCATGTCGCGCAGTGACCTACTTGTCGGTTCCACGCTCGTTGACAGCTGGAAAGTGTACGTTGGTGCCGCGGCGCCTGGGACAGGCAATAAGGACACGTACCCGCATCGAGTCCTGAGTACGCCATTCCTGGGAGAGCCGGGCTCAGTGTGTTCCGAGACATACCTCTGCATCGGCCCGATCGCCTCCAAGGAGCACGCAAACAACGCGTTGACCTATCTCCGGTGTCGTTTCACCCGGTTCCTCATCCAGCTACACAAGGCCACGCAGCATACCTCCCGCAAGGTGTACACGTTCGTCCCAATGCAGGACTTCTCACGCCCATGGACGGACGCAGATCTCTACGAGAAATACGGCATCACTGACGACGAGATCGCCTTCATCGAGCGCGTGGTACGCCCGATGGAGTCCGTCAATGCCTAAGCCTGAGTCCGAGCTCCTTCCCGAGAAACCTGAGGCAAGTCCGCGGTTATACGCTTGGTCATCCGCCGAAGTCGCTTCTCGCTGGCAGGGTTGCCTGAAGGTCGGGCAGACCACGCGCGACGTCAACACCCGGATCAAAGAGTCGCAGGGACAGGCGCGTATCGACTACACGCTCGAGGTTGACGAACCCGCGGAGCGGTCGGATGGCTCGCTGATCTCCGACGTCGACGTACGCCGGAGACTCACCGAGAAGAACTTCGAGAACGTCGTCTTCGAGTCCAGCAAAGAGTGGATGCGCTGCACCGCCGACGATGTGCGCACGGCGATCGCCGAACTCCGAGCAGGCAAGCGATTCGAAGGAACGCATCACGCGACGTTCCCGATGCGGACCGAACAGGCATCCGCCGTCGAGAAGACGTATGACTACTTCGAGTCGATCTGGGCCGACGATGCCGATGCCGTTCCGGAGTTCCTCTGGAACGCCAAGATGCGCTTCGGCAAAACCTTCACCGCCTATCAGCTCGCCAAGCGCATGGGTGCCAAGCGCGTCCTCGTCATGACATTCAAGCCGGCCGTCGAGGATGCCTGGGACACCGATCTCAAGACCCACGTCGACTTCGACGGCTGGCAGTACCTCTCGCGCAAGACCGGCGGCGATCCGGCATCCGTCGATCCCGATCGCCCTCTGGTTTTCTTCGGGTCGTTCCAAGACCTCATGGGGCGTGACTCGGCAGGGAACTTCAAGCCCAAGCACGCCTGGCTTACCGAACTCACGTGGGATCTTGTCGTCTTCGACGAGTACCACTTCGGCGCGTGGCGAGACGCCGCGAAGGAACTGTTCGAGGGCGAGGACGACAAGTCGCAGAAGAAGGCGACCGAAGTCGAGTTCAGCAAGGACCTCGAGACGTTCGCGGAGAATCTCGAAGAGACGGGCCTCGACGAAGACGCGTTCGTGCCCATCAAGGCGCGCGCGTACCTGTACCTCTCAGGAACGCCGTTCAAGGTGTTCAAGGAGGGGCGGTTCATCGAGGAGCAGATCTTCAACTGGACCTACACAGATGAACAGCGAGCAAAGGCTGCGTTCGCGCAGGAGCACCCCGACCAGCCGAGCCCGTACGCGGCGCTGCCAGAGCTGCGTCTGCTGACCTACCAGATGCCGGAAGAGTTGCTTGCGATCGCAAGTCAGGGGGAGTTCGACGAGTTCGACCTCAACGCGTTCTTCGAGGCGAAGGTCGTCGACGGTGTCGCGGAATTCGTGCACAAGGACGACGTGCAGAAGTGGCTGGACATCGTCCGCGGCAACTACGCGCCGACGCAGGTCGACTATTTGAAGTCCGGCACGCGTCCGCCGTTTCCGTACTCGGACACCCGGCTCCTGCCTTACCTGCAGCACTCGCTGTGGATGCTGCCGCGCACGGCTGCCTGTGGTGCGATGGCGAATCTGCTCGCTGAGCCGCACAACGTGTTCTGGCACGACTACACGGTCGTGAACGTCTCGGCCCCGGGCGTGGGGGTCGGCCTTGATGCGCTGCCGCCGGTGCGCCAGGCGATCGGTAGCGGCTTCGACACGAAGACGATCACTCTCACCGTGGGCAAGCTAACGACTGGCGTGACAGTGCCACAGTGGTCGTCGATCCTCATGCTGCGGAACCTGCAAGCGCCGGAGACGTACTTCCAAGCCGCGTTCCGAGTTCAGTCGCCATGGACCATCCGCAACCCCGATGGCGACGAGCCCTCGCGTGAAGATGTCCTCAAACCGGTCTGCTTCGTGTTCGACTTCGCACCGACGCGGGCGCTCCGTCAGATGAGCGAGTATGGCACGGGCCTTGCCCCGGAGGAGCGCAACCCCGAGAAGGCGGTCGAGGAGCTCGTCAAGTTCCTGCCGGTCCTCGCATACGACGGGTCGCACATGACGCAGGTCGATGCGGGCGGCATCCTCGACATCGCGATGGCTGGCACGTCGGCGACACTCCTCGCTCGCAAATGGGAGTCGGCGATTCTCGTCAATGTTGACAACCTCACTCTCCGCAAGATCATGGACTCGCAGGCCGCGATCGATGCGGTGATGAACATCGAGGGATTCCGCGCGCTCGGCTCCAACGTCTTCGAAACGGTCGTCAACAAGAGCGAGTCCGTCAAGAAGACGAAGAAGGAGAAGGGCGACGATCTGACTCCCGGCGACAAGAAAGTGCTGTCGGACGAAGAGAAGGAATATAAGTCCAAGCGCAAGCAGATCCAAGAGAAGTTGATCAAGTTCGCGACACGCATCCCGGCGTTCATGTACCTTACCGACTACCGCGAGAACACGCTCTACGACGTCATCACCAAGATCGAGCCCGAGCTCTTCAAAGCGGTGACTGGGCTCACGGTCGACGACTTCAACCTGCTCGTGTCGCTGGGTGTCTTCAACGCAGGGCATATGAACCAGGCAGTCTTCGCATTCCGGCGATATGAGGACGCGTCACTCTCGTACACGGGTATTGTCGTAAACGGTGGGCGCCGCCGTATCGGATTGTTTGACACCGTCGTCGCTGTCGAGGCCTGAGTTCGACGCCAAAGATGCTGACCCAGCATGCCTCTTGATTTGGGTTACGTCATGCGGATCTCGAACGTCCGGGTGGCGCATATCAATCGGCCCGGTATGTTTCCTGCCAGTAGTTCCGTAGCCGCCGCTCGAGCTTGGACTTGATGACATGGAGTTCGGTTCGCAGCACCTTCTCATCGGATGAGAGCGGCTCGCCCGCGTCGACCTTTTCCTCGATGCGGTCAAGAACCGTGGAAAGCGCCTCGACAGCAATATCTGCAGCGGCCTGATATCCCTCGAGAACAGGCTCGAGTTCCTGCTCCCGGCGTCGCGTGCGCATTCCGTCGACGATGTCTTCGCCCCAACTCGCCATCCCTACCTCCAGGTGCTCTAGCAAAATTATCCTATCCTCCGGCCGTCCGTCGTTCATGGCGGGCGCGCTCGCGCGAGATCCGCCGCGGATGCTTTGCCCCAAGAAGCGACGCGCGGCTGTGGTCCCCAATGAGAGGATGTGGCAATGAGTGACCGTGCTTCTCCCGTGCCCATTGCGACCGCGGCGGAGCTGTGGTCCCGTCTGGTGGAGGCCGGTGTGCTGCTGCCCCGAAGCTACGACGAGGAGATAGTCACCCTTCTGAAGTCTCAGTTGCCCGGGAACGGGTCGTTGACTTCCCGCATGGAGGTTGCTGGGTGGACCGCGCGGGACCTTTTGCGCGCTATGTCGCCGCTGGTCGACTCTTTCGCTGTTCTCATGCGCGACCTGCTCTCGCTTTACTCCAATATTGCGGCCACACAAGCGACGAACAATAACCTCACGGTCGCCTTCGAGTTCGATGAGGGAGATGTATTCGACCAGTCGCTGGCGCAGTTCCGTGGTGCTGTGGCTGCATTGGACCAGGCGCAGGCCGCGCGTGGTTCGTTCGTGCTCTCGCCACTGCGATGGAACTATCCCGCGGCGAACACCAGGTCGCCCGATTACGTCGACCCTCGCACTCTTCGCGATGATGATGAGGGAGAGTGGCGATTCACTTTGCCTGCGCCCCCGGATGCGGTCGACCCGGCAGTTACGCGTGGTGTGTCCCTCGTGTATGCGGTGCTGACAGCAGCATGCAACACGATGCTGGACTACGGCGGGACGATGCACGCCGTTCGCAACAATGCTTCGCTTTGGGGCTCGCCAACGGACGAGTTCGCTGAGCACCGAGCGCTGTTCTTTGATTTCACCGACTACCATCCCGAGGCGACCATCGTGCAACTCCGAGCGGATGTCGAGTATCTCGAGTCCAGGGGGCCCGATGAAGTGCAGAGGTGGCTTCGCGGAATCGAGTACTGGAGTGCGTCTTTCTGGGGCTCCGACGTGCGTGATGACGCTGAATCCGCACTGGAGTCTGTTCTGTCCCTGCCGATGTGGGGGAAACGCCACGAACTGTACTCGGCGTGGGTAGTGTGTGTCATCGCCAAAGCGTTCAAGGAGCGACGCTTGCAGTTCGAGGTGGTCCACGGAAGGCTGAGCTTCCCATTCAGGTCCACGAAGATTGCATCCTTCGACGATGAGCTCGGACCGGTAGAGCTTTGGGCTGAAATCAGGTCCGATGCGTCGGGCCAACTGTCTCACGGCCGCAAACGAGGAGTTCAACCGGACTATCGGTTCCTGCGACCGGGACAACAACGGTTCGACACTGCGATGGCTATCGAGGTCAAGCAGTATCGGCGCCCGGCTGCCGCGCGTCACGGCGACACCGCGCGGGACTACGCTCGAGCACTGCCGCACGCCCGGGTGACGATCGTGGCGCATGGCCCGATCGGGAGCACGGCAATCGGTCGTGTCGACGAACCCGACCGGCCCCGCGTTGAGTTCCGTGAGAACGTACGATCCTTGACATCGGTCGAATCGGAGGCGCTCGTCTCCGAGCTGCAGCAGGCTTTCCCGCCGGTGCCGGCGCACGTCGTGGCGATAGAGCTGTCTCAGTCCTCCGTGGAAACGGTCGAGATCCTGATTGGGACGCAACGGCTGGAACTCGGCGGGATGACGATTCCGCATGGAGGTACCCCCTTACCCGCGGTTGGATTGTCGACGGAGGGAGAGGTCGTTCTCAAAATCGTTTGCCATCCCGAGCGTCAGCACACGGTCGACCAGGCGAGCCTCTGTGTCGCTCTGACCTTCGGCGATGGCGAGAAGAGGCGCTTCGAGGTTCTCCAGCCGAATTCGACGAAGGTCTGGCATGTCGGAACTTTGCGCGCGGCGTACTTCCTTATGTCTGCAGAAACTGTCGAGAGCGATTAGGCCCATAGCCGTGCGTGGAACGCGGAACGCGCTGGGGTACATCAGTCTGTCCGAACTGCGAGGCATAGTCGCGTTTCATCGGGCGAGGACCCGCGCTGAGCGCTTGTGTTCCTCTCGCTCCGCTCGCTCGAAGACCGCTCTACTCGAACCCACCCGTCAACCGCCCGCGCATCCGCTGACTGCTCTCATTCATCCCGACGATCTCCACCGACTTCCCCAACGCCTGATACTTCGTCTCGATCGCATCCAGCGCGGCGACGGTCGACGCATCCCACACATGCGACCCCGACAGATCGATCACGACCGGCTCAGGGTCGTCCGAGTACGAGAACAAGTCGTCAGGTCATTGCTCGACGCGATGAACAGCTCCCCGTTGACCACATAGCGAGCAACAGAACCGGAAACACTCCGCGACACGGTCGCGAAGTGCGCCACCCGCGGCACGAACAGCACCGATGCGACCAGCACCCCGACGACGACTCCGACTGCCAGGTTGTGCGTGATCAGCACCAGCGCGACCGTCGCGACCATCACGAAGGTCGCGCTCTTCGACATCCGCTTCAACGACGACGGATGGATGCTACGTCAGTCGAACGCCCCGATCGCGACCATGATCGTCACGGCCACGAGCGCTGCCATGGGGATCGTCTCGACGAAGTCGCCGAACACGACCACCGGCAGGAACAGGAAGATGCCGGCGCAGAATGTCGAGATGCCGGTCCGCGCGCCCGATCATGGTCTGACCGATCACGGCGCAGCCGTCCATGCCACCGAAGATCCCCGACAGCACGTTCGACACTCCCTGCGCCCATGCCTCGCGGCTCTTGCGCGACCTAGCTCAAGACCTCCGCGAGCTCCGGCCCGTCGCCATCACACAGCCTCACCATCGCCCGCGACACAGCCTCCGCACGCAACTCGATGAAGCTCGCGAAGTCCGGCCCTACCTGAACCTGAAGCTCGGGCCCAACAACTTCGTTCGGATACGGCCCCGCTTCGCGGAGGGCGGTGACCGGAATCAGATGGCTCCGCAACCGGGCATCTACCGATTCCGCACTCGGGGCGGCTTCAGCTCTCGCAGCGAGGTAGGCGATCGGGTCGAGTCGACCGATCGTGCGGTTGGTCCGCCAGGTGATGAGCGCGCAGTTCAGCGCCAAGTTGGGGTCGATGCCGGAATCGCTCAGGAGCTTCGCCGGAAAGAGGTGGTGATATTCGCGTTTCCGGACGTTGGACGCGCTGAGCACCGAGTCATCCGCGAAGTCTCTTGCGCCGAAGTAGTTCGAGGCGGCAAGGATCGCGCGCGCAAGGCTGCTTCGTCCGTTCGGCCATCCCGCAGCCTGAAGCCCTCGGATGGTGGGAAGCGGATACACCTCCCGATTCAGAACAGGCACCGTCGCGTCGAGCCGTGCGAGCGCGGCGGGCGTTGGTGCGGAGGCGAAGGTGAGGAGCGGCTTGGCATCCGCGTGGGCACGAGTCGCGGCTGCGCCGTCATAGCGACCAGTGAAGAACGCGGTCCACAGGTACTTCCGTCCGACGTGCTCGATCAGCCCTCGCGCATCGCCGAGTTTGGGGGCCCGAACGAACATAGCCGCCACAACGGGCACGGCAACGGCGGTCGGCAACCGCTCGGCATCCCAGATCCGCATCTGCCCGAGAAGCTCGATCGCGTCGAGAAGGCCCTGCAGCGTGAGGTCCCATTCGTCGACGAGCCGCTGCGCGTCGAGACTGAAGAAACCAGACTTGTTAGGAGGCAGATCTTGATGCAGCGCGATCGTCTGCAAAAGAAGATCGGATACGTTGCCGAAAGAAGCCACCTGCGGGTGCTTCGCGACAAAGGCATCGATCATCTCCTGCAGTCGGGCCTCCGTCGCGTTCTCCACCTCTGCAACGACGATGTCGAATGGTCGGAGCGGCTTCGCGTTCGTATTCATGTTGATGAACACTTCGAGCGCGACTGACTTCGGTGTGCTTGCCGGAAGGTTCAGGTACGGGAGCCGGTAGTGCTTCAGAGTCTCCCGAAGCGGGGAGATGACATCGTCCTTGAGGAACTGACGTCGCGCTTCATGCGCCTGCATCGCCGCGTAGATCTGTGTCGCATCGGAGTCTGCCTGAAGAGCGGGCTTCAGATGCGATGTGGCTTTCTCGATCCATTCGCCTACTTCGGAGTCTGATGCGGGGTCGAGAAGGTACACGGGTACGAGGCCGCGTTGTGCGCACTGAGCTGGATCTTCTGTCCAGCGCGGCATCAGCTGACCGGTCTTGTTCTTCCAGGTCGTGTAAGACCATACGTCGACCCCATCATCGTCGTTCTGAGGGTCGTCATCGAGAAGAGGATGGTGCACGAAGAACTTGCGATCCTCGTAGTTGTCTTTGAGTGAACGCCAGAGAGCGGTGAGCCGCTGCTGCCCATCGAGAAGGTGCTCGGTGACCTTCGCGTCGGTGTTCGGCGCGGTGACAAGCGGGCGGGAGTGGAACTGTTCTTTCTCTCCGACATCGAGCACAAGGGTGATACCCAGAGGCAAATCGCGGATGATGGTGCGCAGCATCGACTCGATCCGCCGGCGATCCCACGCCTCGCCGCGCTGAAAACTTGGGAGATGGAGTTTGCCGGCAGCGATGTCGGACAACCACTGATGGACGGGCCGATCGAGGGCCTTGCTTCCGGTGCTCACGGCGCCAGCCTATCGTTCATGGCGCTATCAACCGTGGCGATCGTGCCGCGGTGAAAACCGCTGGTCAATAGAGACAATTGCGGCCACTGTGGTCAACGAGGGTATCGGCTAGGGTCATCGATATGACGCACTACACCCCACGAGAAATCGCCGAAGAACTGGGTTATCAGGACGAGAGTCGACCAGGCCTCGTCGTGCGAAAGTACCTGAGGAAAAAGTATCCGGACCACCCGAAGAACGCTCGCTGGATTCTTGATGAGGCCCAAGCGGCAGACGTGCGTCTCAACGTGCCTCGGCGCACCTGAAGCGGCACAGCGAGCGAAAATCTGGCCGACAAAGGTGCGTTCGATCACTCGTCTACCGCGTCGCTGACGTTGCGGCGCTTGAATGCTCGTTGAGCAAACCCCACTACCGATCCAGCGATCTCTTTCGTCTTCTCCACGCTCTCGGCGCCAATGCGGGCAGCGTGTTCGGCTGCCTCTTCTCCGACACGTCGAGCGTTGTTCATGCCCTCCCCGCCAGCCTTGAGTAGATCGTCGCGAGTGGCGGTCGCGGCGGTAGACCAACGGCGAGCTTCAAGCGACTTGCCACCACCCTCGATGCCGAGCCGATCATGGAACGTGTCGACAGATTCTGTGACCGCGTTCCGTGATCGCACGATCGCCGGCGACTCGAACGGGTTCAGGAGAACCTTCGAGTTAGCGAGTGACGCGGCCGCATCCATGCGCTCCAGAAGCCGGCGCGTGGTGCGCGTGATCAGGTCCGCGCGATTCGTGCGTGCGGTCTGCAGCGCGATTCGATGGCGGTCGAGTTCATCGGGAGACGTGCCAAGAACCCGGTCAAGTTCAATCACGCCCATCGCCTGTTGCAGGTAGAAGCAGTGGGCGAGCACGGCGAGCCACTCCTGGGTCTCCCGCTCCACCTTCGGCACGGCGTCGGCGAGCGCATCAACCGACTTGCTCTCCATCTTCTCGGCGAGCGCATCAAGCTGACGCAGGGCGTACGCCTGAGTCCGGCCGATGGCGGTCGACGAGCCTTGCACTTTGGACCAAGTCACCTCTGACACGCTTCCGACAGACTTGCGGATCGTCAGGGCCTCTTCTAGAGCCAGATCGACACCGATCATGTCGGCGAGTACGGCATCCTTCTGAGCTCGCAGCACGTCGTCGACCTTCTCGTCGATAACCGCAAGGTAGTCGGTGATTTCGTCCATCGCCTGTTGCATCGCGAGCTGTGCCGCCAGACCCGCGACGCCCGCTAGCATTGCCGGGTTGGTGAGCATCGAGCCGGGCTTGAGGAACTGAAGGTTCTTCGCGAACTGACCATTTGGGGCTCGAAGAGTTGCATGAAGGTTCCCGCTCGACGAGTTCGTCACCTTGGGGAGCTTCTGCGCTGCTCGCCACGACTCTTCAGTGAGCTTCATCCATCGGCCTGAATTCGCGGCGACCTCTGAGCCTGCCTTGGCGACAGCCGCGCCGCCTCCAAAAACGCTGCTCAGCCGCGGGAGATCGAGCTCTCGTGAATGGAGGCCGTTGGAAGAGAGGAACATCTCGACCGCTGAACGGGGGCCGATGAGCGCGATACCGTCACCATCACTCACCAGCTCAATCTCGGAGAAGTCTGCATCACCCATTGAAGTGCCTCGTTCCTTCGCGAACCCGCTGTGGGTTCCACTTATGATCATGGCAGCGGATGTGACTTCGGTTCCTTCCTGACAGCAGTCGAGTGAAAAGTGCGACGTGCTCGAACCCACCCCGTCAACTGACCGCGCATCGGCTGGCTGCTCATTCATCCTGACGATCTCCAACGTCTTCCCGACCGCCCGATACTTCGTCTCGATCGTATCCAACGCGGCGACTGTCGACGCGTGCTCGCTGGTCTGTGTCATCACCCGCCCGAGCACCTCGACATCGTCGTGCGCCAGCGAGTCGATCGGCAGATCGTAGACAGCGTCGACATGCCGGGGAGCACCTTCTGGAGAACCGCGCGTCCTGCGCGCCGACCTAGGCGATCGCGCATTCGGTGCGCAGACGGAGATCGGCGATGAGGGGGCGGATGGCGTTGCGCTTCTCCTTCAGCGAGTGGGCGTTGCCCTGCAGTACGTCGAACTGGATCCAGCCGATCCACACGGGCTCAGTCTCGCGTTGCGAGGATAGTGAGAGCGAAAAGGTAAGATCGTGCGAAGTATGGGTGGCAGAACGACAATCATGAGAAGCAAGTGCCATTGCGTTCTGCTCTCCGATTTGGAGCGGATGCCGTCGCGGGCAGATACTCGTGGCATCCGCGTCGCCGTTCCCGACCGGCCTTCCCCATGAATCCTGCCTCTGAACTCGCGCCAGCCACGACCATCGCCGTCATCGGCGCCGGCCGTCTCGGCGGAGTTCTCACCCGGGTGCTTCGGACGGCGGGATTCAGCGTCCTCGGACCGCTCCGTCGGGATCAGCCGATGCCGGCAGCCGACATCGCCATCCTCGCCGTCCCGGATGCTGCGATCTCCGCCGTCGCGTTCGTCGCGCGCCCGCATGTGCGCCGGGTCGCCCACCTCTCCGGCGCCACCGGGCTCGACGCAGTGGACTTCAGCATCCACCCGCTCCAGACCTTCACCGGCGGCGAGACCCCAGAGGTGTTCCACGGCATCGGTGCCGCGATCGACGGGCGCTCCGCGGAGGACAAGTGCCTCGCGAGAGACCTCGCTCGCGCCCTCGGCATGACGCCGTTCACTGTGACCGATCGGGCGGTGTATCACGCGGCGGCATCCTTCGCGTCGAACTTCGTACTCACCGTGCTCGACGCGGCGGAGCAGCTCGCTGCCGCCGCGGGCGTCGAGAACCCGCGCGAGGTCCTCGCCCCGCTCGTCCGGCAGTCGGTCGACAACTGGCAGCATCAGGGCGCGGCGGATGCCCTCACCGGACCCATCGTCCGCGGCGACGAGGCCACCGTCGCGACGCAGCGGGCGGCAACAGGCGACCACCGGGACCTCTTCGACGCGCTCGCCACCGCCACGAGGCGCATCGCCGACCCGCGCAACCCCGAGGTCGACCTGCACAGCCCCGAGACCGTGACTCTCACCTCTGAGGCCGACCCGCACAACCCCGAGGCCGACCCGCGCAACCCCGGCGCCGACCCACATA
>NZ_PCOT01000050.1 GCF_002979415.1 Microbacterium sp. MYb72 | reverse complement strand
ATGCAGTCGACCCCGTGTTCCCCTCCCCTCCCGTCCCCCCGCTCGCGGAGGACGCCATCCCGGGCGAGCGCCAGACCCTCTGGTTCTGGATCGCCTTCGTCCTCACCTGGCTCGCGACCGGCATCGCCCAGGGCGTGGCCGGCGTCGCCGTGCCCCAACTGCTGAAGGAATGGAATCCCGACCAGGCGACGGGCGACCTCAGCATCGTGCTGACGGTCGGCGGCGCGGCGATCCTCGTCACGACCCCGATCTTCGGACGCCTCAGCGACCGATCCATGTCGCGGCTCGGCATCCGCCGCCCGTGGATCCTCTACGGCGTGCTCGTCGCGGCCATCGGCTACGTCGTCCAGGCCTTCGCGACCTCGCTGTTCCTGCTGGGCCTCGGGGTCGTCCTCGTGCTCATCGGCTGGGGAGCCGTGTCCATGACCGTGCACACCCTGTTCGCCGATCAGATCCGCCGCCGGATCCGCGCGATCATGTCGGCGGTCACCGGGGCCGCGACGACGATCGGCATCCTCGGCGGCGTCGCGCTGGCCGGAGCGGTCGCCGGCACCGGCCAGGTTGGCATGTTCCTGATCCCCGGCGGGCTCGCGTCCGTGCTCGCGATCGCGCTGTTCTTCGCCCTTCGTGACCTGCACCGCACCGTCCCCGCCCCGCCGATGGACTGGCGCGGCGTGCGGGAGACGTTCTGGCTGAGTCCGCGTCGGTACCCGGACTTCGCGTGGGCATGGGTCTGCCGCTTCTTCATGACCGCGTCGATCGTGTCGGTGACGAGCTACCTCTACCTCACGATCTCCAGCCGTTTCGGCCTGGACGACCCCGCCGAGATCGCGGGCGTGCAGACCCAGGCGACGGCCGCCTTCACCCTCATGAACCTCGTGATGGCGTTCGTGTTCGGCGTGATCTCCGATCGCACGGGTCGACGCAAGCCGACGGTCGTGATCGGCGCGCTGACCAGCGCGGTGGGTCTCGTGTTCGCCGTCTCGTTCGGAGACATCGCGTTCTTCCTCATCGGCATCGCGATCGTCGGCGCGGGGCAGGGCGCATACATCGCAGCCGACGTCGCCCTGATGACGGAGTGCCTGCCGTCGACGGAGGACGCGGGCAAGGACCTCGGCATCGTCGCGCTCGCCTACCTGCTCCCCGGTATCCTCGTGCCCGTGTTCGGTTTCTTCGTGACGCGCATCGGCTCCCCCACCGGGGAGAACTTCGTGGCGCTCTATGTCGGCGCCGTCGCGATGGCGCTCCTCGCCGCCTTCGCGGTCACCCGGGTGAAGGCGGTGCGATGAGCGGGCCCCGGCGGATGCCGCGTGCGGCACGCAACGAGTACCGCCGCCTCCGTGCGGCCTCGGACATGCCTCCGGCGACGCACCCCGACGTGCATCGCGACATCGGCGTCCCGGTCGCCGCCGACGACGGGGTCGAGCTCCTCACCGACCACTGGTGGGCCGACGGCGCCGGCGATCAGACGCTGCTCATCCGCACGCCCTACGGCCGGGACGGCGCCGCGGGGGTCGCCCGCTTCATCGCCGAGCGCGGGCACCACGTCGTGGTCCAGAGCTGCCGAGGCACCTTCGGCTCCGGGGGCCGCTTCACCCCCCTGCACGACGAGGTCGCCGACGGCCAGGCCACGATGCGGTGGCTGCGCGCGCAGCCCTGGTCGACAGGGCGCGTGCACTCCTGGGGCGGCAGCTACTTCGGCGTGACCCAGTGGGCGTACTGCGACGGAGAGCTCCGCCCCGACGCCATGGGCATCGCCGTCTCAGCGCGACGCTTCGACGACGCGATCCTCTACCCCGGCGGCGGATTCTCGATCGACACGCCGCTCACCTGGGCCTATGCCCTCGGCATCCAGGAGCGCCCCCTGCTCGCGCGCCTCTGGGCGCTGCTGCGCGCGCGGAGGGCCTTCGCGCGAGGGGCGCTCACCGCGCCACCGAGCGATGCTGTCCGCGTGGCTCTCGGAGAGGACCCGCCGTTCTTCCGCGACTGGGTCGAGCACAGCGACGCGGGCGACCCGTGGTGGGAGCCGATGCACTTCGCCTCGGATCCGCAGACGGTGCCGCCGGTCACGCTGATGGCCGGGTGGCAGGATCTCTTCCTCGTCGGCCAGCTGCACGACCATGCGGCGCTGACGGATGCCGGGGTCCCTGTCCGACTCGTCGTGGGCGACTGGATCCACGGTGCACCGGAGACCACTGTGCTCGGGGTGCGCGAGGCGCTGCGCCAGTTCGAGGGCACGGGAACGACCACGGGAGCCCGGGTGGAGATCAGCGGGGGCGGCGGATGGCGCGAGCTCGCCTCCTGGCCCCCGGACAGCTCACCGCAGCGGCTCGATCTGACCGGAGACGGCGGGCTCTCCGCCGCCGACGGAACACGGGCTCCGACCACGATGTCGTACCGCTACGACCCGTCCGATCCGACCCCGGACGCCGGAGGTCGCACGCTCAATCCGTTCGGGGCCGGCCGTCGTAGGCAGCGTCGACGCGAGGCCCGTGACGATGTGCTGGTCTTCACCGGCGAGCGCCTCGCCGAGCCGCTCACCGTGATCGGGGAGCCGTCGATCGAGCTGACGCTGTCATCGTCGAATCCGCGGGCCGACCTCTTCGTGCGACTGTGCGAGGTCGACGCGAAGGGCGCATCGCTGGCGATCACCGACGGCTACGTCCGGCTCGCCTCGGAGTCCGACTCCGGGACGGCGGCGGGTGAGCCACGGCGCATCCGCCTCCCCCTCGCCCCTCTCGCGCACCGGTTCGCCGCGGGGCATCGCCTGCGTGTGCAGATCTCGTCGGGCGCCCACCCCCTGCACCTGCGCAACCCGGGCACCGACGACCCCGTGGGCGATCACTCGCGACTCGTCCCGAGCACGCAGACGCTCGCGCTCGGCGGCGACTCCCCCGCCGTCCTCTCCCTCCCCCTCGTCGTCGAGGAGGACACCGATCGTTCACCGGTCCGTGGCACGATGACGGAGTGCCCCTCGCCCGCCGCCTGACTCTCCGCGACGCCGTCGCCATCGGCCTCGGATCGATGATCGGCGCCGGTGTCTTCTCGGTGTGGGGACCGGCATCCGCGGCCGCCGGGGGCGGGCTGCTCATCGCGCTCGCGATCGCCGCGTTCGTCGCGTTCTGCAACGCCATGGCATCCGCCCAGCTCGCCGCCGCGCACCCTGTCGCCGGCGGGACGTACGCGTACGCGCGCGCCGAGATCGGTCCGTGGTGGGGCTTCATCGCCGGCTGGGGCTTCGTGATCGGCAAGATCGCGAGCTGCGCGGCGATGGCGATGACGTTCGCGGCGTACGCGGCTCCGGAGGGCTGGCGGGTGCCCGTCGCCGTCCTCGCCGTCGCCGCCCTGTGCGCGGTGAACTGCCTCGGCGTCACCCGGACGGCCCTGGTCACCCGCATCCTCGTCGTCGTCTCGCTGCTCGGCCTGGCCGTCGTCGTCGCGGCCGGGTTCTCGTCCGCACCGACAGCCGCCCCCGTTCCGCTCCCCGACGCGACCGCCTACGGGGTGCTGCAGGGAGCCGGGCTGCTGTTCTTCGCCTTCGCAGGGTACGCGCGCATCGCGACCATGGGCGAGGAGGTCGTCGACCCGGCTCGCACGATCCCCCGCGCCATCGTGCTCGCCCTCGGCGGAGCCGTGCTCGTCTACGCACTGGTCGCCGTCGTGACGCTGCTGGTGCTCGGAGCGGATGCCGCGACGACGGCCGCCCCGCTCGCGGAGATCGTCTCCCGATCCGGCTGGGACGGCGCGGTGCCGCTCGTGCGGGTCGCCGCGGCGACGGCCTCCCTCGGCGCGCTCCTCGCGCTCCTCACCGGCATCGGGCGCACGACCCTCGCGATGGCCAGGGAGGCGGACCTGCCGCGATTCCTGTCGGCCGTCGACGAGCGCTGGCACGTCCCCCGGCGGGCGGAGATCGTCGTCGGGGCGGTCGTGATCGTCATCGTGCTCGTCGCCGACCTCCGCGGGGCGATCGGCTTCTCCTCGTTCGGGGTGCTCCTGTACTACCTGATCGCGAACGCCGCGGCGTTCCGGCAGCACGGCGCGGCTCGACGCTATCCGCGCTGGCTGCAGGTCGCCGGAGCGCTGGGCTGCCTCGTCCTCGTGAACTCTTTGCCGGTCGTGGCCTCGCTCATCGGCACGGGCGTCGTGCTCGTCGGCGTCGGCTACCGGATGCTGCGTCTGCGGCTCGCCCGCGCCTGATCAGCCCGCCGCATCGGTCCGGTACGTGCGCGGGGCGATCCCGAGGACGCTGCGGAAGTCACGGGTGAGGTGCGCGTGATCGGCGTATCCGAGCTCGGCGGCGAGTGCTGCCAGATCCGCACCGGGGTCGACCCGCAGCCGTTCGGCGGCGTCCTGCAGCCTCCTCCGGCGGATCATCGCCGCGGGAGAGAGTCCGACGTAGCGGTGCGCGAGACGCTGCAGGGTGCGCACGGACACTGCGAGACGTGTCGCCGCCTCCTCGGGCGAGGTCGCCGCGCTCTCGCCCAGGAGCACGTCGACGAGGGCGTTCGCCTGCAGGGCCACGTCTCCCGCCTCTCCCACGCGCGCGGCGATCCACGCGGAGAACGCGTCGACCGCCCGCTCGCGATGCCCCTCCCCCGACGACATCGCCGCGACGACGGCGGCGCGCAGCTCCGGCTCGTCGAGGATCCGCTCCCCGTCGACCAGGGACGACGGATCGTCGACGAGCGCCGCGACCGCGGCCGGCCTCAGCATGGCTCCGACCGCCCAGCTCGTGCCGCGGAGGTCGCGGTGCGAGGAGCGCGTCGTCGCGCCGGAGAGGGTGACGGCGTCGGGCTCGACCACGAGGTTGAGGGCCGGATATCCGACGACCTCCTGCCGCGAGGACCGCCCCGGCTCGACGTCCCACTCGGGGACCCAGAACCACACCACGAGCTCGCGTGCGGCATCCGTCGGAGGCAGCCGATGGAACTGCGGCAGCCTCGCCGGATAGAGCACGCCGCGCGTGGGGTTCACCATCGCCCCAGCGTACGGTCCGCCGCCGACACGGCACCCGTCGAGGTTGTCGCGGATGTTCAAGCCCGCGGCATCCTCCCCTTCCTACGCTGTCCCCATGACCAACAGCACACCTGCCGGCGCGACCGGCGAGCACACGACAGACGGGCGCCCGCACGGCGCGACCTCGCTGACCCCCTTCCTGGCGATCGCCGGGGCGAAGGATGCGATCGACTTCTACCGCGACGTGTTCGGCGCGCGCGTGATCGACGTGACGGAGTTCGGAGGGGTGGTCGCCCACGCCGACCTCGACTTCGGCGCAGGGCACCTGCAGCTGGGAGAGCCGAGCCCCGACTACCACCTCGTGCCCGCCCCGGCCGGGGAGGACGACTGCTACTCGATGGGCCTGTACGTGCCCGACGTCGACGCGGTCGTCGAGCGCGCCGTGGCCGCGGGGGCCGTCGTGCGCGAGGCGCCGTCGGACTTCGTGTCGGGAGACCGGTTCGCGAGCATCCGCGACCCCTTCGGCGTGCGTTGGTCGGTGATGACGCGGGTGGAGGACATCTCCGAAGAGGAGAGCGCGCGCCGCGTCGCCGAGTGGGCGGCGTCGTTCAGCGCCGCACCGGCGGAGTGAGCCGCTCGACGGAACGGCACAGGGCGGGCAGCAGCGCCTCGGCCGTCCGACGGTAGCCCAGGGCGCTGGGGTGGAACCGGTCGAGGCTGAACATCTCCTCCGGCTCGTCGAGGAACATCGGTCCGACCGCGCGGCGCAGGTCGACGGCCTCTGCCCCCGCCTGCGCCGCCGTCTCCGCCTGCACCTCCGCCAGACGGCGGGACATGCTCGCGGCGAGGCGGCGCAGCGGCTGCGGGACTGCGCGCAGGGCGCCGAGGTCCGGGCAGGTGCCGACGACGACCTCGGCACCCTGGGCGCGGAGTCTCCGGATCGCGTCGTCGAGGTGCTGGGCGGAGACGGACGTCGGGATGCGATGGGTGACGTCGTTGCCGCCGACCACGATCACCGCGACGTGCGGCCGATACCCCTCCGGCACGGCGTCGAGCTGGGAGGCGAGGTCGGGCGACTCCGCGCCGACGACCGCGACCGTGCGCAGCCGGACGGGACGGTGCATCCGCACCGCCAGCCCCTTCGCGAGCCGGCCCCCGAGCGTCTGCTTGCGTCGCTCGGCGCCGAGACCGGCGGCCAGGGAGTCGCCGAGCAGCAGCAGCTCGATCGGCTCGCCCTCGAACGCGCGGCGCCAGACGCGGTCCGCGTCGAGCGACTCCTCGCCGAGCGGTTTGCCGATCCGGCGGCGGGCGATCGCCGCCTGCCTCGTCAGCAGAAGGCGGATGCCGAAGACGGATGCCGTCGCACCGATCCCGAGCGCGGCGAGGAGACGATAGCGGCCCACGCCACGATTCGACCCGACCGCCCTGAACGCCGGGTGAACGGGCGGCCCGAGACCGTCCGCGGGGCCGATGTCGTGCCAGGAGACGAGCGTGTCGACGCGCTCCGCTCGCTCGACGACCGGCGTCACCCGGTCGTCGAGCGAGGAGCGCAGCGACGAGACGACACGCCCCGCACCCGCTCAGCTGAGCGGCTTGAGCTCCAGCTCCGCCGCACCGGGGGCGACGGTCGCGAAGGCGGTGTAGCCGTCGGCGGCCGAGCGCTCGAGCAGCGCCTTGAGGTTCTTCGTGCGGCGCTCCAGCCGCACGCGCGCGCCGTCGGCGACGAGCGCGGCCTTGTGCGCGACGAGCTCCGCGACCGGCACGTCGGCGTCGTGGATGAGCACCACGGCCCGCGCCGCGGCATCCGCGTCGGCGGTCACGAGGTCGACGAGCCGCTCGAAGCCGAGCGAGAACCCGACGGCCGCGACCTGCTGCCCGAGGAAGCGCCCGATCATGCCGTCGTAGCGCCCGCCTCCGCCCAGCGAGTAGTCCACGGAGGGGTGCGCCAGCTCGAAGATCGTGCCGGTGTAGTAGCCCATGCCCCGGACGAGGAACGGATCGAAGATGAGCGGGATGTCGGTGCGGCCGGTGCCGGCGGCGACGGCGTCTCCGATGCCGACGAGGTGTGCGACGATCTCCTCCGGCGCGTCCTCCGGGAGGGCCTTGCGGATCTGCCGCTCGCCGAACGGGTTGTACTCCATCGTCTGCGGACGCCGCAGGAAAGCCTCGAAGGCGTCCACCGCCTGCGCCGCGGCGCCGCGCTCGCGGAGCTCCGCGGCCACGCCGTCGGGACCGATCTTGTCGAGCTTGTCGATCGTGATCAGCACCCCCGGACGCTCCTCGGCGCCGAAGCCGAAGGTCTCCAGCATCCAGTCGAGCACCCGCCGGTCGTTGATGCGCACGGTCGCGCCCTCGAGTCCCAGCGCGTCCAGCGCGTCGAGCGAGGCGACCATGAGCTCCGCCTCGGCCCGCGAGGACTCGTCGCCCATGATGTCGATGTCGCACTGCACGAACTGGCGGTAGCGACCCTTCTGCGGACGCTCGGCGCGCCACACAGGGCCGATCTGGATCGAGCGGAAGACGCCGGGCAGCTGACCGCGGTTGCTCGCGTAGAAGCGGGCGAGAGGAACGGTGAGGTCGTAGCGGAGTCCGAGGTCGGCGAGGGCCGCCGTGTCGTCGGCCGCCTCGCGGATCGCCTCCGCATCGAGTCCCCGGCGCAGGACGTTGTAGGCGAGCTTCTCGTTGTCGCCGCCGATGCCCGCATGCAGACGCGAGTACTCCTCGAGGGCCGGGGTCTCGATCTCGTCGAAGCCGTGCGCGCGATAGCGGTCGCGGATGACGGAGAGGACGCGCTCACGGCGCGCCTTGTCGGCGGGGAGGATGTCGCGCATGCCGCGCGGCGGGTTCACAGTAGCCACGCCTCCATCTTTCCAGGTCGGCGGAGCGACTCGACGACTCAGCGGTCGGACTCGGCGGCGCGGACCTCGTCTTCGAGCACTCGGAGGCGCTCGCGGAGCGCCCGTTCGGCATCCCACCCGCTGTCGCGCGCCAACGCGACGAGCGAGAGGAGCGCGTCGCCCAGCTCGGCCTCGGACCCCGGGGCCTGTGCGGGCTCCGGCACCACGGCGCCGACGCCCTCGGCGCGGCCGACGACCTTCTGCGCCAGCGCGAGCGCCGGCATGCCACGGGGGATGCCGTCGAGCACGCTCCGCCTGGTGCGCTTCTCGGCGGCCTTCGCGGCGTTCCAGTGCACCAGCACCTCCTCCGGCGTCACGGCCGTCTCGCCGGCGAAGACATGAGGATGCCGCCGCACCATCTTCTCGTTGAGCGTGCGGGCGACGTCGTCCACGTCGAAGGGGTCGTCCGGGTCCTGCGCGGCGATCGCCGAGTGGAACAGCACCTGCCAGAGCAGGTCGCCCAGCTCCTCGCGGAGATCGGCGCGCGATCCGCTCTCGACGGCGTCGATCACCTCGTGCGACTCCTCGATCAGGTACGGCACGAGGTCGCGGTGGGTGATCCGCTGCGACCACACGCACCGCTCGCGCACGGCCCGCATGGTCTCGGCGACCTCGCGCAGCGGGTCCTGGTCGGCAGTCGTCATGCGGACTCCTTCGTGGTCATGAGGACGCGGCGGACACGCGACGGTACCAGCCGGAGCGCAGGGACACCACGACCGCCGAGAGCAGGAGGGCGATGAGCGAGCCGACGAGAACGCCGAGGATCGCCTGATCGCGGATGCCGTCGTCCGCCGCGAAGGCGAGGTTCGCGAGCAGCAGCGACACGGTGAAGCCGATGCCGCCCAACGCGCCGGCCGCGAGCAGGTCGGCGAACGGGAGGGCGGGTGCGGCGCCGCGCGGACGGATGCGCATGGCGATCCAGCCGAAGAGGGAGATGCCCACGATCTTGCCGACGGGAAGCGCGATCACGATGCCCCAGAACGCCGGCGACAGCTCGGTCGGAGACACCGCCGGGATCACCACGAACGCCGCGACGAAGGCGAAGAGCGGCAGGATCGCACCGTTCACGGTCGGCTCGAGGGCGTGGCGCACGCGCCCCGCAGGAACCGGGGCCATCACGAGCCCCAGCAGCACGCCGGCGATCGTGGCGTGGATGCCGGACGCGGCGACGAGTCCCCAGGCCACGACGCCGACCGCAGCCATCGCCAGCGCGATCGCCGGATGCCCCGTGGCGTGCAGCAGTCGGCTCAGCGCCCAGAAGGCGGCCACCGCGACCACGGCGAGCACGAGCAGCAGCCACTGCACATCGTGCGCGAACAGCACCGCGATGAAGATGATGCCGATGATGTCGTCGAGGATCGCGAGGGCGAGGAGGAACACCCGCACGCCCGACGGCAGTCCTCGACCGAACATCGCGAGGACGCCGAGGGCGAAGGCGATGTCGGTCGCCGTCGGCACGGGCCAGCCCGACGCGGTGCTCGCGTCGCCGGCGATCAGGAGGTAGACGATGATCGGGACCAGCACGCCTCCGGTGGCGGCGATCGCGGGCTGGAGCGCCTTGCGCGGGGAGTCGAGCTCGCCGTGCGTGAGCTCGTGTCGCAGCTCGATCGCGACGACGAGGAAGAAGACGGCGAGCAGCCCGTCCGACACCCAGTGCGCGATGGAGAGATCGAGCGCGGTGCCGGGCACGGCGATGTGGATGTCCAGGACGGCGGCGATCCCGTCGTGCGTGGGCAGGTTGGCGAGCAGGATCCCGAGGCCCGCTGCGATCAGCAGGAGGACGGCGGGGAACTGCTGACCGCGGAGGGGGTTCGCCGAGATGCGCATTCCCACCATGCTACGTGCGGCCGCGTCCGCAGCGGCCGCACGAGACGCGGAGACCGATCGGACCGGCGCCGTTCATGAAGAGTTCGTTACGACGCGTCATGCGGGCGGAGCACCCTTCCGCTCCCGGCTACTCTCGAAGGGTGACCCCCGCACAGTCTTTTCCCGAGCCCACGAACACCGAAGCGATCCGCGTCATCGGACGGTTCGAAGCAGGCCGCGGCATCCCGGACGCCATGCGATCCGACGTGAGGATGCTGGGCGCGCTGCTCGGCCAGGTGCTGCGCGAAGCCGGAGGCGACGACCTGTTCGAGGATGTCGAGCGCCTCCGCCTCGCCACCATCCAGGCGTACGACGAGGAGACCCCCGACGCCTTCGACAGGGCGGCGGCGATCGCCGAGTCCTTCACGGTGCAGCGCGCCGACGAGGTGGCCCGCGCCTTCACCTGCTACTTCCACCTGGTCAACCTCGCCGAGGAGCACCAGCGCGTGCGCGTGCTGCGCGAGCGCGCGGGTCAGCCGGGCAGAGAGGATGCCGCCGACACCGTCGCCACCGCGTACGCGCGGCTGAAGAGCGAGGTCGGCGAGGACGAGGCGCGCCGTCGACTGCAGGGTCTGCGCTTCCACCCCGTCTTCACCGCCCACCCCACGGAGGCCCGCCGCCGCGCGGTGTCTTCGAGCATCCGGCGCCTGTCGGAGCTGCTGACCCAGCACGACGCGGCGAGCGAGGGCGGGGCCGAGGAGCACCGCGCGCGACGCCGGATGCTGGAGGAGATCGACACCCTGTGGCGCACCGCTCCGCTGCGCGCGCAGAAGCCGTCGCCCACCGACGAGGTGCGCACGGTCATGGGCGTCTTCGACGAGACGCTGTTCACGACGGTGCCCCACGTGTACCGCACCATCGACGACGCGCTGCGCGGCGAGGAGTCGGGCGCGAGCGCCCCCGTCGTGCCGGCCTTCGTGCGCATCGGCTCCTGGGTCGGCGGCGACCGCGACGGCAACCCCTTCGTCACGGCATCCGTGACGCGCGAGGCCTCGCAGATCGCCTCGGATCACGTGCTGCGCGGACTCGAGCGCGCCCTGGAGCGCATCGGCCGCACGCTCACCCTCGACGCGGAGGACACGCCGCCGAGCTCCGAGGTCATCGCACTGTGGGAGGCGTACGCCGCGAGGGAGCCACGGGAGGCAGCCGAGCTGGCGACCCGCTCCCCCGGCGAGCCGCACCGTCGGGTGATCCTCCTGCTCGCCCGTCGGGTCGCGGCGACCCGGCGCGGCGACGAGCTCCGCTACTCCGGCCCGGACGAGCTGCTCGCCGACCTCCGCGCCGTGCAGGGATCGCTGGCGGAGGCCGGCGCCCGTCGGCACGCCTTCGGCGGCGTCCAGCATCTGATCTGGCAGGTGGAGACCTACGGGTTCCACCTCACCGAGCTGGAGGTGCGCCAGCACTCGCAGGTGCACGCGAAGGCTCTTGCAGAGATCGAGAGCGGCGAGCCCGTCAGCGCGCAGACCGAGGAGGTGCTGGAGGTCTTCCGCGCCATCGCCGAGATCCAGCGCGATCGCGGGCTCCGCGCCGCCGGACGCTACGTCGTCTCCTTCACGCAGGCGGCCTCCGACCTGGCGGCCGTGCACCGTCTCGCCCGGCACGCGCTCGGCGACGATGCCCCCGTGCTCGACGTCGTCCCGCTGTTCGAGACGTTCGCCGACCTGCAGGCCGCCCCCGGCATCCTCGCCGAGGCCGTCGAGTTCCCCGAGTTCCGTGCGCGCATGGCCGCGACCGGCAACCGGCTGGAGGTCATGCTCGGCTACTCCGACTCCTCGAAGGACGTCGGCCCCGTGGCCGCCAACCTCGCGCTCTACGAGGCGCAGGAGAAGATCGCCCAGTGGGCGCGGGATGCCGACATCGAGCTGACCCTCTTCCACGGACGCGGCGGCGCGCTCGGACGCGGCGGGGGCCCGGCGAACTCGGCGATCCTCGCGCAGCCGCCGCACTCCGTCGACGGCCGGTTCAAGCTCACCGAGCAGGGCGAGGTCATCTTCGCCCGCTACGGCGAGCCGGCCATCGCGATGCGTCACATCGACCAGGTGGCCGCGGCGACGCTGCTCGCCTCCTCCCCCACGGTCGAGGAGCGCACGAGCAGCGCGGCCGCACGCTACGCGGACATCGCCCGCACCATGGACGTGTCCTCGCGGGAGCGCTTCTTCTCGCTGGTCAAGGCGGAGGGCTTCGCACCTTGGTTCGCCACGGTCACCCCGATGGAGGAGATCGGACTGCTCGCCCTCGGGTCCCGCCCCGCTCGTCGCGGGCTCTCGGTCGAATCCCTCGAAGACCTCCGTGCGATCCCGTGGGTGTTCGCATGGACCCAGGCGCGCATCAACCTCGCCGGCTGGTTCGGCCTCGGCACCGCGCTCGACGCCGTCGGAGACGAGGCGCTGCTGGTCGAGGCCTATCGCGAATGGCCGCTGCTGCGCACCATGATCGACAACGTGGCGATGAGCCTCGCGAAGACCGACGAGCGCATCGCCCGCCAGTACCTCGCCCTCGGCGACCGCGACGACCTCGCGGCTCTCGTGCTCGACGAGCTCGCGCTCACCCGGCAGTGGGTCATCCGCCTCACGGGCGGTGAGGGCCTCCTCGTGAACAAGCCCGTGCTGCAGCGCGCCGTGCAGCTGCGCAGCCCCTACGTCGACGCGCTCTCGCTGTTGCAGCTGCGCGCCCTCCGCGCTCTGCGCTCCGCACAGGACGCGACGGGTTCGGGTGTCGACGAGGAGCAGCGCCGCCTCCTCCTGCTGTCGGTCAGCGGCGTCGCCGCCGGCCTGCAGAACACCGGGTGAGCGGCGCCCGCACGTCGCAGAGGACGGCCCGCTCCGCGCGGCCGGTAGAGTGAAAACTCCGCCTGATCCGGCGAAGCACTCACGCGACACGATCGCCCGCGCTCAAAATCCCCCTTTCAGAAAGCATTCGCGTGACCGCAACGACGACCCCTGACTTCCATCCGCTCGCCGACTCCGTGCAGCCCGTCTTCGACACGGTGCTCGCCCGCAGCCCGCACGAGCCGGAGTTCCACCAGGCCGTGCACGAGGTGCTGCACTCGATCGCCCCCGTGCTCGAGCAGCGCCCGGAGTACATCGACGGCGGCATCCTGGAGCGCCTGGTCGAGCCGGAGCGCCAGATCATGTTCCGCGTGCCGTGGGTCGACGACGCCGGACGTCTGCAGGTCAACCGCGGCTACCGCATCCAGTTCTCCTCGGTGCTCGGTCCCTACAAGGGCGGCCTGCGCTTCCACCCGTCGGTGAACCTCTCGATCATCAAGTTCCTCGGCTTCGAGCAGATCTTCAAGAACGCGCTCACCGGTCAGGGCATCGGCGGAGGCAAGGGCGGATCGGACTTCGACCCGCACGGCCGGTCCGATGCCGAGGTCATGCGCTTCTGCCAGTCGTTCATGAACGAGCTGTACCGCCACCTCGGCGAGCACACCGACGTCCCCGCGGGAGACATCGGCGTCGGCGGCCGCGAGATCGGCTACCTCTTCGGCCAGTACCGCAAGGTCACCAACCGTCACGAGTCGGGCATGTTCACCGGCAAGGGCACCGGCTGGGGCGGCGCCGAGGTGCGCACGGAGGCCACCGGCTACGGCGCGGTGTTCTTCGCTCAGGAGATGCTCGCCGTGCACGGCGAGACGCTCGCCGGGAAGCGCGTCGGCATCTCGGGCTCGGGCAACGTCGCGATCTACGCGATCCAGAAGGCGACCCAGCTCGGCGCGACCGCCGTCACGGCATCCGACTCCTCCGGCTACGTCGTCGACGACGCCGGCATCGACCTCGACCTGCTCCGTCAGCTCAAGGAGGTCGAGCGCGCCCGCATCGTGGAGTACGCGAACCGCCGTCCGAGCGCCCGCTTCGTCGAGGGCGGCAGCGTCTGGGAGGTGCCGGTCGACATCGCCGTGCCGTCCGCCACGCAGAACGAGGTGAGCCTGGCCGATGCCGAGGCGCTCATCGCCAACGGCGTGCGCGCCGTCTCCGAGGGCGCGAACATGCCCTGCGTCCCCGACGCGGTCGACGCCTTCCAGAAGGCGGGAGTGCTCTTCGCCCCCGGAAAGGCCGCGAACGCCGGCGGCGTCGCGACCTCGGCACTGGAGATGAGCCAGAACGCGTCGCGCCAGCGTTGGAGCTTCGGCGACAGCGAGAACAAGCTCCGCGAGATCATGGCCGACATCCACTCCGCGGCCTTCGACGCCGCCGAGCGCCACGGCCGTCCTGGTGACTACGTCGCCGGGGCCAACATCGTCGGCTTCGAGCGCGTCGCCGCCGCGATGCTCGCCCAGGGCGTCATCTGACCCCTCATCGACGAGAAGAAGGCCGCCTCCCGCGTGAGCGAGGGGCGGCCTTCTTCATGGCCGGATGCCGTCAGCTCTCGTCGACCGGCACCTTGACGACCTTGTTGTAGCCCGTCACGGCCTGGTTCTCGTCGAACGCGACGACCTTCTTGCGGAAGCCCCTCGTGATGACGGCGAGGTAGATCACGCCGAGCACCGTCCAGATGAGCCCGCCGCGCAGCGCATCCTCGTGCAGGTTCGCCCACAGGAGGCCGGTGAGCACCATGCCGATCGCGGGCATCACGATGTAGTTGAAGATGTCGCCCGGCGTCTTCCGGCGGCCCTTGCGGATCGCGAACCAGGCGATCACCGAGATGTTCACGAAGGTGAACGCGATCAGCGCGCCGAAGTTGATCCACGCGGCGATCAGCTCGAGGGTGAAGGGGATGGCCAGCAGGCAGATCGCGCCGACGAGCACGATGTTGAAGGTCGGCGTGTGCGTGCGCGGGTTGATGTATCCGAAGAAGCGCTGCGGGAGGACGTTGTTGCGTCCCATCACGAGCAGCATGCGGGAGACCGACGCGTGCGACGCGAGACCCGAGGCGAGCGTGGCCGCGAAGCCCGCCGCCGTCAGGACCGCCATCAGGACGTCGCCGCCGACGAGCTTGCCGATGATCGGCAGCGTCGAGTCCTC
>NZ_PCOT01000005.1:30362-169883 GCF_002979415.1 Microbacterium sp. MYb72 | reverse complement strand
GGCGCATGGTCAGGACTGCTGCACGATGGATGCTCGCGCTGGTACTCGCCGCGGCCGGCGCCGCGCATCTCGTCCGCACTCGGGGCTTCCGGATCGTCGTCCCGGACTGGGCGACGCGGGTCACGCGCCTCGACAAGGACGTGATCGTCATCGCCTCGGGGGCGGCGGAGCTCGCGCTGGCTGCCGGTCTCGTCGCCCTCCCCCGCGAACGCCGCAGGATGGGCTGGGCCGTGGCGGGGTTCTTCGTCGCCGTGTTCCCCGGCAACGTGCACCAGTGGCGTACGCGCCGCTCCGCACCCGGCCTCGACACGGATGCCCGCCGGCTCGGCCGCCTCTTCCTGCAGCCGCTGCTCGTGCTCTGGGCGCTGTGGGCGACCGCCGAGGGTGGCGACCCGCTCCGTTGACAGCGCGTGTCCCGCCTGGGGTTCCGGCAGTGGGCGCACCCACAAGCGTCGTACGTCGCGCGTCGGCTCAGGCGAAGAAGTCCTCATCGATCTCGACGACCTTGTACGTCTCGCGCACCTGGACCCCGACACCGTAACGGATCATCAGGCTCGTGAGCCGCGCACCGTCGATGAGGATGACGCGCATCGGGACGCCTTCGGCATAGGCGCGCGCCCCCTCGGAGAACCGGCTCGTCGTGATGAAGACGCCGCTGTCCGCCTTTCCGCTGAGGGCCCCGACGAAACCCTGCACGTCGGGACGCTGGACGACGTTGTGGTCGGCATAGCGCTTCGCCTGGATGTAGACGCGGCTGAGCCCGAGCACATCCTGATCGATGACCCCGTCGATCCCGCCGTCGTTGCTGCGCTGGGTCACGCTGCCGCCACCGGTCGTTCCGCCGTAGCCCATGGCGAGCAGCAGTTCTACGACAGCCTGCTCGAAGAATCCGGGTTCCTTACCCTGGAGTCGTTGGAGGAGCTCGGCGGCGACCTCCTCGTCGATGCGAGCGATACCGCTCTGCACCTGCTCGATCGGGGTCATCGACTCGCCATCGACCGCCGCGACCGTATCGCTGGGCTTCGCCCGCTCGGTCTTCTCGTAGAGGCGGATCGGCGATTCCGGGTCTGCACCGAGCGCACGGATGTCGCGCTCGCGGATGCCGTCGGGAAAGGAGCCGATGAGCTGACGGCCGGCGTCTGTGATCGTGTAATGGCCCCGCTTCGGCCGTGCGAGCGCACCGACGTTGGTGAGGAACGAGACCGCCCAGCCGATGCGGTTCTCGTACTTGACCTGACTGCCCGACGGCAGCATCTCCTGCTTCTGAGACTCCGTCAGCCCCGCCGCGTCTGCGACCAGCGGCTGGAACTCCCGCCAGTGCCTGACGATCCCGTCGTCGAGAACGCGAAGCGTCGGGATCATGAACCCTTCCCAGTTCGGCATCTGCTCAGTCACTTCATGCCCTCCCCGGGACAACATCCTGTCTTCGCGCTCCAGCCCAGGTCGGGCCGGCACATGATTCGAGTGTACGAACCTCACCCAAGGTGCCCACGACACCGCTCGCGCGTCTCGCCACGCAGCGTCACCGTGTATCCCTCCGACTGGAGGTCGCTGTCTCGCTAGGGTCCGAGCTCGCCGCCGGGTCGCACGCGAAGGCCAGGGAACGCAAAAACCCCCGGATGAACCGGGGGTTTTGTCTGTGCGCGATACCGGACTCGAACCGATGACCTCTTCCGTGTGAAGGAAGCGCGCTACCAACTGCGCCAATCGCCCATACCCGTGGGGTACGTCAACCGATACTACCCGACCGTCGGAGGCCCTGTTGACCAGATCGCGGGACACGCGCGAGATTCGGGTCTGGTTTTGACAACCGCCGATCGTCGGCTAATGTTTATCAAGTGCTCGGGGCAACAACCCGAGAACAACGCGGATGTAGCGCAGTTGGTAGCGCACAACCTTGCCAAGGTTGGGGTCGCGAGTTCGAGTCTCGTCATCCGCTCAAGTGCTGGGGCCTTCTTCGGAGGGCCTTCCGCACGTGGGGTCAATCCACACGGTGGCGTGGCCGAGCGGCTAGGCACCGGCCTGCAAAGCCGTTTACACGGGTTCGAATCCCGTCGCCACCTCTCAGAAACTGAATAGCCCCAACGGGCGCGATTGGCGCAGCGGTAGCGCGCTTCCCTGACACGGAAGAGGTCACTGGTTCGAGTCCGGTATCGCCCACCACAGAACCCCGCAGAGCTTCGGCCCCGCGGGGTTTCTTCGTCTCACAGCGGCCGAAGGTCCGACCGGGTCGGCCTCGGGTGTCGGAGCCCACGACTACCGTTCACATCGTGTCAGACCTTCCTCCCCTGCCCGGGCCTTGCGGACTCTGCGGGGGTCTGCGCGGCACGCGGCGCGAAGGTTCCCTGATCTGCGCCGACTGCGGCTGGCGCTACGGAGACGCACCTGACCCCGACCTGCCTCTTCCCGTGATCGAAGTGGTCTACTACCTCCGATATGACCGCCGGGTGAAGATCGGCACGAGCCGGAGGCCACGGCAGCGCCTCGCGAGCATCCGGCACGACGAGCTCCTCGCCTTCGAACAGGGCGGCAGGGCCCTCGAACAGCAGCGACACCGAGAATTCGCCTTGGTCAGGGAGGGCGGCGAGTGGTTCACCCTGACCGACGAGGTGAGAGCGCATATCGCAGCTCTGCGCGAACGCGGCGAGCCGTGGACGCTCTATGCCCGCTGGCTGAGCGATGCCCTTCGGTGACCTCACACGCCGATGACGGTGCCACCGGAAAGGTCCGGCAGCACCGTCGTCGTCGCTCTCACGCGTGAGCCGCAGAGACCTTCACGCGGGCCGGCTGGGGCTGCGAGAACAGCACGACCACGATCACCGCGACGCCGACCACGACGTGCGGCAGCCAGACGTTGAGCGCCTGGCCCGAGAAGCCGAACAGCCACGGCGACAGCGCGAGGAACAGGCTCGCCACGATGTCGAACACGAGGTGGACGGGCATCGGGATGAACCCGAACGGACCCCACTCGTACTTGGTGAAGAGGCTGTAGACGATGAGCCCGACACCGAGCACGATCGGGATGACGACGGCAGCGCCGCCGACGCTGGAGAAGCCGAACAGCCACGGTGCGGCGATCAACGCCACACCGACGATGTAGTCGAGGGCACCGTGGACCTTGGTGGGGATGAAACGCATGATTCCTCCTTAGCTGCGCCGCGGATCGCGACTCACAGCTGGTTCGGAGCGCAGGGGGAAACGGATTGCCGCCCTCCCCGCATAGCCTGGGGACGTGCCCGAGATCCGCCCCGCCTCTCGCCCCGTCGCCATCGCACGCATGCTCGTCGGGGCCGTCGTCATCGGCATCCTGATCTACACGTATGCGATCGGCATCCCGGCACAGGGCGCGAATCCGTTCGACTACTTCGGTTACTTCACGAACCTCACCAGCCTGCTGACCGGCCTGATCCTGATCGCGAGCGGGGCTGCGGCAGCCGTCACACGCACGGTGCCGGACTGGATGCCGCAGGCGCGCGGCGCGGCCGTCACCTGCATGATCATCGTCGCGCTGATCTACAACCTCATCGTCCCGGGTACGGGCACCGCTCCCGCATGGGTCAGCATTACGCTGCACCTCGTGTTCCCCGTGCTGCTGGTGCTGGACTGGCTCCTCGTCGGCGATCGGCCGCCGCTACCATGGCGGCGGCTCTGGATCGTCCTCCCCTATCCGCTGACCTGGCTCGTCGTGACGCTCATCCGCGGCGCGACGGACGGATGGGTCCCGTACGGATTCCTCCTTCCCGAACGGGGCGCCGCACAGCTCGCGGCCACCGCCGGAGGCCTGCTGGTCGCCCTCCTCGCCGCGGCTGCACTGGTCTGGACGATGAGTCGTCAGCGCGGGGTCGCCACGGTGTCGACCGGGTTCGCGGGGTAGTCCCAGGCTCGACTGCTACGGTGACCGAGTCGGCACCTCGTCGACGTCAGGGAAGACTTCTTGTCGACCAACGGGCCCCCATCGGCCATTTCGTTCTCCGTCGCCTCCTCTGGGTGATCCTAGGAGCGCGCCATGCCCGCCCATTCCCTTTCCGACCCGATCGACTCCTCTGCGCTCGACTGGGCGCTCCCCGCGACGCTTCCCGCCGGTTCGACGGCCGTGGTGTACTGCGAGGGACAGTTCGGCGAGCAGGACGGCAAGACCGCCAACGGGCTCGTGCGCCACTCCGAGAAGTACGAGATCCTCAGCGTCATCGACAGCACACGCGCGTTCCAGGACACGGGCGCGTTCCTCGACGGCGCGGACAACGGCATCCCGATCCTCGCGAACCTCGCCCAGGCGATCGTCAACGCCGGGCGAGTGCCCGACTACCTCATCTGCGGTGTCGCCCCCGCCGACGGGCTCATCTCCCCCGCGGTGCGCCGGGCCCTGCTCGACGGCATCTCACGGGGCATGCACATCGTCAGCGGCCTGCACGAGTTCCTCGGCGACGATGCCGAGTTCGTCTCGGCGAGCATCGCCGCAGGAGTCACGATCACCGATGTGCGCCGCCCGCGCGACAAGAAGGACCTCCATCTCTTCTCCGGTCGGATCTTCGACGTGACCTGCCCTCGGATCGCGATCCTCGGCACCGACGGCGCCATCGGCAAGCGGACCACCGCGACGCTCCTCGTCCGCGCCCTCACCGACGCCGGCATCCGGGCGGTCCTCGTCGGCACCGGCCAGACCACGATCATCCAGGGCGGACGCTACGGAGTCGCCCTCGACGCGCTCGTGCCGCAGTTCTGCTCGGGCGAGGTCGAGAACCAGGTCGTCGCGGCCTTCGAGGGCGAGGATCCCGACGTGATCATCGTCGAAGGACAGGGCGCGCTCAGCCACCCCGCGTACCTGACATCGGCGCACATCCTCCGGGGAAGCCGCCCCGAAGCCGTCATCGTGCAGCACGCACCGGCCCGCAAGACGCTCGGCGACTTCCCGATGGTCGCGATGCCGTCCGTCGCGAGCGAGGTGGCTCTCATCGAGTCGTTCGCCGACACCCGTGTGATCGGCGTCACGGTCAACCACGAGGATCTCACCGCTCCCCAGCTCGCCGCTGCGATCGACGAGATCGAAGGGGAGCTCGGCATCCCCGCCACCGATCCGCTCACGAGGCCGGCGAGCGAGCTCGTGGAGATGGTGCTTCAGGCCTTCCCGGCGCTCAGCCCTCAACTCGCCAGCCGTAACGCCGGCTGAGGGCGCCGGAGACCCGGCCGAAACGGACCTTGTCCAGGACGGCGGCTTCGCGCCTCAGCCCGCGCTCGTGGACGCTGTACAGCTGCTCGATGTCGACCCACGATTCCCTGCCCTGCGAGTCCCAGGAGCCGGATCCGATCGACAGGAAGTCCCTGTCCCGCTCGTGCGCCTTGCTGGTCATCCGCACCGCGTACACGCGGTCCGATGACTGGCGGCCGATCACGAGCACCGGCCGGTCTTTGCCCCTGCCGTCGTTCTCCTCATAGGGCACCCAGGTCCAGATGACCTCTCCGGCGTCCGGAGCGCCGTCACGTGCCGGCGCGTAGGAGATCCGCAGGTCTCGGATGCGCTCCGGATCGATGCGCACGGTGTCGGTGCCCGCGGCCTGCCCCGGCTCGACGACATGCCCGGAATCCGCGGAGTCGGTGCGCTCGGCATCCGTCTTCAGGCGTGCCCTCGGGCGTGTCGGAGAGCCCTGGGAGGGCGTTCGGCGCCCGGATCCCACCGCCTTGAGGAGGATCTCGAGGATCGAGGTCAGGATGCCGTTGCCATTGCCCACAGGGTCACCCTATCCGCTGCCGCTCCACGTCAGCGCACGCCGGAAGGGCGTCTCGGTTCAGGGGAACCGAGACGCCCTTCCGCGTTCGCACGACGATGCTGTAGGCGCTCACGCGTCCGCGAGCGCGTACCCCTCTTCGCCGTGCACGACCAGGTCCACTCCTGCGATCTCGTCCTCGTTCGTGATGCGGAACCCGATCGTCTTCTCGATCGCGAAGCCGATCACGAAGGAGATGATGAACGAGTAGAGCAGCACGCCCACCGCGGCGATCGCTTGCACCGCCAGCTGGCGGAGGTCGCCACCGACGAAGAGGCCGGTGCCGGTCGCGAAGAGTCCGAGGTAGAGCGTGCCGAACAGGCCGCCGACGAGGTGGATGCCCACCACGTCGAGCGAGTCGTCGAAGCCCAGGCGGAACTTCAGCTCGACCGCCAGCGCGCACAGGATGCCGGCCAGAGCGCCGAGCAGCAGCGACCACCCCGGCGTCAGGTTCGCGCAGGCCGGAGTGATGGCCACGAGACCGGCAACCGCACCGGACGCCGCCCCGACAGAGGTCGCCTTGCCGTCCTTGATGCGCTCGACGAGGATCCAGCCGAGGATCGCCGCCGCGGTGGCGCCCAGGGTGTTGAGGCCGATCAGACCGACGCCGCCCATGTCCTCAGCGAGCCACTCCGCACCCGCGTTGAAGCCGAACCACCCGAACCACAGCAGGGCGGCCCCCAGGAGCGTCAGCGGGACGTTGTGGGGCTTCAGGATGCCCTTCTGGAAGCCGATGCGCTTGCCGAGGACGATCGCCAGCGCGAGGGCCGCCGCACCCGCGTTGATGTGCACGGCGGTTCCACCGGCGTAGTCGATGACGGCGATGCCGCTGTCCTCGCCGAACAGGGTGGTGCCGAGATTCATGATCCAGCCGCCGCCCCAGACCCACGCGGCCACCGGGAAGTAGCCGACCGTCGCGAACACGCCGGCGAAGATCAGCCAGGAACCGAACTTCGCGCGGTCGGCGATCGCGCCGGAGATCAGTGCGACCGTGATGATCGCGAAGGTCGCGCCGTACGCGACGCCGAGCAGGGCTACGTTGGATCCCTCGCCGCTGGCCAGCGCGCTCAGGCCGAAGTCGGCGAAGGGGTTGCCTGCGAAGGCGGTCGGGCTGTCGACGGCGCTCATCGAGAATCCGAAGAGGATCCAGAGCACCGCGACGAGACCGATCGAGCCGAAGCTCATCATCATCATGCTCACGACGCTCTTCGCCTTGACGAGGCCTCCGTAGAAGAAGGCGACTCCGGGCGTCATCAGCAGCACGAGAGCCGTCGCTGTGATCGCCCAGGAGATGTTGCCGGGTGCATCCATGTGTAAACCTCACATTCGGGAAACTGTGAGGTTCAGTGTGGCGACACCCGATTTCCGGGATGCGTGAAGTTTGTTGCGCGCACGTTACAGGCTGAGCGCCCGTGTGAACATCGCGTTACGCAGGTCAGCGTTCGGCGTGGGTGAGGGCGTTCAGACGCGAGATCGCCCGCAGGTACTTCTTGCGGTAGCCGCCGCCGAGCATCTCCTCGGCGAAGACCTGATCCAGGCTGACCCCGGTGGCCACGATCGGGATCTGCGCGTCGTAGACCCGGTCGACGAAGGCGACGAAGCGCAGCGCCTCCGACTGATCGGTCAGCACGCGCACATCGCGAAGGCCCACGAGCCCGAGGCCCGTGATCAGACGGATGTACCGCGAGGGGTGCACGCGGGCGAGGTGGGAGATCACGTCGCCGAACGCGTCATCGGATGCCGCGCCCCCGGTCGCACCCTTCGCGATGGCGTCGGCGTACTCCGCATCGGACGATACGACGGCGTGACCGTCGAGCGCACGCTGGCGGAAGTCGACGCCGTCGATCCGCAGCGTCTCGAAGCTGTCGGACATGGCGTGGATCTCCCTCAGGAAATCCTGGGCGGCGAAGCGCCCCTCGCCGAGCGCGTTCGGCGGGGTGTTGGAGGTCGCTGCGAGCTTGGTCCCGGTGGGGACGAGCTCTCCGAGGAGACGCGTCATCACCATCGTGTCGCCGGGGTCGTCGAGTTCGAACTCGTCGATGCAGAGCAGATCGGCGCCCTTCAGCAGATCGACCGTGTTCTTGTACCCGAGAGCTCCCACCAGGGCGGTGTACTCGATGAACGAACCGAAGTACTTCCTGCGCGCGGGCATCGCGTGATAGATCGAGGCGAGGAGGTGCGTCTTGCCGACGCCGAAGCCTCCGTCGAGGTACACGCCCGGTTTGATCTCGGGCTCCTTCTTCGCCCGGCTGAACAGACCTCCGCGCTTCACCGGCGCACCACGCCCTGCGAACCGGATCAGGGTCTCCTTCGCCTCCTCCTGAGAGGGGTACGCGGCGTCCGCGCGATAGCTGTCGAACGTCGCTCCATCGAACTGGGGCGGGGGCACCAGGCTCGCGAGCATCTCGGGACCGGTGACGGTCGGCTGGCGCTCGGTCAGGTGCACGACGCCCGTGGCGGTGGTGGTGTCAGTCATCGTTTTCCTGTGTCGAAGTCTTACGAATCCGGTGCCGGGGGCGCAGCGGGGATCTATCGTCGAAGGGACGGCTCAACACTACGCCGTCCGCACCTGCGTCATCGCCCGCTCAACGTCTGAGGAGATCCCTGTGGCCATCGAGTTCGATTCGTCTTCGTCCAAGTTCGCCGAGTACGCGGAACCCGGCCGTCTGGTCACCACCGACTGGCTCGCCGCGCACCTCGGCGATCCGGGACTCGTCGTGGTCGAGTCCGATGAAGACGTGCTGCTCTACGAGACGGGCCACATCCCGGGGTCCGTGAAGGTGGACTGGCACACCGAGCTCAACGACCCTGTCGTCCGCGACTACGTCGACGGCGAGGGCTTCGCGAAGCTCCTGAGCAGCAAGGGCATCTCCCGCGACGACACCGTCGTGATCTACGGCGACAAGAACAACTGGTGGGCGGCCTACGCGCTGTGGGTCTTCTCGCTCTTCGGCCACGAGGACGTGCGCCTCCTCGACGGCGGCCGCGACCGCTGGATCGCGGAGGGACGCGAGATCACCCGCGAGGCCACGGTCCGCCCCGCGACCGAGTACCCCGTGATCGAGCGCGACGACTCGGTCATCCGCGCCTACAAGGAGGATGTGCTCGCCCACATCGGCAACCCGCTGATCGACGTGCGCTCCCCCGAGGAGTACAGCGGTGAGCGCACCACCGCCCCGGCCTATCCCGAGGAGGGCGCCCTTCGCGCCGGCCACATCCCGACAGCGCAGAGCGTGCCGTGGGGCAAGGCGGTCGCCGAGGACGGCGGCTTCAAGCCGCGTGCCGAGCTGGACGCCATCTACCGAGACGGCGCGGGTCTCGCCGACGGCGACCAGGTCGTCGCGTACTGCCGCATCGGGGAGCGCTCCAGCCACACCTGGTTCGTGCTGACGCACCTGCTCGGGTTCGAGAACGTCCGCAACTACGACGGCTCCTGGACCGAATGGGGCAGCGCGGTGCGCGTGCCGATCGTCACCGGGGCAGAGCCCGGCGCCCTCTGACGGTGCGAGAATGTCAGGGATGAGCACCAGCACCGTCCCCGACGTCCTCGCCGAGATCCGCGATTCCTTTCTGGAGACCCCGGAGCCCGATCGGCTCCTGCTCCTGCTCGAGTTCGCGGACGAGCTGCCCGCCGTGTCGGACGAGGTCGCCGCGCACCCGGAGATGTGCGAGCGGGTCGCCGAGTGCCAGTCCCCCGTCTACATCTACGTCGAGGTGCACGACGGCGTCGTGACGATGCACGCGACCGCTCCCCCGGAGGCCCCGACGACAAGGGGCTTCGCCAGCATCCTGGTGCAGGGGATCTCCGGACTCACCGTCGACGAGGTCCTCTCGATCCCCGAGGACTACCCGCAGTCGATCGGCCTGACCAAGCTCGTCTCCCCCCTGCGCATCGGCGGCATGACGGGCATGCTGATGCGCGCCAAGAACCAGGTCAGGCAGAAGAGCTGAAGCCGTTCCCGCTCACCCAGTCGGTGATGGATGCCGTCCACGCTGTCTGGTCGTAGTTCCAGAGCTTGGTGTGCCGCGCCGTCGTGAAACGCGGCATCGTCACGATGTCCGGACGGGCCTGCTGGAGCGCGTGAGAGGCGTCTGACGGGACGAAGCCGTCGTCGTCGCTGTGCAGGATGAGGATCGGCACGTCGAGCTCCTCGGCCCTGGCCACCATGTCGAGCCGATCGAAGGAGATGGCGTCGTCCGCGCCGCTCAAGCGCGCGGTGAGCGGGAGCTGGAGGGCGCCCATGGCCATGTCCGGCAGCGGCCCCCTGAGTCCGGACTCCCTCGCCTGGAACCGCAGGACGGTGCGCCAGTCGACCACCGGCGACTCGAGGATGAGTCCGGCGATCCTGCTGCGATTCGCCGAGTTGACCGCGGTCTGCAGCGAGATCGCTCCGCCCATCGACCAACCCATCAGGATGACGCGCTCGGCGCCGTGGCGCAGCGCGTAGGAGATCGCCGTGTCCACGTCGCGCCACTCCGCAGCACCCAGCGCATACGCGCCGGCTCTGCTCCGTGGCGCCTCGCCGTCGTTGCGATACGACACCACGAGGTTCGGGAGCCCTGCGGCATGCAGCACGGGCACGGCCCTGAGGCACTCCGCCCGCACCGCTCCGCGCCCGTGGACCTGGATCACCCACGTCGACGACTCCCCGGGGAAGTACCACGCTGGGCACGGACCGGCGGGCGATCCGATCAGGACGTTCTCCCAGCGCAGGTGCAGTTCGCTCGGGGTCGAGTAGTAGTAGCCGCTGAACGTCGCACCCCGGTCGACCCGGGCGCCCGGCTCGATCTGCGTGAGCAGCTTGCGCCGCACCGTCGTGGCATCTGCGCTGAGCACCGCGCCCAGCTTCACGTAGCCGTAGGTTCCGGTCGTGAACAGGCCGTAGCGCCCCGGGAGCTCCGTGTCGAGGGTCCGCTGCAGCTCGATCGTCTGCGCGCCCGTGTCGACAGCGCGGATGACCGTGTCCAGCGGCCTCCTGCCCGGGGTGACCACGCGACGGGCGGTGCCGAACACGAGCAAGGCGACCGCAGCCCCGAGCGCGAGCAGTGCGGGGACAAGGAGCGCAACGGCGTGCCTGAGACTCTTCATCGCCTCCTGACTCTAGCCTGTTGCCGTGACCGCACAGCCCGATGACGGGACCCTCTTCGACGCCGCCGTGGCCGAACTGCGTGAGACCGCCTTCCGTGCGGACATCGCCGTTCGGGAGATCACCACGCCCCAGAGCCTCGCCCCGTTCGCGATCGCGCTCGCCGCGGACGTCCGCCCCGACGACACCGGAGACTCGGTGTACGGCACCGGGCGCTTCGTCCTCCTCCACGATCCCGACGCACCGGCGCCGTGGGACGGCCCGTGGCGCATCGTGCTGTTCGCCCAGGCTCCCCTCGAGCCGGAGATCGGCACGGACCCGCTGCTCGCGGACGTCGCCTGGTCCTGGCTGGTGGATGCTCTCGACTCGAGGGATGCGATCTACCACTCTGCATCCGGCACCTCGACCAAGACGCTGTCGAAGGGTTTCGGCGGGCTCGCCGTCGAGGGCGACGGCGCACAGATAGAATTGCGGGCGTCCTGGACTCCAGAGGGCCCGTTCAGACCGCACGTCGAGGCATGGGCCGAACTGGTCGGAATGCTGGCGGGTCTTCCGCCCGGATCCGAGGGCATCGCCGTGATCGGCGCGCGAAAGGCTGCACGTGACTGAATACTCCGTGATCTCGGATTCCGAGGAGTTCCTGGCGGCATGCGCCGCACTCGCCGAGGGCACAGGTCCCGTCGCCGTGGACGTGGAGCGGGCATCCGGGTTCCGCTACTCCCAGCGGGCGTACCTCGTGCAGGTGTTCCGCCGGGGTGCGGGGGTCTTCCTCTTCGATCCTCCTGCCATCGGGGACTTCGCGCCGCTGCAGGCCGCGATCGGCGACGTCGAGTGGGTGTTCCACGCGGCGAGTCAGGATCTGCCGTCGCTGCGGGAGCTCGAGCTGGTCCCTGCGACGATCTTCGACACCGAGCTGGCGTCCCGACTCCTCGGCCACGAACGCGTCGGCCTCGCCGCCGTCGTCGAGGAGACCCTCGGCATCGTCCTGAAGAAGGAGCACTCGGCATCCGACTGGTCGACCCGGCCGCTGCCGCCGGCGTGGCTGGAGTACGCCGCACTCGATGTCCTCCACCTCATCGACGTGCAGGAGGTGCTGGTCGCCGAGCTCGAGGAGCAGGGCAAGACCGAGTTCGCCGCGGAGGAGTTCGCCGCCACGATCACCCGCCTGCCGAAGCCTCCTCGCGAGGACCCGTGGCGTCGGCTGAGCGGTCTCCACCAGGTGCGCGGTGCGCGCAACCTCGCGGTGGCCCGTGAGCTGTGGCGGGCGCGTGAAGCCTTCGCGCAGGAGCAGGACGTCTCCCCCGGCAGGCTGGTGCCCGATCGTTCGCTGGTGGCCGCCGTGCTCGCCAACCCGCAGAGCAAGTCGGCGCTCGCCGGCACCAAGGACTTCCAGGGCAGGGCCAGCCGCACCCAGATCGATCGGTGGTGGCAGGCGATCGTCGACGGCCGCGCCGCCGAGGAGCTGCCGCGCGAGCGCGTTCCCAGCGACACGCTGCCCCCGCCCCGCGCGTGGGCCGACCGCAATCCCGAGGCGGACGCCCGGCTCAAGGCCGCACGCCCTGTGGTGGAGGCCGTCGCCGAGGAGCTCGGCATGCCCACGGAGAATCTGCTCACCCCGGAGTTCCTCCGTCGCATCGCGTGGGATCTGCCGGGGACGACCGTCGAAGAGATCGGCACAGCGCTCGCCACGCTGGGAGCGCGCCCCTGGCAGATTGCACAGACTGCACAGAAGATCGCCGACGCCTTTGTAGAGGCTGGTCAATCGCCCGACGAGACCCCCACACCCGCTTCGTAGGTTCGATCCAACCGATTCCTCCCGCCTCCGCGGCCTTCCTAGACTGAGGTCACCGCACAAACTTGGAGGCAGAGTGGCCGAGATCTCGGACGTCTTCTTCGTCGATGGAGTGCGCACCCCCTTCGGGCGCGCCGGCGAAAAGGGCATGTACTGGAACACCCGCGCAGATGACCTCGCCGTGAAGGCGACCATCGGCCTGATGGAGCGGAACTCGGCCGTCCCGGCCGACCGCATCGACGACGTCGCGATCGCCGCGACATCGCAGACCGGAGACCAGGGCCTCACTCTCGGCCGCTCGGTGGCGATCCTCGCCGGCCTCCCGCAGACGGTCCCCGGCCTCGCCGTGGAGCGCATGTGCGCCGGCGCCATGACGAGCGTCACCACGATGGCGGCGTCGATCGGCATCGGCATGTACGACTTCGCCCTCGCCGGCGGCGTCGAGCACATGGGACACCACCCCATCGGCGGCAACGCCGACCCGAACCCCCGATTCGTCGCGGAGCGCATGGTCGACCCCGGCGCGCTGAACATGGGAGTGACGGCGGAGCGCATCTTCGACCGCTTCCCGCACCTCACCAAGGAGCGCTCCGACCGGTTCGGCATGCTCAGCCAGCACAAGGTGCAGGCCGCCTACGACGCGGGCAAGATCCAGCCCGACCTCGTGTCCGTCGCGACGAAGGGTGCCGACGGCGCCTGGGGCCTCGCGACCGAGGACGAGGGCCGCCGCCCGCAGACGACCATGGAGGACCTCGCCGCCCTCAAGACCCCGTTCCGTCCCCACGGACGCGTCACGGCCGGCACCTCCTCTCCCCTCACCGACGGCGCGACGATGTCGCTCCTCGCCGGAGGCGGAGCGGTCAAGGAGTTCGGTCTCACGCCCAAGATGCGCATGGTGTCGTTCGCCTTCGCCGGCGTGCAGCCGGAGATCATGGGCATCGGCCCGATCCCGTCGACCGAGAAGGCCCTCAAGAAGGCCGGTCTCACCATCGACGACATCGGTCTGTTCGAGCTCAACGAGGCCTTCGCCATCCAGGTGATCTCCCTGCTCGACCACTTCGGGATCGCCGACGACGACCCCCGGGTCAACCAGTGGGGCGGCGCGATCGCGATCGGTCACCCGCTCGCTGCATCCGGCGTGCGCCTGATGATCCAGCTCGCCGCGCAGTTCGCCGAGCGTCCTGACGTGCGCTACGGCCTCACCGCGATGTGCGTCGGACTCGGCCAGGGCGGCTCCGTCATCTGGGAGAACCCGCACTACAACGGCAAGAAGAGGAAGTAAGTCGCGATGACCAACTACGAAGACATCGACTTCTCCCCCATCCAGGCGCTCACCGAGGGCGAGGTGATCACGCACTCCCCCGTGCGCGACATCCGCCTCGCCTCCGGCAAGGTGCTCGCTCTCGTCACCCTCGACAACGGCCGCGACCACACGCGTCCGAACACCCTCGGTCCGGCGACGCTCACCGAGCTCGGCGCCACCCTCGACGGACTCAAGGCACGCGCCGCGGCCGGCGAGATCCAGGCCGTCGGCATCACCGGCAAGCAGTACATCCTGGCTGCCGGTGCTGACCTGTCGGACATCAGCAAGGTCGGGTCGCGAGACAACGCGCGCCTGATCGCTCAGCTGGGCCACAAGGTGCTCGGCAAGCTCTCCGAGCTCGGCGTCCCGTCGTTCGCCTTCGTCAACGGCCTCGCGCTCGGCGGCGGCCTCGAGATCGCGCTGAACTCGACGTACCGGACCGTCGACGCCTCCGCCGCGGCGATCGCTCTGCCCGAGGTGTTCCTCGGCATCATCCCCGGCTGGGGCGGCGCCTATCTGCTGCCGAACCTGATCGGCATCGAGAACGCCCTCGAGGTCGTGATCTCGAACCCGCTCAAGCAGAACCGGATGCTCAAGCCCCAGCAGGCCTTCGATCTGGGAGTGGTCGACGCCATCTTCCCGGCGGCGAACTACCTCGAGAACTCGCTGACCTGGGCCGATGCGGTCCTCGGCGGGAGGAAGGTCGAGCGCAAGAACGAGCCGGGCAAGATCGAGCGGCTCACCAAGTGGCCGATCGCGATCAAGATGGCCCGCGGCATGCTCGAGTCGAAGATCGGCACGGTGCCGAAGTCGCCCTATGCGGCTCTCGACCTTCTCGACAAGGCGAAGAGCGGCACCAAGGCCGAAGGCTTCGCCCGCGAGGACGAGGCGCTCGCAGAGCTCGTGACCGGCGACCAGTTCGCCGCGTCGATGTACGCGTTCGACCTGGTGCAGAAGCGCGCCAAGCGCCCCGTCGGCGCACCCGACAAGGCTCTCGCCAAGAAGGTCACCAAGGTCGGCATCATCGGCGCCGGCCTCATGGCCAGCCAGTTCGCGCTCCTGTTCGTGCGCAAGCTCCAGGTGCCCGTGCTCATCACCGACCTCGACCAGGCCCGCGTCGACAAGGGCGTGGCCTACATCCACGAGGAGATCGGCAAGCTCGAGGCAAAGGGCCGTCTGGACTCCGACTCCGCGAACAAGCTGCGCGGCCTCGTCACCGGCACCACCGACAAGAGCCTCTACGCGAACTGCGACTTCGTGATCGAAGCCGTGTTCGAGGAGGTCGGCGTCAAGCAGCAGGTGTTCGGCGAGATCGAGAAGATCATCGCCGAGGACGCGATCCTCGCCACCAACACCTCGTCGCTGTCCGTCGAGGAGATCGGCTCGAAGCTCGCGCACCCCGAGCGGCTCGTGGGCTTCCACTTCTTCAACCCGGTCGCGGTGATGCCGCTGATCGAGATCGTGAAGACGCCCTCGACGTCTGACGCCGCGCTGTCGACCGCGTTCGTGGTCGCGAAGGGCCTGGGAAAGAACGCGGTGCTCACCGCCGACGCCCCCGGATTCGTCGTGAACCGTCTGCTCGCGAAGGTCATGGGCGAGGCAGCTCGTGCCGTGTACGAGGGCACCCCCGTGGCGGATGTCGAGAAGGCCTTCGGTCCGCTCGGCCTGCCGATGGGCCCTTTCCAGCTGATCGACCTGGTTGGTTGGAAGGTCGCCGCCCACGTGCAGGACACGATGGTCCGCGCGTTCCCCGACCGCTTCTACGCGAACGAGAACTTCCACGAGCTGGCCGCGCTGGATGCCGTCGTGGAGAAGGACAAGGGCGGTCGCGTGACCGGCTGGACCAAGCAGGCGGAGAAGCTCCTCAAGCCGGCGGTGGGCAACTCGCCCGCATCCGCAGCGACGATCCTGCAGCGTGTTCAGGATGGTCTGGCGACCGAGATCAAGCTCATGCTCGACGAGGGCGTGGTGCCCGAGGTCGAGGACATCGATCTGTGCCTCATCCTCGGTGCGGGCTGGCCCTTCATCGACGGCGGCGCATCGCCGTACCTCGACCGCGAAGGGGCCTCGGAGCGTGCCTTCGGCGGGTCCTTCCACACTCCGCAGATCAGGGGTGTCGAAGCCCGCTGACCCCCGGTCGTTGAGCGAGCGAAGCGAGACGAAACGCCTCATCCGACGTCATACGTCGGATGAGGCGTTTCGCGTATCCCTGCACGCCTCGCCAGGCACGCGTGCAGTGGCGTGCTCCTACTGGACCGGCCTCACATCGTCGTCGCCCGCACGCGGCCAGTACGACAGAGCCCGCTCGGCGAGGGCGGTGATGGTGAGCGAAGGATTCACCCCGGGATTCGCGGGGACCGCGGAGCCGTCGACGACGTGCAGACCAGGGTGACCCCAGACACGATGGTAGGCGTCGATGACGCCCTCCTCCGGCGACGAGGAGATCACCGCTCCGCCGAGGAAGTGCGCGGTGAGCGGGATGCCGAAAACCTCGGGCCAGGAGCCGCGGGCCTCGGCCGGCTCACCGCCGTCGCGCTCGACACGTGCGGCGATGGCCGCGGCCGCTGCGTGCGCCTGCGGGAGGTAGCTCGGGTTCGGTTCGCCGTGGCCCTGCTCACTGGTCATCACCAGTCTGCCGAAGCGGCGGCGCAGAGACAGCGTGAGCGAGTTGTCGGCCGTCTGCATGACGAGAGCGATGATGCCGCGCTCGCTCCAGCGCCGAAGGTTGCCGAGTCGGAACTGCCGCATCGGCGAACGGAGCACCTGTGCCGCGAGGTTCGTCAGCCGAGCACCGAGCCGTCGATCGCCGGGGACCAGAGCTGTAGCGAGAGCGCCCATGAGGTTCGAGCCGGGGCCGTAGCGCACGTTCTCGACGTGGGTGCGGTCGTCCACGTGGAACGATGTGGTGATCGCGACCCCTCGCGCCAGTTCCAGCGATTCGGGGACCTTCGTCGCTATCGCTCCGTCGAGAGCCTCCGAGTTCGTCCGGGTGAGGCGCCCGACGGCATCCGAGATCCGCGGCAGCGAGCCCGACTCCTTCATGCGGTGCAGCAGCTGCTGCGTCCCCCACGTGCCCGCGGCGAGCACCACCTGCCTGGCCGTCACGGTCCGCCGTCCTCGTCGGAGCCACGCGCCGCTGCGCTGGGTCGTGACGGCGAACCCTCCGCCGGGCAGCTCGGCCACGTCGATGACCGTCCGCAGCGATTCGATCGCGACGCCGCGGCGCTCGGCCAGAGCGAGATAGTTCTTCATGAGCGTGTTCTTCGCGCCGACCCGGCATCCGACCATGCAGTTCCCGCAGAGCGTGCATCCGGTGCGCTCTGGACCCTCCCCGTCGAAGAACGGATCGGGGGTGCGCTCCCCCGGCTTCCCGAACCAGACGCCGACGGGCGCGCGCCGGAATGTGTCTCCCACGCCGAGGTCTTCCGCGGCCCCGGCCATGATCCGCTCGACGGGACCGGTGTGAGGATAGTGCTCGACGACGCCGAGCATCCGCTTCGCCGTCGCGTAGTGCGCGGAGAGCTCCCGTTCCCAGTCGGCGATGCCTCGCCACTGCGGATCCTGGAAGAAGCTCGCGCCCGGCTGATACAGCGTGTTCGCGTAGTTGAGCGACCCGCCGCCGACCCCGGCGCCGGCCAGGATCATCACGTGCGGCAGCCTATGGATGCGCTGCACGCCGAAGCATCCGAACGCCGGCGCCCACAGGTACCGCCGCACGTTCCAACTGGTCTTCGCGAAGTCCTCGTCCTCGAATCTGCGGCCGGCCTCGTACACGCGAACCCGGTAGCCCTTCTCCGCCAGCCGCAGTGCGGCGACGGAGCCTCCGAACCCGGACCCCACGATGACGACGTCTTCGTCGAACTCAGTCATTGTTCTCCCTCGGCACCAGCATCGTGAGCGCGCCCGGAATCAGCGAGATGGTGCATTCATCCTCGCCGATCCGCTCTCCGTCGGCATAGACCACGAGTCCGGGAGCGGACACCGACACGGTCTTCGCGCGACGGTGCCTCACCTCTCGACGATCCAGATGCCGCCCCTGGAGCAGCAGCGGGAACAGTCGAAGCAGCCTCATCCGACCGATCGGCGCGACCTGCACCACGTCCAGGAGCCCGTCATCGGGGATGGCGCCCGCGCACACCGGCATCCCTCCGCCGTAGCTCGACGTGCTCCCCACCGCGATCAGCGTTCCCGGAGCGTGCTCGGGGTCGGCGCCGTCGACGGATAGGCGGAAGTCCATCGGACGCAGACGCGCGAGCTCGATGAGGAGCGCGAGGTAGTAGCGCAGGGCGCCGTGCGGCCATCTCAGACGGTTCGTGCGATCGCTCACCTTCGCGTCGAACCCGAGTGCGGCGATCGTCAGGAACCGACGCGTCGAGTCCCTGGTGGCGACGACGCCCACGTCGATGGGACGCTGTACCCCGGTCAGCGCGAGCTCCGCCGCGGCCGGGGCGTCTCCGCGCGGCAGCCCCAGCGCCCGTGCGAGGTCGTTCCCCGTCCCGGCCGGGACGAGCACGAGGGGAACGGATGCCGCGCACAGTTCGTCGAGCACCCCCGACAGCGTGCCGTCGCCTCCGACGATGACGAGCGCCCGCGGGGCGTCGGCCAGGGCGGCTGCGGCGAGCCGATGGGTGTCGGCGGCTGAGCCGCCCGCGTACGCCCGCACGTCGGCGCCCCGATCGCGCAGGTGCGCGACCGCAGCTTCCGCCGCCCGCCTGCCTCGGCCCTTGCCGGAGAACGGGTTCGCGAGCACGGCGATGTGCTCGGCCACGTCAGCGCGTCCGCTCGATCGGGATCACAGCGCCCGGGTTCATGATCTCCGAGGGATCCAGCTCCCGCTTGATCGCGGACAGGATGCGGATGCCGGTCTCCCCGATCTCGCGCTCCAGCCATGCGGCGTGATCCCGCCCGACCGCATGATGATGGCTGATGGTGCCCCCCGCGGCGAGGATGGCGTCGTTGACGCTCGCCTTGACGGGCTCCCACACGGCGAGCGGGTCGGAGCGGATGCCGGCCAGCACGGTGAAGTACAGCGATGCCCCCGTCGGGTAGACGTGCGAGACGTGGCACATGACGTAGGACCTGGCCCCTGCCTGCGCGAAGCCGTCCTTCAGGGCGGCCTCGACCGCCGATCGCAGCGTCGAGAGGTTCGACCAGGTCGTCGCCGTCTCGAGCGTCTCGCAGAAGACGCCGGCGTCCAGGAGCGAATCGCGCAGGTACGGTCCGTCGAATCTCCCCTTCAGCCACTCCTCCGCCGCTCCCTCGCCCGCGGAGACGCCTCCTGCTGCTGCGAGCAGAGCGCTGACCCTGGACCGGCGCTCCGCGATGTCGTCGCCCTCGTAGACGGTGACGACGCTGGCGCCCTTCGCGAGCGCCTTCCCGATCTTCCCGACCTGAGCGAGGCTCACCGCGGTCTCCGCCTCGTCGGAGAGGCGGATGACGGTCGGCCCGTTCCCGTGCTGGGCGACGTGGCGGAGCCCCTCGGCGCCGCTCACGAAGTCGGGGAAGGACCACGACTCGAAGACGCGATCACGCGGAATCGGATGCACGCGCACGGCCACCTCGGTGATCACGCCGAAGATGCCCTCCGATCCGAGGAAGACCCTGATCAGATCGGGCCCAGCGGCAGAACCAGGCGAGCGGCCGAGGGCGATGTCTCCGGTCGGCGTCGCGACGCGGATGCCGGTCACCATGGTGTCGAAGCGGCCGTTGCCCGCGGAGTTCTGACCGGATGACCTCGCCGCGGCGAAGCCGCCGATCGTGGCGTAGCGGAAGCTCTGCGGATAGTGGCCCAGCTCGAGGCCGTGAGCGGACAGCAGAGCCTCCGCCTCGGGACCGGTGGTACCCGCCGCGAGGACCGCTTCGCCGCTGACCTCGTCGAGCCGGACGAGCCCGCTGAGCCTGCGCAGGTCCAGGCTGACGACGGCGTGGTGTCGTCCGCGCTCGGGGTCCAGGGCGCCGACCACGCTGGTTCCTCCGCCGAACGGGATCACCGCGACGCCGCGATCGGCAGCCACGCGCAGGCACGCGCTGACCTCGTCGTGATCGGCGGGTCGGATGACCGCATCCGGCGCGTCCTGACCGATCCGCCGCCTCCGCAGCAGATCGGGCGTGGAGCGTCCTCCCGCGTGACGGATGCGCGCCTCGTCGGAACGGTCGACGTGCTGCTCCCCCACCGCTGCCTGAAAGGCGGCGAGATCGTCGTCGTCGAGTGCGGAGGAGCCGAGCACGACCTCCCCGAGGGCGGCGGCCTGCTCGGGCTTGCGGATGCGTCCGAGCAGAAGGGGCAGCAGCGTGCGCACCGCGAGCGGGAGGTCCTTCGCCTTCGCCGGGTCGCCCCAGCCGTTCCATCTCATCGACGGGTCGTCCTCGACCCTGCCATCTTCTGGGCTCATGCGTTACAGTGTGACACATCATGGAAGAACGTCAAGTGATGTGGGACACCACGCAAGTGCGTATTCTCGACGCCGCCGATGCGCTGATCGAGCGCAGGGGCGTGCACGGCGTGACGATCGCCGAGCTCGCCCGCCGCGCCGATCTCAGCCGACCGACGATCTACCGCAGCTGGAGCGACGCCGACGATGTCGTTCGCGCCGCCCTGCTGCGCCGCGTGGGCGGCATCCTGGACGCGTTTCCCGAGCATGCGCGCACACGTGCCGATCTGGTGGACGACGTCCTGCGATTCACCGCGCTGTTCCGCTCCGACTCCGTCTACGGCCGTCTCCTCGCCGACGAGCCGGAGGCGTTCACGCGCTACACACTGCAGCGCGTGGGGTCGAGCCAGAGGATGATCCTGCAGTGGCTCGCCACGGCGATCGGCACCGCACAGGTCGGAGGGACGGTACGGCACGGTGAACCTCTGGAGATCGCCGTGATGCTGCTCCTCATCGCCCAGTCGGCGGTTCTCTCGCACGGCACAGTGTCCGAGCTCATCTCCGACGCCGCCTGGGAGCGCGAACTGCGCTCGGCGCTCGACGGACTGCTCCGGCCATGACTCCGGACCCCACGGTTCTCAACGTCGCTCGGCGCAGGACCGATCTCGCCAGGGCGGCCGACGGCACCGCGGACGTGCTCGTCGTCGGCGGCGGTATCACCGGCGTCGGCGCCGCCCTCGACGCGGCCTCCCGCGGCCTCAGGGTCGTGCTGATCGAGGCCGAGGATCTCGCCTTCGGCACGAGCAGGTTCAGTTCCAAGCTCGTGCACGGCGGACTGCGCTATCTCGCGACCGGAGATGTGGCGACGGCCCGGGAGAGCGCTCTCGAACGGCACCTGCTGATGACGACGATCGCTCCGCATCTGATCCACCCCCTGGCACAGCTCCTGCCGTTCAGTCCGGGGGTCGCTCTCCGCCAGCGCGCGGCCGGGGCGGTCGGCATGGGTCTCGGCGATCTGCTGCGGATGCGCGCCCGCACACCGCGCACCGTGCTCCCCACCCCGAGGCTCGTCTCCGCGCGCACGGCGCATCGCCTGGCTCCCGCCCTCGACCCCCGAGGGCTGCGCGGCGGGATGCTGTCGTACGACGGGCAGCTCGTCGACGACGCCCGCCTGGTCGCCACGGTCGCGCGCACCGCGGCGTGCCTCGGAGCGCGCATCCTGACCCGCGTGCGCGCGATCGAGCTGCGAGGGGACGGCGCGACGGCCGAGGACGCCATGTCAGGCGAACGGCTCGAGATCAAGGCGCACGCCGTCATCAATGCGACCGGCGTCTGGGCGGGGTCCCTCGACGGCGCGATCAGCGTTCGCCCCAGCCGTGGCACGCACATCGTCCTCGATGCCTCTGACCTCGGCTCCCCCACGGCGGCGCTCACGATCCCGCACGAGGGGTCGATCAGTCGATACGTGTTCGCCCTGCCGCAGCAGCACGGACGGGTGATCGTGGGCCTCACCGATGAGGACGCGCCAGGGCCGGTGCCGACCGTCGCCCAGCCCACCGAGCCCGAGATCGCCTTCCTCCTGAGCACTCTCAATCGGGTCCTCGCCGTGCCCGTCCGGCGCGATCAGGTGCGCGGAGCGTTCGCGGGCCTCAGGCCCCTGGTCGACAGCGGTGCAGACGCCACCTCCGACGTCTCCCGACGGCATCTCGTCGTGGCGTCGGATGCCGGGTTCGTGACGGTTCTGGGCGGCAAGCTGACCACCTACCGCCGGATGGCCGAGGATGCCGTCGACCTCGCCGTCTCGTCACGAAAGCTGAGCGCTCCGTCGAGTCGCACCGCATCGCTGCGTCTGGTGGAGCGCACCGTGGCCGGTCGGGAACCCCTCGACGAGATCACCGGTCTCACACGAGCCGATGTGGAGTTCGCCGTGCGCAGCGAGGGCGCGATGACGGCCGAGGACGTGCTCGATCGGCGGACCAGGATCGGACTCGTCGACGCCGACCGGGAACGCTGCCTCCCGGCCGTCGAGGAGCTGGTCGCGCGTACTCTCGCCGACCTCGGCTGAGGCCACGCGGCGGCCGATCAGGGCCGGGGCGTAACCGCTGCGGGGCACTCCGGCGAACGGCCGACGAACAGCGCATGAACTCACCCGCCGCACGCGCTTCGGAGGCGATCTGCTGCGACACGACGCGGCACAGTGGTGTCATGGACATGCTCTTCACGATGCTGGGCGGCAAGGGGATGTCGGGGTTGCTGAAGACCGGCACGGCGATCCTCACGACACTCCTGGTCCTTCCGGCTCTCCTCAAGCTCTTCGTGGTCACCGTCGACGAGGGTTGGGCCGCCATCCGCACGCGCAACGGCAAACCGATCATCCGCAATCGTCCGCAGCGTCGCCCGGCCAACCGGCGTGGAGCCGTCGGCGAAGTGGTCGTGCTCGATCCCGGTTCGCACGGCGCCTTCCCGCTGTTCTACTGGTACAAGCTCATCGACGTGCGCTGCCGTGCGACCGATCTCCCCGCGCGCGAGATGACCGGCGCCGGCGGACACCAGCACCGCGTGCACGCGTCGTTCGAGTGGCGCCCCATACCGACCGGACGAGATATGCGGGTCTTCGAGCTCGACGTCGTCAACGTCAAGGAACGTGCGTCCAACATCGTCGGCGCCGCGCTGCGTGACGTGATCCGCGGTCTCGACGGGGCGGAGCTGCCCCACAACGACGAGATCAACACGAGGGTGATCGCCGCCAGCGCGGAGGAGATCCGTCGAGCCTGCGGCGTGGAGCTCGTCCGCGTGATGGTCACGGGCGACGCGCTCACCGACGGCTATCTTCTTTCCACCGCCATGCGCGACGGAGACCGCGGCGCCCAGGCTGTCGCCGCTCTGCACGCCTTGAACTGAGGCGCCCACTGGCGGACTCCGCCACGGCGGCGTACAGTTTTGAACATGTTCGAAACTGAAGCGCCGATGTCGAAGAGCGCGCGTACGAAGGCGCGGATCAGCGCGGCGGCGGTCGAGTCGTTCACAGAGCGCGGATACGCCGAGACCACGATGCGGTTGATCGCCGAGAAGGCCGGAGTCTCGGCGGGAAACGCCTACTACTACTTCCCCTCCAAGGATCATCTCGTCCAGGAGCTGTACCGGCGCGTGCAGGAAGAGCACGCAACGGCGGCGCGCGCGGCTCTTTCAGGAGAGCACGGCCTCGTGGATCGTCTACGGCTGGTGCTCGAATCCGGACTGTCCACGTTGACTCCGTACCAGCGCAGCGCCGCAGGATTCCTGACGGCGATGATCCCCCCGGACTCGCCGATCAACCCGCTCGCTGCCGAATCGGAGGAGGCGCGGGCCATCACGATCGGGCTGTTCCGCGAGGCGATCGACGGCGCACAGCACCGCCTTCCGGCCGACGTGGCGGCGCTCCTGCCGGAAGCTCTGTTCGTGGGCTATCTCGCGCTTGTGCTCCGCTGGACGTACGACACCTCTCCGTCGCACGAGCAGACGACACGGCTGCTCGACGCCGGCCTGCGGCTGTTGAGCGTCGCGCTGCCCTTCGTGCGGGTGCCAGGACTGCATCGAGCGACCATGCAGCTTCTGACACTGATCGCGGAAGTCCGATCATGACCCCGCAATCGGTGCAGCGCTCGCCTCGCACACCGGCGGAACCCATGGCGTTCACTGGTGCCGAGCTCGTACGAGGCGCCGTCTCCGCATGGGTGATGTTCATGACCACGCTGCTTCTGTCCACGACGATCACCGCAGCCGCGTATTCGTCCTTCCCCGGCTGGGGTTCGCCGGGCACCCTTCTTCCCAGCGTCCTCATCGTCGACGCCGCAGTACTCATCATCGGCGGCATCGTCTCCGCTCTCGTGACGGTCCTTGGGACACTCCTCGCGCATATGCTCGGATCCTTGCTGCGCCACGAGGCATCTCTGCGCGTTCACGTGGCGATCTTCACGGCTTTCGGCGTCGGAGTCGGCAAGACCTACATCCTCGTTCTCCTGCTGATGCAGATTCCTCAGAGCGTGGGCGTATTCGGCGCACCGCTCGCGTTCCCGGCCGTGCTTGTGGCGCTCGCGGTACCGCTGGGGTGGTGGTACACAGCGTGGCGCGCCCTGCTCGAAGACAGCAGAACTCGCTCTCAAGCGGCGCGAGTGCAGAGCATTCAGGATGCGGTCGCCGAGGTGCGCCCATGATCGCGAAGAAGGACGGGATCCCTCCGCGCACTCAGGCGAGACCGATGGCGTTCACGGACCGTGAAGCGCTGCGCGGCGGCATCGACGTGTGGTGGATCTTCCTCGTCTTCCTCGTCATAGGCATCGGCGTCTGGTGCACAGCCCTCGATCTCACGGATGGCGTCGAGACGTCTCCCTCGAACATCAACGTGTTCCTGTTCGCCGCCTTCTGCGCACTCGTGATCGGAGGGACGATCTCTCTCATCGTCATGCCCGTGGGGGTCATGCTGGCGATACCTCTCGGGCGCGCTCTGTCGCGTAGCCGACGGCTCTGGGTGCACATCGTCGTCTACACAGCGCTCGGCATCGCCATCGGCCTCGTATACATCGCGCTGCTGCGGGGCGGTGAGGTGTTCACCCCGATCCGCTCAATATGGGACTACGTACTCTTCGTCCCCGCCGTCTCTGCGTCACTCGCGGTTCCGCTCGGCTGGTGGCGCACCGCTCATCGGCTCCTGCTCGCGGATCGACGTCGGACGGAGCACCGCACTGAGCGACCGCACACCGAGGGCGGTGCGGCGGGGAGCGCTTCCTCGACGGGGATCAGTGCCGCTCGTGCAGCGGAAGGTCGATCGCTCCGGTCTCACCGGCGTTGCGGGCGACCGGAATACGGGTGCCGAGCACCTGTGCGACGACGTCCTGGGCGATCTTCGGCGCGGTGAGGCCGGCATCCGCCAGCACCTGCTCGCGCGAGGCGTGATCGATGAACTCGTCGGGAAGCCCCAGCTCGTCCACGGCCGTGTCGATCCCGGCCTCGCGCAGCACCTGACGCACGCGGGTGCCGATCCCGCCCACCCGGATGCCGTCCTCCAGCGTGATCACGAGACGGTGATGCGCGGCCAGCTCGATGACGGAGGGCTGCACGGGGATCGCCCAGCGCGGATCGATGACGGTGGCCCCGATGCCCTGCGCCCTGAGGCGTGCGGCGACGTCCATCGCGAGCGCGGCGAACGGGCCGATGCCGACGATGAGGACGTCTTCCGATTCGCCCTTCGCGAGCACGTCGACGCCGTCGTCGAGACGCTCGATCGCGGGGAGGTCGGGGGCGACCTCACCCTTCGGGAAACGGATGACCGTGGGGGCGTCGTCGACGAGGACCGCCTCCTCCAGCGCCTCTGTGAGGCGCGCGGCATCGCGGGGAGCAGCGATGCGGATGTGCGGAACGATCTGCAGCATCGCGAGATCCCACATGCCGTGGTGGCTGGGCCCGTCGGGTCCGGTGACGCCTGCGCGGTCCAGCACGAACGTGACGCCCGCGCGGTGGAGAGCGACGTCCATCAGGACCTGGTCGAATGCGCGTCCCATGAAGGTCGCGTACACGGCGACCACCGGGTGCAGGCCGCCATAGGCGAGACCCGCGGCGGATGCCACCGCGTGCTGTTCGGCGATGCCGACGTCGTACACGCGATCGGGGAAGCGCTCGGCGAACGGCGCGAGGCCCGTGGGGCGCAGCATCGCGGCCGTCATGGCGATGACGTCGCTCCGGCGCTCGCCCACATCGACGAGAGCCTTCGAGAACACATCGGTCCACCCCAACCCGCCGGAGGAGAGCGTCTCCCCCGTCACCGGATCGATCCTGCCGACGGCATGGAACTGGTCGGCCTCGTCATCACGCGCCGGCTGATAGCCCCTGCCCTTCTCGGTGATCGCGTGCACGATGACCGGGGCCCCGTACGACTTCGCGAGCTCGAGCGTCTCCAGCAGCGCCGGCAGATCGTGTCCGTCCACCGGGCCGAGGTACTTGATGTCGAGGTTCGAGTAGAGCGCTTCGTTGTTCGTGAAGCGGGAGAGGAACCCGTGCGTTCCGCCGCGCACGCCGCGGAACACCGCGCGACCGACCGGCCCGAAGGCCCGGAACAGGCGGTCGGACTTGCGGTGCAGGTCCTTGTACGCCGCCGCGGTGCGCACGCGGTTGAGGTAGCGGGACATTCCGCCGATGGTCGGCGCGTAGGAGCGCCCGTTGTCGTTCACGACGATCACGAGGTTGCGGTCGTTGTCGTCGGAGATGTTGTTCAGCGCCTCCCACGTCATGCCGCCCGTGAGGGCGCCGTCGCCGACCACGGCGACAACATGGCGGTCGGCGCGACCGGTCGCGGTGAGAGCGCGAGAGACGCCGTCGGCCCAGCTCAGCGAGCTCGAGGCGTGCGACGACTCGACGACGTCGTGCGGGCTCTCGCTGCGCTGCGGGTACCCTGCGAGACCGCCGCGGACCCGGAGATCGGAGAAGTCCTGCCGCCCTGTGAGCAGCTTGTGTACGTACGACTGGTGACCAGTGTCGAAGATGAACGGATCGTCGGGCGAGGAGAAGACCCGGTGCAGTGCGATCGTGAGCTCGACGACACCCAGGTTCGGCCCCAGGTGGCCGCCCGTGCGGGACACGTTCTCCACGAGGAAGTCGCGGACCTCCGCAGCGAGTTCGATCAGCTGCTCAGTGGACAGGGCGTCCAGATCTCGGGGTCCTGAGATGCTCGGAAGAATGGGCATCTGCGCCTCCTCACAGGCTCTGTACGCGGCATCCGAGTTCCGGTTCGAAGGCCGCTACGATCCTATCGCGCGGCGCTGGGGAAGAACCTGGCGCCAGGTGGGCGATCCGTGCGAAGCTCATGGCCATGAACCGTTCGCAGAAGATCGCGGTCGCGGTGTCCGCGCTCACCGTCGCGGGCCTCGCCGCGATCGCTGCCCCGGCGATCGCGGCGGCCACGTCGACAGTCGGCGGCTGGTCGCTGTTCGGCCAGGCCGCTGCCGCTCCGGACGATACCGCCGCCCCTCGCCCTGTCGAGACGCCCGCGGACACGCCGTCCCCCGCCCCCGTCGATCCGTTCGACGGCTGCGAGCGGCCGGCGCAGATCAACTGGGGGCGCATGACCGCACAGATCGCCGGAATCGTCGAGGACCGCGGCCCTCGCCCTTACGCCGAAGGCACCGTGGGCGCCGACGAGAGCGGCGCCATCACGACCTACACCGTCGCTCCGGGCGATGGGCTCATCATGATCGGCGAGAGGCTGTGCATCGAAGCCGGTGCACTCGACATGTTCAATCACTCCCGCGACATCTACCCCGGCCAGGTGCTCCGCCTCACGCAGGATCCGAACGTGCCGAATGTCCCCTTCCTCCAGCCGCCCGACGCTCCCGAGGGCTTTCAGCAGATCCCCTATCAGCAGGCGATCGTCGACATGCGCAAGGCGGCGAACGCCGGCGACGTGGACACGATGCGCAGGATCTGGACGAAGACGCTCGCGCCGATGTTCCCTGTGGAGGCTGATGCTGACCTGATCAGCGCCTTTCTCGACGCCGGGGACATCACCAAGCTGCGCCAGATGTTCGCGTGACGCGATCGCACGACGACAAGGCGCCCCGCGCGGCCGAAGCCGAGCGGGGCGCCTTGTCAGCAGCTGATCAGACCAGCGAGCGCAGCACGTACTGCAGGATGCCGCCGTTGCGGTAGTAGTCCGCCTCACCGGGGGTGTCGATGCGGACGACCGCGTCGAACTCCACGACCTGCTTGCCCTCGGGCGAGTGCTCGCTCGGGGTGGCGGTCACGCGGACGGTCTTCGGGGTCACGCCGTTGTTGAGCTCTTCGAGACCCGTGATCGAGACGATCTCGGTGCCGTCGAGGCCCAGCGACTCCCAGCTCTCCCCCGCGGGGAACTGCAGCGGGACGACGCCCATGCCGATGAGGTTCGAGCGGTGGATGCGCTCGAAGCTCTCGGTGATGACCGCCTTCACGCCCAGGAGGCTGGTGCCCTTGGCCGCCCAGTCGCGCGACGAGCCGGAGCCGTACTCCTTGCCGCCGAAGATGACGAGCGGTGTGCCCTGCTCCTGGTAGTTCATGCTCGCGTCGTAGATGTACGACTGCGGGCCGTCAGGCTGGGTGAAGTCGCGCGTGAAGCCGCCCTCGATGACCTGACCGTCGTTGACGGCGGAGACCAGGAGGTTCTTCAGGCGGATGTTCGCGAACGTGCCGCGGATCATGACCTCGTGGTTGCCTCGGCGCGAGCCGAAGGAGTTGAAGTCCTTGCGGTCGACGCCGTGCGCCTCGAGGTACTTCGCGGCCGGCGTGCCCGGCTTGATGTTTCCGGCCGGCGAGATGTGGTCGGTGGTGACCGAGTCGCCGAGCGTCGCCATCACGCGGGCGCCCTGGATGTCGCGCACCGGGGTGAGCTCCATCGTCATGCCGTCGAAGTACGGAGCCTTGCGGACGTACGTCGAGTCCTCGTCCCACTGGAAGATCGCGTCATCCGGAGTGGGGAGGCTGCGCCAGCGCTCGTCGCCGTCGAACACCGTCGCGTACTGCTTGATGAACTGGTCGCGAGAGATGGACGAGTCGACGATCTCCTGCACCTCTTCGGGCGTCGGCCAGATGTCCTTGAGGAACACGTCGTTGCCGTCGGAGCCCTTCCCGAGGGCGTCGTTGTCGAAGTCGAAGTGCATCGAACCGGCGAGTGCGTAGGCGATGACCAGAGGCGGGCTCGCCAGGTAGTTCATCTTGACGTCGGGGCTGATGCGGCCCTCGAAGTTGCGGTTTCCGGAGAGCACCGCGGTCACGGCGAGGTCGTGCGAGTTGATCGCCTCGGAGACCTCCTCGATCAGCGGACCCGAGTTGCCGATGCAGATCGTGCAGCCGTAGCCGACCGTGTAGAAGCCGAGACCCTCGAGGTCCTTGTCGAGACCGGACTTCTCGTAGTAGTCGGTGACGACCTTGGAGCCGGGGCCGAGCGTCGTCTTGACCCAGGGCTTCTGCTTGAGGCCCTTCTCGAGCGCCTTGCGGGCCACGAGACCGGCGGCGATCATGACCGACGGGTTCGACGTGTTGGTGCACGAGGTGATGGCCGCGAGGGTCACCGCGCCGTTGTCGAGGATGTACTTCTCCCCCGACGGCGTGGTCACCGGAACCGGCTTCGACGCGTTGGCGGGCGCACCGCTGTTGATGTGCACCGGACGGGTCGTCGGGGCTTCCTCTCCGGGGACCTGACCGGGGTCGGATGCCGGGAACGAGTGCTTGCCCTCGAGGTCGACGAGGTCGTCGGAGGTCGACGGGGTCGCGTAGCTGAGGATGTCGTGCTCGAACTGCGACTTCGCCTCCGAGAGGAGGATGCGGTCCTGCGGGCGCTTCGGGCCGGCGATCGACGGCACGACGGTGCCGAGGTCGAGCTCGAGGTACTCGCTGAACACGGGCTCGTGCGACGCGTCGTGCCAGAGCTTCTGCTCCTTGGCGTACGCCTCGACGAGCGCGACGGCCTCTTCGCTGCGACCGGTGAGGCGCAGGTAGTCGAGGGTGACGTCGTCGATCGGGAAGATCGCGGCCGTGGAGCCGAACTCCGGAGACATGTTGCCGATGGTGGCGCGGTTCGCGAGCGGGACGGATGCGACGCCCTCGCCGTAGAACTCGACGAACTTGCCGACCACGCCGTGCTTGCGCAGCAGGTCGGTGATGGTCAGCACGACGTCGGTCGCGGTGACGCCGGCCGGGATCTCGCCGGACAGCTTGAAGCCGACGACGCGCGGGATGAGCATCGACACGGGCTGGCCGAGCATGGCCGCCTCTGCCTCGATGCCGCCGACGCCCCAGCCGAGCACGCCGAGGCCGTTGACCATCGTGGTGTGCGAGTCGGTGCCGACGCACGTGTCGGGGTAGGCGCGCAGGACGCCGTTCACGTTCCGGTCGTAGATGACCTTGGCGAGGTGCTCGATGTTCACCTGGTGCACGATGCCGGTGCCGGGAGGAACGACCTTGAAGTCCTGGAAGGCCGTCTGGCCCCAGCGCAGGAACTGGTAGCGCTCGCCGTTGCGCTCGTACTCGATCTCGACGTTGCGCTCGAGAGCGTTCTCCGAGCCGAAGAGGTCGGCGATCACGGAGTGGTCGATGACCATCTCGGCCGGCGAGAGCGGGTTGATCTTGTTCGCGTCGCCGCCCAGCGCCGTCACGGCCTCGCGCATCGTGGCGAGGTCGACGATGCAGGGAACACCCGTGAAGTCCTGCATGACCACGCGCGCCGGCGTGAACTGGATCTCGGTGTTCGGCTCCGCCGCGGCATCCCACGACCCGAGCGCCTCGATCTGCGCCTTCGTCACGTTCGCGCCGTCCTCGGTGCGAAGCAGGTTCTCAAGGAGCACCTTGAGGCTGAAGGGGAGCTTGTCGAAACCGGGCACCGTGTCGATGCGGAAGATCTCGTAGTCGGTGCTGCCGACCGTCAGGGTGCTCTTGGCACCGAAGCTGTTCACCGTGGACACGAATCCGTCTCCTTCTATTCGGATGGGAGCGACAGGCGCCTCCATCTTGCTCGCCTCCGACGCCGTCCGGCTAGCAAGGTGGACCTAACCCAGTCTGCTCCCCGCGGGCCTCGGGCGAAAGCCTGCAATTTATCTTGATGTCAAGATAAATCTATCATGCCTCGGAAGAGGACTCGGCAACCGACTCGCGGGGGTAGAGCGCTCGGACCACGAGCCACGTGACGGCGATCATGGGAGCGAACAGCGGAAGCCCCATGATCAGCTTCAGCGTGCCGAGCGCGGTGACCTCCCCCGCGAGGTAGAGCGGGAACTGCACGGCCAGCCGCGCGAAGAACAGCGCGGACCAGGCGAGCCCGAGCCACAGGAACGCGCGCTTCTTCCGGCGATCCCTGCGCCATGCGGTGCCGTCGCCCATGAGGAACCCGACCGCCAGGCCGATGAGCGACCATCCGATCAGCGCCGAGATCAGCAGCACCGTCCCGTAGGCGGCGTTCGTGATGAGACCGGGGACGAAGTTGTCCTGTCCTCGGCCCGTCCAGAGCGCGAGACCGGCGGCGGCCGCAGCGGCGACGAGACCGCCGATCGCGGCCGACGGCGGCGACTTCTGCAGCAGCCGGATGATCGTGAACACGGCGGCGAGACCGACGGACACCCCCAGTGCCAGGACGAGCGGCTCGGGGCGGATGGTGAACAGGATCACGAATGCGAGGCTCGGCAGGACCGACTCCAGGATGCCGCGCCAGCCGCCCATGGCGGACCAGACGACTTTCTGCGTGCTCGCGCTGTCGGCGGGATCGAGCCCTGCACGCCGCGCAGCGCCGCCGAGCGCCGCCCCGAGGATCTCGGATGCGGAGGGCTCGCGCTGGTCGTCGGGCTCTGCTGCGCTCACGCGGAGCCCGGGGTCGCCGGCATCTTCAGCGGGATCAGGTCGCGCGGCGGCATGGGAGCGCCTCCGCGGACGACCACGATCGAGCGGAACAGGTCCTCGACCTTGGCGGCGGCCTCCAGGTCGGATGCCGCGGCACCGCCGATCACGCCGCGCAGGAACCAGCGGGGGCCGTCGATGCCGATGAAGCGCGCGAGGCGCAGTTCGGAGCCCTCGTTGGCGGGTGCAGGCACCTCGGCGAGCAGCTCCTTGCCGAGGGGGCCGTCGCGCTCCTCGACCCGGCCGCCCTGGGCCTTGACCTGGTCGCGCAGCTGCACGCGGGTCTCGTCCCACAGACCCCCGGAGCGCGGTGCGGCGAAGGGCTGCACCTGCAGTGAGGAGTCCGCGTAGTCGAGTCCGACGGCGACGATGCGCTTGGTCTGCTCCTCGACCTCGAGGCGCAGGTTGAGCCCCTCCCGCGGGAGGATCTTGATGCCGCCGAGGTCGATGTACGGGCGGACGGGATTCGCCTCGGAGTCGTCCAGGGGGCCCTCGGTGGCCCGGTTGTCGGGCGCCGACTTCGACGGGGTGGCGTTGTTGTCAGTCATCAGCCTTGTCCTGCTTCGTTCTGGTGGGATGCTGCCTGGTATCCGGTGGATCCGAATCCGCCCTCGCCGCGGACGCTGTCTGGCAGCTCCTCGACGGGGATGAAGGTCGCTCGGGTCACCGGCATGATGATCAGCTGGGCGATGCGATCGCCGACGGCCACATCGTACGCGCTGCGGATGTCGGTGTTGATCAGGCTCACCTTGATCTCCCCGCGGTAGCCGGCATCCACCGTCCCAGGGGAGTTCACGATCGAGATCCCGTGCTTGGCGGCGAGGCCGCTGCGCGGCACCACGAACGCGGCGTATCCCTCGGGCAGGGCGATGCGGACGCCGGTCGCGACGAGCGCGCGCTCGCCCGGTCCGAGGTGCACGGCCTCCGCAGCGACGAGGTCGGCTCCGGCGTCTCCGGGGTGCGCGTAACCGGGAACGACGGCGGCGTCGTTCAGCACAGGGGCGATAATGGGGATGTCCACCGATTCAGTCACCCCACGAGGCTAATGCAGAACCGCGCCCCACAGACACGTCCGCTCTACCGCGAGCGGCTGTCGCCGAGCCTCTGGCTGCTCGTGACCGTCGCCCTCGCGGGCCCCATGGTGTCTCTGATCTTCGTTCCGGTCGGCTCGACCGTGGCTCTCCTCGCCGGCGCCGCCGTGTCGGCTGCGCTCGTCGCCGCGTTCATCGGCTTCACTCCGGTGCTGTCCGTCGATGGCACCGTGCTGCGCGCCGGCAGGGCCCACATCGACGCGCGTTTCCTCGGCGATCCCGAAGCCTTCACCGGCGACGAGGCGCGCCAGGCTCGCGGCCCGCGGCTCCCCGCACGGGGCTGGCACCTCATCCGCGGCGGTATCGACGGCGTCGTGACCGTCCCCAACATCGATCCGGACGACCCTGTCGACACCTGGACGATCTCGACGCGGACCCCCGACCGCCTCGCCGCGGCGATCCGCGCCGCCCGGCCCGTCACCGACTGATCCATCGTGCGTCCGCTCGCGAGCTGAACCGTCGCGACCGGCCGGCCCCTCCGGCACCGCGGCGACCAGCGCCCGGATACGACGACGCGCCCTGAACCGTGAGGTTCAGAGCGCGTGACGATCGCGTGTCGCTGCGTCAGGCAGCGCACTCCTTGCAGATCGGACCGGAAGCGTCTTCGTGGTCGAGCTGCGAGCGGTGCTTCACGAGGAAGCAGCTCATGCAGGTGAACTCGTCCTCCTGAGCGGGGAGCACGACGACGTCGAGCTCCAGGTCGGACAGATCGGCACCCGGGAGGTCGAAGCTGGACGGGTTGTCCGAGTCCTCGTCCCCGGTCGAGCCGGAGAGCTTGTCCGGCACACGCTCCTTGAGGGCTTCGATCGACTCGGAGTCGTCTTCGCTCTTGCGGGGAGCGTCGTAATCGGTTGCCATGTGGTAAATCTCCACTTTCATGGTGCGAGTGGTCGGGATGCGCCGTCGGGTATTCGGCGGCCATAGTTTGCATGACCGCGAGAGATTTCGCAAATGCCCTCGCATGCGACAGAGCAAACTCACGGCACGCCCAGGGTATTCCCGGCCCTGCCGGATCATGCGTGACACCATGAAAGCACACCCACCAGAGGGGCATTCGCATGGAAAACGTCACCATCGTCGGCACTGAAGCAGGAGTGCTGGTACTCGCGACCGAATCGGGCGCGCGGTTCGCGTTGCCCATCGACGACGTGCTGCACCGGGAGATCCGCCGCGCGACGCGACAGAGCGAGCCCGTCGTGCAGCGCCTCGCCGCCAGCCCCCGCGACATCCAGGCGCAGATCCGCGCCGGACTCACGGCACCGGAGGTCGCCGAGCTCCTCGGCATCGGCGTCGATGACGTCGCACGGTTCGAAGGGCCAGTGCTCGCCGAGCGCGAGCACGTCATCGGGCAGGCGCTCGCCGTGCCGGTCCTCATCGGCAGCGAAGTCGAACCCGATGCCCAGCCGACGTTCGGCACCGCCATCCGCGCCAAGCTCGCAGAGCTCGAGGCGTCCGCCGAGCGCTGGGCGAGCTGGAAGGACGAGAGCGGCTGGATCGTCAAGCTCGAGTTCACGGCGAACGAGGTCGAGCACGATGCGCGCTGGAGCTTCGACCCGCGCCGCAGCGCTCTCGCACCGCTGAACGCCGACGCCACCCAGCTCTCCCGCCAGGGATCCCTGCCCGAAGGCCTCATCCCCCGGCTGCGCGCCGTGGACGCGGAGCGCCCCGCGTCGCCCTACAAGGACGAGAGCCGCTTCGACTCCGGCGCCTTCGGACCCCGTCTCGTCCCGACGCCGGAGGCCGACGTCGAGGACCCGAGCCTCCCGGAGCGCTCCCCGTCCGCCGCTCAGGATGCCGCGATCAAGCGCGCACCGGAGTCCCAGACGACCAGCCCGGAGACGGCCGACCTGCTCGAGGCTCTGCGCCGTCGTCGCGGCCAGCGTGAGAGCGCGCCCCTCATCGACGCTGACGACGAGGATCGTTCGCCGGAGCCGAGTCCGATCGCCCTGTTCGACGCTCTCGAATCGTCTCAGGACGAGCCGGAGGACGAGCCGGAGCCCACCCCCGAGCCCGCGCAGGACAACGGACGCCGCCGTCGCCGCAACGCGATGCCGTCGTGGGACGAGATCGTCTTCGGAGCGCGCACCGACGAGTGATCCGCGCGCGACCGCTCAGCGAGCGAACGCGCCGAATCGCAGCAGAGGCACCTGGCGCTCCTCGGGAGTGAGTCCGCCGTGCTGCCCGACCATCCCCCGGCTGCGCTGATCGGCGGCGGTCCCGTCGTACACGGCCCCGCTCCCTCGCGCGACGACGAGCAGGTCGCCGATCCGGGATGCCGCGGCATCCGTCACCGTCTGCCCGAAGAGTCCCGAAGCGATGGCCTCGGCCTTCGACCCGATGTCGGCGACGCCGTCGAGGTCCGACCGCCACCGCGAGAGGACGGCATCGACGTCGCTCTCGGGCTGCAGATACACGTGGAGCATCCGCGGCTCTCCTCCGACGTGCCGTACTCCGTCGAGGTGCTCGGCCTCCAGCACCGTCTGCCGATGGCTCGGCACGTCCACCATCCCGTGGTCGGAGGTCACGATGACACCGACGCCCGGGGGGATCCTGCGTGCGAGCGCGGCGTCCACGTCCTCGAGCGCCGACACCCATTGGCGCGACGCGATGCCGTGCTTGTGCCCCGCCTTGTCGACCTCGGGAAGGTAGCAGTAGACGAGGGCGCCGGGATGGCGCTCCGCGAGCTCGTAGGCGGCCTCGACGCGATCCGCGGGCGACTGCGCCGCGACGAAGTCCGCACCGCGCAGCGTGGCCCGCGTGAACCCGCTGCCCGCGTAGGCGGCGACCCCCACGGCGAAGACCGGCCTGCCCTCGGCGCGTCCGCGTTCGAACACCGTGGGCGCCGACTGCCACACGGCGGGGTCGATGCCCTCCGACTCCCACCCGGACAGCTGATTGACCAGCACATCGCGCTCGCGGTCGAGCACGCGGTATCCCACGAGGCCGTGCTCGCCGGGCCACACCCCTGTGAGGATGCTCGTCAGGGCGGCCGCCGTTGTCGAGGGGAACACCGAGTGGGCGACGTCCTTCTTCGCCATCCCCGCCGTCAGGCTCCGCGCGTGTCCGGCGTGAGCTCGCAGGCTGATGGCCCCGAGGCCGTCGATGAGGACGAGCACGACGGAGTCCGCCCGCGGCAGCACCGCGGACTCACCGCGCAGGGACGCGAACAGGTCGTCCGCCACCCCGACGACGCTCCGGGCTGTCGGGGACTCGGACGGTAGCATGAGGGACATCCGAGCCAGTCTGACACAGGCTCCATCTACGCCCTCAGGAACTCCATGCCGAAAACCCCGCCGCCCGAGCTCGCCCCGGAACGAATCCAGGACATCGACCTCGAAAGCGAGATGCAGGGCTCGTTCCTCGAGTACGCCTACTCGGTTATCTACTCGCGCGCTCTGCCCGACGCCCGCGACGGTCTCAAGCCCGTGCAGCGACGCATCCTGTACCAGATGGCCGAGATGGGTCTTCGTCCCGACCGCGGACACGTCAAGAGCGCCCGCGTCGTCGGCGAGGTGATGGGAAAGCTGCATCCTCACGGCGATTCGGCCATCTACGATGCCCTCGTCCGCCTGGCCCAGGAGTGGGCACTGCGCGTGCCCCTCGTCGACGGGCACGGCAACTTCGGCTCGCTCGACGACGGCCCCGCGGCCGCGCGGTACACCGAGGCCCGTCTCGCGTCGCCTGCCATGGCCCTCACGGAGAACCTCGACGAGGACGTCGTCGACTTCATCCCGAACTACGACGGGCAGTTCCAGCAGCCGTCTGTCCTCCCCGCGGCCTTCCCCAATCTGCTCGTGAACGGCGCCAGCGGCATCGCGGTCGGCATGGCGACGAACATGGCGCCGCACAACCTCATCGAGGTCGTCGCCGCGGCGACGCATCTGCTGGAGAACCCCGACGCCTCCACCGAGGAGCTCATGGAGTTCGTGCCGGGGCCGGACTTCCCCTCCGGCGGCATCCTCATGGGCCTCGACGGCGTCAAGGACGCCTACACGACCGGACGCGGTGCGCTCAAGGTGCGCGGCAAGGTCTCCGTCGAGCCGCTCGGCCCGCGCCGCACCGGCATCATCGTCTCGGAGCTGCCGTACATGGTCGGCCCCGAGCGCCTCATCGAGAAGATCCGCGACGCGGTGCAGTCGAAGAAGCTGCAGGGCATCAGCGACGTCACCGACCTCACCGACCGCAACCACGGCCTTCGCGTCGCGATCGGCATCAAGACGGGCTTCGACCCGAACGCCGTGCTCGATCAGCTCTACCGGCTGACCCCGCTGGAGGACTCCTTCAGCATCAACAACGTCGCCCTGGTCGACGGACAGCCGCGGACGCTCGGCCTCAAGGAGATGCTCAGCGTCTACGTGGCGCACCGCCTCGAGGTCATCACGCGCCGCAGCCGCTACCGCCTCGCCCGCCGTGAGGAGCGCCTGCACCTCGTCGAAGGTCTGCTCATCGCGATCCTCGACATCGACGAGGTCATCCAGGTCATCCGCTCGTCCGACGACTCCGAGCAGGCGCGCACCCGCCTGCGGTCGGTGTTCGACCTCAGCGAGCTGCAGGCCGAGTACATCCTCGAGCTGCGGCTGCGTCGCCTCACGAAGTTCTCCCGGATCGAGCTGGAGGCCGAGCGCGATGCGCTGCGCGCGGAGATCGCCGCGCTGCAGGAGCTTCTGGCGAGCCCGGTGCTGCTGCGAGCTGCCGTGGCGAGGGAGCTGGATGCCGTGGCCGACGCCTACGGCACCCCCCGGCGCACGCTGCTCATGAACGCCGCCCCTCCGAAGCCGCGGGCCGCGAAGGGCGCCCCCGATCTGCAGATCGCCGACGCCCCGACCGTGCTCGTTCTCTCCACGACCGGTCGTGCCGTGCGCGTCGACCTCGCCGAGGGGCAGGAGCTGACGGCGCCGGCGCGCCGCAGCAAGCACGATGCGATCCTCACGACGGTCCAGACGACCGTGCGTGCGGATCTCGGTGCGCTGACCAGCGAAGGGCGCGTCCTGCGCTTCTCCCCCGTCGATCTGCCGTCGGTGCCGTCGACGTCGGTGCAGCTCGCCGCGGGAACCCCGCTGCGGGACTATCTGGGCGTCACGACGCGCGGAGAACGCGTCATCGGCTTCGTGCGCTTCGACAGCGACACGCCGATCGCCCTCGGCACCGCACAGGGCACGGTCAAGCGCATCGTCCCCTCGACCCTCCCCGTGCGCCCGGATCTCGAGGTCATCGGGATGAAGCCCGGCGACACCGTGGTCGGAGCCGCCGAAGCGCCGGACGACGCCGAGCTCGTGTTCATCACGACGGATGCGCAGCTGCTGCGGTTCGGAGCATCCGCGGTGCGTCCGCAGGGCGCACCGGCCGGCGGCATGGCGGGCGTCAAGCTCGGAGCCGGCGCCTCGGTGCTGTTCTTCGGCGCGGTGTCCCCAGAGGCCGAGGCCGTCGTCGCCACCGTGTCGGGCGCCGACAGCGCTCTGCCCGGCACCGAGCCGGGACGCGCCAAGGTCTCCTCCTTCGCGGAGTACCCGGCCAAGGGCCGTGCCACGGGCGGTGTCCGCGCGCACGCCTTCCTGAAGGGCGAGGACCGGCTCACGGTGGCGTGGGTGGGGCCGGACCCCGCACTCGCCGTCGATCCGACCGGTGCGGTCCGCAAGCTCCCCGAGAGCGGCTCTCGCCGCGACGCGTCTGGCCAGCCGATCGACGGCGTGATCGGCTCCATCGGTCGCACGATCGTCTGAACCGGCGCCCCCGAGGGGCCGGGATGAGCGCGACCGAGAACGCCCATCGCCCTCACGTCGCGCAGACCGCGCGAGCCGGGAGTCTGTGCGGGGTCTGCCGCTCCCCGCTTCTCAGGAGACTCGGCCCCTGAAGGCGGCACCGTCCAGGATGCGCAGAAGCGCCGTCGAGGCGGCGTCCGGTGCATCCCAGGTGACGATGTGCCCTGCACCCGCGATGACGTGCTCGACGACACCCTCGGCATCGGCCCAGGCAGGCATCGCGGTGGAGATGTTGCCCGTCCTGTCTTCTGCACCCCGCATCAGACCGAGGGGAACCGGCGTGCGATAGCCGGGCTCCGGAGCGATCAGCGAGGCGGTGGCGCGCCAGACGTCGAGGAACACGCGCTTGGGCATCCGCGCGAAGACCTCCTCCGTGCGGGCGACGGCCGCCGGGGTGGTCGCCGACGCTCTCGCCATGAGTCCGGGGAGCACCCGAGCGGGGATCATGGCCAACGAGGGCGCCGCGATGCGCAGAGCGAAGCGCTCGATCGCGGACAGCGGTCCGGCGTTCCAGCTCGCGTCGATCACGACCAGTCCGTGTGCGGCCGAAGGTGCTTCGCGGATCACTGCCTGGGAGAGGTTGCCGCCCAGGGAGTGCCCGACGAGAACGGCGCCTTCGGTTCCGATCGATGCGAGCAGCGCCTTCAGGTCGCCGACGGCATCCTCCGCGGTGAACCGTCGCCCGACCAGGGTCGACTCCCCATGACCGCGCAGATCCCAGACGATCGGCCGGAAGCCGGCCGCGGACAGCGCTCTCACCTGATCGTCGTACATACGGTGGTCCATGCCCGCGCCGTGGGTGAGCACGATCGGACGGCCTCGTCCGCCGTGGTCCGCGAACGCGATGCGGGAGCCCGGCCGATCGAGGAATCCGTCCAACTGCCCCATGACCGGCCTCCGCGACGACTCAGGCGTCGATCGCCTCGCGCGACAGACGGTCGGACGACTCGATGATGAACTCGCGACGAGGGGCGACCTCGTTGCCCATGAGCAGTTCGAAGACGCGGCCTGCGGCCTCCGCATCCTCCATGCGCACCCGCCGGAGCAGACGTCCGCCACGATCCATCGTGGTGGTCGCGAGCTGTTCGGCGTCCATCTCGCCGAGACCCTTGTACCGCTGGATCGGCTCGTGCCAGCGCTTGCCCGACTTCTTCAGCTTCGTCAGCAGCGCGTGCATCTCCTGCTCGCTGTACGTGTAGATCGTCTCGTTCGGCTTGGACCCCGGGTTCATCACGATGACCCTGTGCAGCGGCGGCACGGCGGCGAACACGCGCCCCTGCTCGATCAGCGGCCGCATGTAGCGGAAGAAGAGGGTGAGCAGCAGCGTGCGGATGTGGGCGCCGTCGACGTCGGCGTCGCTCATCAGGATGACCTTGCCGTAGCGCGCGGCGTCGATGTCGAAGCTGCGCCCCGATCCGGCGCCGATCACCTGGATGATCGAGGCGCACTCGGCGTTGGAGAGCATGTCTCCGACCGAGGCCTTCTGCACGTTGAGGATCTTTCCGCGGATAGGCAGCAGCGCCTGGAACTCGCTGTTGCGCGCGTTCTTCGCCGTGCCGAGCGCCGAGTCGCCCTCGACGATGAAGAGCTCGCTGCGCTCCACGTCGTTCGTGCGGCAGTCGACGAGCTTGGTCGGCAGTGTGGACGACTCCAGCGCGTTCTTGCGGCGCTGCGTCTCCTTGTGTGCGCGCGCGGAGACGCGCGCCTTCATCTCGGCGACGATCTTGTCGAGCAGCTGAACGGCCTGGCTCTTGTCGTCGCGCTTCGTCGAGCTAAAGCGGTCGCCGAGGTCCTTCCGGAGCACCTGAGCGACGATCTGGCGCACAGCGGGAGTGCCGAGCACCTCCTTCGTCTGGCCCTCGAACTGCGGCTCCGGCACGTTGACGGTGAGCACGGCGGTGAGCCCCGCCAGCACGTCGTCCTTCTCGAGCTTGTCGTTGCCGACCTTCAGCCGTCGGGCGTTCTGCTCGACCTGCGTGCGCAGCACCTTGAGGAGCTCCTGTTCGAAGCCCTGCTGATGCGTTCCGCCCTTCGGGGTCGCGATGATGTTCACGAATGAGCGTGTCGTCGTGTCGTAGCCGGTTCCCCAGCGCATCGCGATGTCGACCGCGCACACGCGCTCGACCTCGGTGGCGACCATGTGACCGTCGGCCTGCAGCACCGGCACGGTCTCCTTGAAGGTGCCCTCGCCCTGGATGCGCCATGTGTCGGTCACCGGCGCATCGGAGGCGAGGTACTCGACGAACTCGGAGATGCCGCCCTCGTAGTGATACGAGGTCTCGTTCTTCTCCTCGGCGCGCTCATCGCGGACGACGAGTTCGAGGCCGGGGACGAGGAACGCGGTCTGCCGTGCGCGGGTCTCCAGATCGGGGAGCTGGAAGGCCGCGTCCTTGGTGAAGATCTGCCGATCTGCCCAGTACCGGATGCGGGTGCCGGTGACACCGCGGGGGGCCTTTCCGATGACGCGCAGCTCGCTCTTGTCCTGGAACGGCGTGAACGGCGCGTCGGGGCGCTTCTCCCCCGTGTCGGCGAAGTTCCCCGGCTCACCCCGGTGGAAGGACATCGCGTAGGTCTTGCCGCCGCGGTCGACCTCGACGTCGAGCCGCTCGGAGAGCGCGTTCACGACGGAGGCGCCGACACCGTGCAGGCCTCCGGATGCCGCGTACGAGCCGCCGCCGAACTTGCCGCCGGCGTGCAGTTTGGTGAAGACCACCTCGACACCGGTCAGACCCGTGCGCGGTTCGACGTCGACGGGGATGCCGCGGCCCTTGTCGTGCACCTCGACGCTGCCGTCGGCGTGCAGGATGATGTCGATCTTCGAGCCGTTGCCCGCGACGGCCTCGTCGACGGCGTTGTCGATGATCTCCCAGAGGCAGTGCATGAGGCCGGGCGAGCCGTTGGAGCCGATGTACATGCCTGGGCGCTTCCGGACGGCCTCGAGCCCTTCAAGCACCTGGAGATGATGGGCGGAATACTCGGCGGTCACAATCTCCGATTCTATTCTCGCGACCCCCTCCAGAGCCGCAGACACTCCCCGATCTGCGCCAGACGGCCACCGCGGCGTACGCGCTGAGCGAAACACGCCGTAAGCCGGGCATGCGTACAGGTTGCGCGTGGTTGTATTGAGCACACCCCGACAGTGAACCCGACACCCAAGGAGGCACCGAGATGAATGCAACGACCGAACGTGAGACCTCCGCCGTCGAGTTCCGCCTGACCGCCATGGATCGCTGTGATTCGTGTGGCGCTCAGGCCTACATCGCGGCGGTCGTCAACGGTTCCGAGCTGCTCTTCTGCGCTCACCACGGACGCAAGTACGAAGAGAAGCTCCGCAGCATCGCGACGAGCTGGCACGACGAGACCGCTCGCCTCATCGAGGCCTGACTCTCTGCTCCCGACCGGCGCCGCGTGCGTCAGTCGATGACCACGCGGCGCACGCGTGAGGTGAGACGGGTGAGGATCTCCTCGCCCACCGTGTCGACCCGCTCCGCGAGCGAGGTCGCGCTCACCTCTCCGTGAGCGCCGGCACCGAAGATCCAGACGGTGTCGCCGACCGCGAGGTCGGCCGCGTCGGACATCACGGATGTGGTGTGGCCGATGCTCGTGAGCAGCCGAGTTCCGGACTCCGTCCCGACGGGCATGCCCGCGAGGGTCGAGAGCAGGCCGTCGAAACTGCCGATGCCGATCACCGCGGCACCGTCTGCGATCTCGACAACCGTCGCGGTGAGCTCCGCCACCGGCAGGATCCCGTCGAGCTCAGGGCCGTCAGCCGAACGGACGCCGTAGCAGAACGCCCCGATCCGGGAGACGGATCCGCGCAGCTCAGGACGCCACCACGACGCCGCTGAGGCGGTGAGGTGGAGGGCTTCCGGAGCAGCGCCGGACGCGTTCACGACCTGCACAGCGTCGAGGAAGGCATTCTGGGCGTCGTCGTCCTCGGCATCGCTCGCCTCCGCGAGGTGACTCCAGACACCGACCAGCTCGATGGCGCCGGATGCCTCGGCCGCACGGGCGCGCTCCACGACCGCGGCCCAGTCCTCGGGCAGCACGCCGTTGCGGTGCAGCCCGGTGTCGATCTTCAGGTGGATGCGCGCGCAGAGTCCGAGGGCGACGGCCCTGGCGATGATCCGGTCGAGGTATTCATCGGTGCCCACCCCGAGGTCGATCCGCTGCAGGAGCGCATCGTCGATCTCGTCGTCCGTCGCCGTCGCCCAGGCGAACACGCGCGCCGGGCGCTCGAGGATGCGACGGATCTCGAGACCTCCGCGGACGTCGTAGCTGCCGAACCACTCCACGCTCGTACGCGCCGCGGTCTCCACGGCCCAGGTGATCCCGTGCCCGTACGCGTCGTCCTTCATCACGAGCATCAGCTCGGACGGCGAGATGCGCTCACGCACCGCGTCGATGTTCGCGATGAAGCGAGCGCTGCTCAGTCGCAGCTGAGGACGGGTCATGACTCCCACTCCCTCTCGGCGTGGGACCCTGCGACCGTCACGAGTTCCGCGACGGAAAGCCCCGTCACAGACCTCCACCCGGCGAGGGCGGGTCCGGCAGGACCTCGTCCACCGAAGTACGTCACCTCTGTACCCACGGGAACGTCCTCGCCCTGCAGGTCGACGACGCAGACATCCATCGCCACCCGGCCGACGATGGGCCGTTCTCTGCCGTCGACTTCAACGTGGGCTCTGTTGCCGAGCGCTCGCACGATTCCCTGCGCGTACCCGCCGGTCACCAGGGCGACCACGGTGTGCGCGGTCGCGCGATGGGTGTACCCGTAGGACACGGCGTCACCGGGTCTGAGCCTCTTGGTCGACATGACGCGGCCTGCCAGCCGCATCACGGGATCGGTGAGCAGAACGCCGTCATCGTCCGGCAGCCCGTAGAGCCGCGCGGAGTCGATGTCGGGCTCGATGCCGACGACCGCGCCGATGCCCTCCAGGGACAGGGCTTCGGCCTGACTCGCCGAGTCGACGAGCACCGCTTCGGCTCCCGCCATCGTCACCGCGTGGGCGACGGAGAGGATGCCGTGCCCCCAGGCATCGGAGCGCAGATCGGCCACTCGGCCTCCTGCGGCGACAGCGGCCGCCGCGGATGCGGTGAGCGCCGATCGCGAGATCACCGCCCGGGGAAGCGCGCTGCTGATCATCACAGACCGATCGTGCTGAAGTCCTTGCTGTGAACGAGGTGCTCGATGGCCGCGCGGGCTCCGTCTGCGTACTCGTTCAGATGCGTGTGCGCATCGCCGGCGGACCACGCGATGCCGCGCCGTGCGGTCACCGCGGTGAGGATCGCGTCGGACCACTGCGGATTCAGCGGAAGAGCCGGACCCTGCACGTTGGACGCGTAGGACTCTCCCCTGCGGACGATCTCGCCGGCCGCGCCGTCAAGAGAGAAGCTGCCCTTGCCCGCCACCACGGTGCCTGCGGCCTCGGCCTGCGGGCCGAGGGTCCAGCGGGAGGCGTGGTCCTCGAATCCGATGACTCGACCGAACGGGGCGTCGGCGATGATGTATCCGACGTTGCGGTCGCGCGTGCGCGCCACACGGAACGGGAACAGGCCGAGGCCGTCCAGGATCTCACCGTCGAGCAGATCGACGCCCTCGCTGAGGAGCTCGGCGGACGCGCCGATCGCGAAGAGCGAACGGCCAGCCTCGACGAACTTCTCGAGCTCCGCGGCGCGCGCCCGGAGGTCGTCTGCGACGATGCGCATGGCGGAGAGGGGGCCGTTGCCGAGCACGATGATGTCGGCATCCGCGGGGAGTGCCTCCCCGATGCCGACGCGGACGACGTCGACGGGCACTCCGGCGCGCTCCAGACGCACCTGCAGGGCACGCACGTTGCCGCGGTCGCCAGTGATGCCGAGCTCCACCGGATAGAGCTGGACGATTCGCACGGTGTCGGTCATCGGCGCGCAATCTCCTGATCTCCGTGACCGAGCAGCCTGCGCCCGATCATCATCAGCTCGTAGTTGACGAACCAGGTCTGGCGGCCAGAGGCCGCGGGCTCGAGCGCCCGCATGAGCGCCACGGCCTTCTCCATGTCGGGCTCGACGACGCCGATCTCGACGCCGGCGTGCTCGAGGCTGAGAGCGAGCTGGTACGCCTTCTCCCCGGTCACGACGTCGATGCGCTTCACCACGTCGAAGTCGACGTCGTACAGCCAGGAGACGTCGGGGGTGCCCTCGTCGATCGCGATGAGGGCGCGCTCGGGGGCCCCCTCCAGCGCATCCAGGTTCATCTGCAGGCTGGGCGCGTTCTTGAACATGACGAACTCGACCTGCTCGCCCGCCGGGTCGCGGCGGAGCGGGATGACCTCGCCGCGTCCGTACGCGGGCGCCATCTGCGCGAAGCCCTTCGCGGCGCTCTCCACCGTGAAGTCGGGTCCGAGGACTCGCGACGCCACGGTCAGCGCGGCGGCCGCGTCGGCCGCGTAGTGCAGGCCGCGGGCGGGGAGGGTGATCTCGGCGTCCACACCGTCGACGCGGACGACCACATCACGACCACGGGCGCTGACGACCTCGGCGAAGGCGTCGTGGTCGAGGATTCCGGCGTTGCCGCTCCGGGTGTCCGCGGCATTCGCGAGGCCGTGGGCTGAGGCCGCGACGAGCTCGGGCGAGACGCCGAAGAACGACACCTCACCGCGCATCGCGCTCGTGTCGATCTTGCTCAGGTACGGGTCGTCGCGGTTCACGATGACATGACCGGTGGCGCGCTTCGACGCCTCGAGCATCATGTCGGCCACGCGCTCGGTCTCGTAGAAGCGGTACAGCTGGTCGACCTGCACGTTCAGCGAGAGGATCACGGACGGCGAGAGCCGATCCGCGAGATCCGCTGCGTAGCCCTCGTCGATCTCGAGCACGGCGACGTCGGCACGGATGCGGCCGGTGAGCGTCGCATCAGCGAGCAGCGCGCTGGTGACGCCCTGCGGCAGATTCGCGCCCGTCGGGTTCGTGAACACGGTCAGACCGTGTGCACGCAGCACCTCGCTGATCATGTGCGTCGTCGTGGTCTTGCCGTTGGAACCGAGCACGAACACGACGCCGTACCGGAACTGTCCGGCGAGCGTGGGAAGCAGCGTCGGCGCGAGTCTGTTCGTCAGGTACCCCGGAAACGCCGATCCGCCGCCGCGCAGACGCGTGGCGAACCGGGCGAGCTTGCCCGCCAGGACGGGGAAGACGTAGCGGATGCCTGCCGAGCGCGCCTGAGGTGCGCCCGTCATCATTCGAGGTAGTCCCGCAGCGACTGCGACCGGCTCGGGTGCCGCAGCTTGGCCATGGTCTTCGACTCGATCTGGCGGATGCGCTCACGCGTCACGCCGAAGGTGTCGCCGATCTGGTCGAGGGTCTTCGGCTGTCCGTCGCCGAGGCCGAAGCGCATCCGGATCACGCCGGCCTCGCGCTCGGAGAGAGAGTCGAGCAGCTGCTCGAGCTGACGCTGCAGCATCGTGAAGCCGACCGCGTCAGCGGGGACCACGGCCTCGGTGTCCTCGATCAGGTCGCCGAACTCGCTGTCGCCGTCCTCACCGAGCGGCGTGTGCAGGGAGATCGGCTCTCGGCCGTACTTCTGCACCTCGACGACCTTCTCGGGCGTCATGTCGAGCTCGCGGCTGAGCTCCTCGGGAGTGGGCTCCCTGCCGAGGTCCTGCAGCATCTGACGCTGGACACGGGCGAGCTTGTTGATGACCTCGACCATGTGCACCGGGATGCGGATGGTGCGGGCCTGGTCGGCCATCGCACGGGTGATCGCCTGACGGATCCACCAGGTGGCGTACGTCGAGAACTTGAAGCCCTTGGTGTAGTCGAACTTCTCGACCGCGCGGATCAGGCCGAGGTTGCCCTCCTGGATCAGATCCAGGAACTGCATGCCGCGACCGGTGTAGCGCTTGGCGAGCGAGACGACGAGGCGGAGGTTGGCGCCGAGCAGGTGGCTCTTCGCACGCTGGCCGTCACGGGCGACCCACTGCAGGTCGAGTCCGAGCTGGCTGGTCTTCTCCGCCGCGGTCATCGCGGCGAGCTTCTCCTCGGCGAACAGACCGGCCTCGATGCGCATCGCGAGCTCGACCTCTTCGGCCGCGTTCAGCAGCGCGACCTTTCCGATCTGCTTCAGGTAGTCCTTGACGGGGTCGGCCGTCGCGCCGGTGATCTGCGTGGAGTAGACCGGGACGTCCTCGTCGTCGTTCGAGGAGATGACGATCGCGCCGGTCGGCAGCGGCTCGGTGAACTTCGGCTTCGCGTCGTCGTCGTCCTCGTCGGCCTCCTCGGCCGCACCGGCGACGGGGGCATCGTCGTCTTCGACGATGTCATCCGACTTCTTCTTCTTGGCAGGAGCGCGCTTCGCCGCGGCACGCTGCGCAGCGGTCTTGGGCGCGGGCTTCTCGGGCGTCTCGTCGACCTGGGCGTCGATCTCCGGTTCGACGGCGGTCTTCTTCGTCCGGGATTTGTTTGTCGTGGCAGGAGTCACGTTTCGCCTTTCACGGGGCCGCTGAAACGCCCCGGAACTTTCGGACACTAGTAAGACCCTTGTCAAGTCCGGCCTCCGAAAAGACTGATTGACAACGGGTCAGAGTCCTAGTATCGCACACGTACGGGTGTGCGGCTGCATTCGGTGCGGAACATACCGCGTATCGTCAGCCTCGACCCTGCTTGTCGTCATCGCCCGACGGCCGCGAGGCCAGATATCTCTCCAGCTCCGCGGCGAGCTCATCGGCGCTGGGCAGGTCGCGTTCGCTGAATCCGCCCTCGTCGTAGGAGTCGTCCTCCGGGTCGCGCCCCGCCATGTAGGCGTCGTAGCGGCGCTCCAGGTTGTGCACCATCTGCTGCAGCTCGTCGTTGCCGAGGACCTGCTCGTCGACCCGGGTGATGTAGTCCTCCCGGCGCGCGCGCACCTCGTCGAGCATCAGCACCAGCCCCGTCGCGGCCATCAGACGCTCGGCCGCCGTGATCACGGCATCCGGGTTCTCGGTCTCTGCGAGGTAGTGCGGAACCAGCAGGACGAAACCGACCACGCGATCACCGCGCTCGGCGAACCGGAACTCGAGCAGATGCCCCGCGGTCGCCGGAACCTGCGTGCGGGGGCGCCACACCGAGTGCGCGACGGTGAGGTCGCGTCGGTTGCCGCTCACCGTCGTGCCGATCGGACGCGTGTGCGGCACGGGCATGGCGATCGAGTGCACCCAGCTGACGCCGGAGACCTCGTACTCGGTCGCGAGCTCGAGGACGGTGCGCGCGAACTCGTTCCAGGCGAAGTCGGGCTCGTAGCCGGAGAGGAGCAGGAACTTCTGCCCGAGCGCATCCGTGGCGAGAGAGAGCTCGAGCCGAGCGGGCCGGAACTCGGTCAGGTGGTCCTGATCGAAGGAGATCACGGGGCGGCGCGCCCGGTAGTCGAGGAGTGCGTCGTTGTCGAACACGACGACGGGCTGGAGATCGGCCGTCTCGCGGAGGTGGTCGATGAGTCCGGAGACGGCGCTGCCCGCGTCGGTGAATCCGGTCAGGAGCATCACCAGAGGAAGGCCGCGCGGCACTGCCGGCGCGTTGGCGACGCGTTCGAGGATGTCTCCGGAGAAGGGCATATCTCCATGCTACGAGCCGCGTCGGACGAGGGGGCGGCACGGGTATTGCTCAGAGCGAACACGCGGCGGCGCCACCACACGCCCCCGGCCTCCGTGCTCTCTAGGATGGAGGCATGACGCTTCCCGCGCTCTCGCGCACCTCAGATCAGTTCCCCGGAAGCGCTGCAGATGCCGCAGTGCTCGTCGTGCCCGACATCTCCGACTCCGCAGAGTCGCTCGCCGGCTTCCCCGGCCTCGCGGACTCGCTGCAGGGCATCGGCTTCACGGGTGGCGCCTCCGCCTTCGCGCGGGTGCACGCACCCCAGGTGACGACGGTGCCGTTCGCGGTGGTGGGCGCCGGGAAGAACCCGAACGCGCTCGCCGTGCGCAACGCCGTCGGTGCCGCACTGCGCACGCTCACGGGATTCGCGACCGTCTCGGTCGCACTGGCGCCGGGGCTCGAGGAGTTCGCGGATGCCGCGGCAGAGGGCGCCGTGCTCGGAGGCCACCGGTTCGACGGGTACAAGGCCGATCCCCCGAAGCCGCGGGCGAGCACCGTTCTGCTTCACGCTGAGCTCGACGATGCCGCCGTGGCGCGCGCCGCAGCCGTCGGCGAGGCCGTCGCGCTCGTCAAGGACCTCGTGCTGGTGCCCGCCGAGTGGCAGAGCCCCGCGCAGCTCGCCCAGAGCGCCGCCGACAGCGTCGATGGGCTCGAGGTCTCCGTGGAGATCCTCGACGAGAAGGCGCTGGCCGAGCAGGGCTTCGGCGGCATCCTCGGCGTGGGCCAGGGATCGGACCGGCCGCCGCGCCTCGTGCGCCTCGATTACTCCCCCGCCGACGCGGCGCGCCACATCGCCCTCGTCGGCAAGGGCATCACCTTCGACACCGGAGGCCTCTCCCTCAAGCCCGCCGCCTCCATGGTCGGGATGAAGTTCGACATGGCGGGAGCCGCGACCAGCCTCGCCGCGCTGCGGGCCATCGCGAAGCTCGGCCTTCCCGTTCGTGTGACCGCCTGGCTGTGCATCACCGACAACATGCCCTCAGGACGGGCGATCCGCCCCGGCGACATCCTGCGGATCCTCGACGGCACGACGGTCGAGGTGAACAACACCGATGCGGAAGGTCGCCTCGTGCTGGCCGACGGCCTGGTCGCCGCGAGCCGCGAGCACCCCGATGTCATCATCGACGTCGCGACCCTCACCGGCGCCATCATCGCCGCGCTCGGCCATCGGCACACCGGCGTGTTCGGAGACGACGACACCGTCGCGGAGTTCCTGGCCGCAGCGGATGCCGTGGACGAGCCGGCGTGGCACATGCCCCTCCCCACCTACATGGAGGACTCGCTCGACTCCCCCATCGCCGACCTGCAGAACGCGAACATGAGCGATCGCATGGGCGGAGCCTCCTTCGCCGGGCTCTTCCTGCAGCGCTTCGTCGGCCGCGTGTCCGACGCCGAGGACGCCCCGCGCATTCCGTGGGTCCACCTCGACATCGCCGGCTCCAGCGAGCACAACGGCGCACCCTACGGCTTCACTGAGAAGGGCCCAACGGGGGCGATGGTCCGATCGATCATCGCCTTCGCCGACGCATCCCACCCGGAGGCAAGATCATGACAACCCACACCTTCGACATCGTCGTCCTCGGTGGCGGCAGCGGCGGGTACGCCGCAGCCCTGCGCGCCAGCGAGCTCGGCAAGTCCGTCGCCCTGATCGAGAAGGACAAGGTCGGCGGCACCTGCCTGCACCGCGGGTGCATCCCCACCAAGGCGCTGCTGCACGCCGCCGAGGTGGCGGAGCACGTACGAGGGGCCGCGCACGTCGGCATCTCGGCGTCGCTCGACGGCATCGACCCGGCGGGCGTCCGCGCATACCGCGAAGGCATCGTCGCGAAGAAGTACAAGGGCCTCGAGGGCCTCGTCAAGGCCCGCGGCATCAAGACGGTGGCCGGCGCCGGGCGCCTCAACGCCGATCGCTCGGTGAGCGTCGGCGACGACGTGTACGTCGGCGCGGACGTGATCCTCGCGACCGGCTCGTACAGCAGGACCCTCCCCGGTCTCGAGATCGGCGGACGCATCCTGACGAGCGAGCAGGCGCTCTCCCTCGACGTCATCCCCGAGAAGGTGCTGATCCTCGGCGGCGGCGTGATCGGCGTCGAGTTCGCCAGCGTGTGGCGCTCGTTCGGCGCCGAGGTCACGATCATCGAGGCGCTCCCGCACCTCGTCCCCAACGAGGACATCGCGCTCAGCAAGGGCCTGGAGCGCGCATTCCGCCGCCGCGGGATCCAGTACTCCCTCGGCATCCGCTTCCAGACCGCCGTGCAGGACGACGCCTCTGTGACCGTCACGCTCGAAGACGGCAAGGAGTTCACCGCCGACTACCTCCTCGTCGCGGTCGGCCGCGGTCCGGTGACCGCCGACCTCGGGTTCGAGGAGGCGGGCGTCGTCCTCGACCGCGAATTCGTCACGGTCGACCAGGATCTCCGTACCGGCGTCCCCGGAGTGTGGGCCGTCGGCGACATCGTCCCGGGTCTGCAGCTCGCACACCGCGGTTTCCAGCAGGGCATCGCGGTCGCCGAGCGCATCGCGGGCCTCTCGCCCGCGAACGTCCCGGACGTCCAGATCCCGAAGGTCACGTACTCGAGCCCCGAGGTCGCCTCGGTGGGCATCACCGAGGAGGCGGCGATCGCCGCCCACGGAGCGGATGCCGTCGCCGCCTACGAGTACAACCTCGCCGGCAACGGCAAGAGCGAGATCATCGGCACCGGGGGTCTCGTCAAGGTCGTCCGCCTCAAGGACGGCCCTGTCCTCGGCGTCCACCTCCTCGGCGACCGGGTCGGCGAGCTCATCACCGAGGGCCAGCTGGCCGTCGCGTGGGAGGCGCACCCCGAGGACATCGCCCCCCTGATCCACGCCCACCCCACACAGAGCGAGGCACTGGGCGAAGCCTTCCTGGCGCTGGCCGGAAAGCCGCTCCACGCTCTCTGAGCACCAACCGGTGCGCAGTTCACTAAGCTAGACAAGCGTCATACAACTTCCTGAAGGAGACTCCGTCATGAGCACATCCGTGATCCTCCCCGCTCTCGGTGAGAGCGTCACAGAGGGTACGGTCACCCGCTGGCTGAAGCAGGTCGGTGACACGGTGCAGGCGGATGAGGGCCTGCTCGAGATCTCGACCGACAAGGTCGACACCGAGATCCCCTCCCCTGTCACCGGCGTGATCGAGGAGATCCTCGTCGCCGAGGACGAGACCGTCGAGGTCGGCGCGCTTCTCGCGCGCATCGGCGACGGCAGCGGCGCAGCACCGACCGCGGATGCCCCGGCAGCCGCGGCCCCTGCTGCAGAGGCGACCCCCGAGCCGGCCGACCCCAGCGTCGGTGCACAGGCCGAGGCCGCACCCGCTGCGTCCGCACCCGCGGCCCCTGCCGCACCGGCTGGCGACGCCACCGACATCGTCCTCCCCGAACTGGGCGAGAGCGTCACCGAGGGCACCGTCACCCGCTGGCTGAAGCAGGTCGGCGACACCGTCGCGGTCGATGAGGCCCTGCTCGAGATCTCGACCGACAAGGTCGACACCGAGATCCCGTCGCCGGTCGCCGGCGTCCTGCAGGAGATCGTCGCCGGTGAAGACGAGACCGTCGCCGTCGGCGCCGTGCTCGCGCGTGTCGGCTCCGGTGCAGCACCCGCCGCCGCGGCGCCCGCTGCTCCGGCACCTGCAGCGGCTCCTGCACCCGCCGCCGCACCGGCACCCGCTGCCGCACCGGCACCCGCCGCCGCACCGGCACCCGCTGCCGCACCGGCACCCGCCGCCGCACCGGCTCCCGCTCCCGCTCCCGCAGCTGCCCCGGCGCCTGCAGCCGCACCGGCACCCGCCGCCGCACCGGCCCCGGCCGCTGCGGAGAACGACAACGTCTACGTGACGCCGCTCGTGCGCCGCCTCGCTTCGCAGCAGGGTGTCGACCTCGCGACCGTCGCCGGCACCGGTGTCGGAGGACGCATCCGCAAGGAGGACGTGCTCAAGGCCGCCGAGGCCGCAGCCACCGCGCCTGCCGCTGCCGCACCCGCTGCTCCGGCTCCCGCTCCTCTCGAGGTGTCGCCGCTGCGCGGTACGACGCAGCCGATGTCGCGTCTGCGCAAGGTGCTCGCGGAGCGCGCTGTCGCTTCGATGCAGCAGACGGCCCAGCTGACGACGGTTGTCGAGGTCGATGTCACGGCCCTCGCCGACTATCGGGACAGCGTCAAGGGATCGTTCCTGCAGAAGACCGGCGACAAGCTGTCCTTCCTGCCGTTCTTCGCCCTGGCCGCCGCCGAGGCTCTGCGCGCCTTCCCGATCGTGAACTCCACGGTCGACGGCGACCAGATCGTCTACCCGGCGACCGAGAACCTGTCGATCGCGGTCGACACCGAGCGCGGCCTGCTGACTCCCGTCCTGCGCGACGCGGCGTCGAAGAACATCGCTCAGATCGCTCATGAGATCGCCGACCTCGCTGCTCGCACTCGCGACAACAAGCTGAAGCCCGACGAGCTCGCCGGCGGCACGTTCACGCTGACCAACACCGGTTCGCGCGGCGCGCTGTTCGACACTCCGGTGGTCTTCCTGCCGCAGTCCGCGATCCTCGGCACCGGAACCGTCGTCAAGCGCCCCGGTCTCGTGAAGGTGGGCGGCGCCGATGCGATCGCCGTCCGTTCGTACGTGTACCTCGCGCTCTCGTACGACCACCGGATCATCGACGGCGCCGACGCAGCTCGCTTCCTCGGTGCGGTCAAGGCCCGCCTCGAGGCGGCGAACTTCGCGGCAGACCTCGGAGCCTGATCACAGCATCACCCTGGCTGGTCCGCGACGTCGTACACGTCGCGGACCAGCCAGTGCTCGTTAAGGCGCACGAGCACGAGCATCCGCTCGCCCTCGGAGGGAGAACCGCCATCCTCCCTTGCGACCGCTGACATCCGCACCACTGCGACGTCGCCGTACTCGTCGACCAGCGCGAGTTCCGGTCGCTCCTCGCCCCGCAGCGCGACCGCCAGCGCATCGACGACACCGGCTGAACCTTCGGCCACCGCCTCCGTGCACGCGGCATCGGACTCAGCGAGGCACTGTGAGATCGTGTCGAGAAGCACGGGACCCGACGCCAGCGGATCCTCTTCAGGGCCCGGCGACTCCGGCGCGCTGTGCGGAAGTGCATCAGGTGTCGCGGCCGGGGACTCCGGCGGAGTGGACACCCGCGTCTCCGGTGTCACGGCACCGACCGTCTCTGCGCCATCGGCGGGCCACAGCAACCCCACGGCCAGGACTGCCACGGCGGCGACACCGGCGATCATCTGCGCTCGGCGCCGCTGGGGCCTCGGCACCCGTCCGCCGTCGCCCTCCCGACGTTTGTCACTCTGTCCGTCGTCACGCCGCCCGCGACCGATGCGGCTCCGCAAGCCAGCGCCTGTCTCCCGCGCAACACCGCGGCCGGAGTCAGGTCGCAGACGGAGAAGCAGGTCGGCCATCGTCCCGGAAGCAGCCCGCCCCCATCCCACCAGAGCTGAGCGGACGGCACGTCCTACTCCCCTGGACGCATCGCCCTCGTCAGAGGCGCGTCGGAGTTCCCGCCGACTCCACACCTGCGCGCGGGGGTCCTCGTCGCGGAGCATCTCGATGTCGCGAACCCTCTCTGGCGCCAGGACTTCCCGGTCGAGCGCCCTCGGCGCCGCGAGCTCGAACAGCTCCGCCTCCCATCGCGTGAGGTGCTGAGGCAGCATCCGCGGCCTGCTGCTCCCCTCCGTGAGCCCACCCTGCACGGAGGAGAGCAGCCGCCCCAGCGCCCGGTCGGTGCATTCCCGCTGCACCAGCTCGACGATCCGCGCGGTCGCGATCCGCACGTCCTCGCCCTCCCCGATCACGAACATCGGCCGACCTCCGTCCGTGATCCACCAGGTGCCGCTCCCCTCGGCGATCCTCTCCCCGCACTCCGCCACACCCCGCAGCAGACTCGCCACGAGGGTGCTCACCTCCCCAGGGGCGAGCGTGGAGCCCGCAGCGGCTCGGCGCCCCAGAAACGCCGAGATCCGCTCCGTGCACCACGGCAGCAGCACGTCGTGCCCGTCGGCACGACGCACGAGGTCGAGCGGACCGGCCACATGATCGCTCCCCGCGAGCATCCACCCCGTCCACCCGCTGAACGCGGCCGCATCCGCGCAGACGGCGACCCTTTCGCCGTCTGCGACCAACGTGCCCCGGAACGGCCCCTCGTCCGCATCGAGCACCCTGATCGCGCGGTGCGCACCGGGCACCAGCCCGGTCGCCGCGTTCATCTCCCTCACCATGCGACCATGACAGCGCATCCGCCAGCGCCGTGGTGGCGAAAGCGGGTGATGTGGATGGATCCGTCGCGAATCGACCGCTGTGGACGAAGAGTGGAATCCGCCCGGCGCGAACGGGACATCGGACGCACCGGGGAATCGGTAGGCTGATACCCATGGCAAACCGCGCGTCCGCACCTGAGAAGCGTCCTGGGTTCTTCTCCCAGATCAGGTCCCTCTTCAAGTTCACCCGTGAGATCTATCCCTGGCTTCCGTGGGCGCAGATCGCCATCCTCGTCGCCGGCGTCCTCGTCGGGCTGATCGCCGGATACGTCATCCCGCCGTTCCAGATCTGGACGCTGGTCCTGTGGGGCATCTCCGGTCTCATGCTCGGCATCCTCGGTGCGATGTTCCTCATGACGCGCCTGTCGACGTCCGCCATGTACCAGAAGATCGACGGCATGCCCGGCGCGACGGGTCATGTGCTGAGCACGAGCCTCGGCCGCAATTGGCAGGCCTCCGAGACGCCGGTGGGCATCAACCCGAAGACGCAGGATGCCGTGTACCGCACGGTCGGACGCGGCGGCGTCGTGGTCGTCGGCGAGGGTTCTCGCGGACGCCTCACCCGCCTGGTCAACGATGAGCGCAGCAAGGCGGAGCGCGTCGCGCACGGTGTTCCCGTCACGGTGCTCTACGTCGGCCATGGCGACGACGACGTCACGATCGCCGACCTGGCGAAGACCATCAAGAAGCTTCCGAAGGCCATCGACAAGGCGACGATGGGCGCGGTCATCCGCCGCATCGACTCGGTCTCCCAGTCGCTCTCCTCGCTGCCGATCCCGAAGGGCATCGACCCCACCAAGGTCCGTTCGCAGCGTCCGCGCTGATCGAACGCCCCGCACACGAAGAAGCGCGGCCGCACCTCGTCAGGAGGGCGGCCGCGCTTCGTCGTTCACTCGGAGAGCGGCTGGCGGGGCAGACGACGCACCTTCGCACGGCGCCGACGTCGCTCGGGGATCATGGAGCGCATCTCGTCGAGCTTGCCGAAGCAGAAGAGCCGATCGTCGGCCTCGAGGATCACGTGCTTGCGCGGGTTGGGGATGACGCTGACACCCCGGTGCAGCGTGAGCACGGTGATGTCGCGCTCCCACAGCCCCGCCTCGCCGAGCGTCTTGCCCACGAGATCCACCGCCCCGTGAACCATGAGCTCTGCCACTCCGTACCCGGTCGAGACGGTGAGCCGCTGTCGCACGTCGATCTCAGGGAAGGCGACCTGGCCGGCGATGTAGTCGATGATCGCACCCGCGACGTCGAGCTTCGTGGCGGTTTCGATGCCCTGGAGCCCCGGAGAGGAGTTCACCTCCATGACGAGCGGGCCGTCCTCGCCCTCCAGCATGTCGACTCCGGCGACGCGCAGGCCCATGATCTGCGCCGAGCGCACCGCGGCGCGCTCGTACACGGGGTCGAGCTCGATGGCCTCCACTGAGCCGCCCCGGTGCACGTTCGACCGGAACTCGTCGCCGGCTGCCGAGCGTCGCATGGCCGCCACGACGCGGTCGCCCACGACGAGGGCGCGGATGTCCTTGCCACGGCTCTCCGAGATGAACTTCTGGATCAGCACGTTCTGCTTCGTCGAGTGCAGGGTCTCGATGATCGCCTCGGCGACCTTGACCTGCGGAGCGAGGATAACCCCGATGCCCTGCGTGCCCTCGAGGAGCTTGATCACGACGGGGGCGCCTCCCACGCGTTCGATCGCCGGGCGCACGTCGGCGCGATTGCGGACGAAAGCGGTCGGCGGCATCGCGATGTTGTGGCGCGACAGGATCTGGTTCGCGCGGAGCTTGTCGCGCGCACTGGAGATGCCGTTCGCCGTGTTCGGCGTGTACACGTCCATCTGCTCGAACTGGCGCACCACGGCGGTGCCGAAGTACGTGATCGAGTTGCCGATGCGCGGCAGGATCGCGTCGTAGTCGCTGAGCTGACGCCCCCGATAATGCAGGTCCGGTTCATCGGCCGTGAGGTCTATCGCGAAGCGCAGCGTGTTCAACACCTTGACGTTGTGCCCGCGCTGGAGTGCCGCTGCACGGAGTCGTTGGGTTGAGTACGCCTGCGGCGCACGGGAGAGCACAGCGATCTTCACGAAGTTTTCCTGCCAGGATGTATCGGGTGAGTAAGACATCCCATTCAAACACTCTTATCGGGTGGCGAGAATGGGTGAGCCTGCCCGATCTCGGCGTCGACTGGTTGAAAGCCAAGATCGACACGGGCGCGCGCACCTCATCGCTGCACGCTTTCGAGATCCGCGAGTTCGAGCGCGACGGCGAGGAGTGGGTGCGATTCCGCGTCAAGCCCTGGCAGGACAGCCAGGAGGACACCGTCGAGGTGGAGTGCCCCGTGCACGATCGGCGGGCCGTCCGCAGCTCCTCTGGCCACGCGCAGGAGCGTTTCGTCGTCGAGCTGCTCATCCGCCTGCACGACCGCGAGGTCCTCGCCGAGGTCACGCTGAGCAACCGCGACGAGATGGGGTTCCGGATGCTCATCGGCCGCGAGGCGCTGCGTCAGGGGTACGTCGTCGATCCCGCCCGCTCCTTCGTGGGCGGACGCGCTCCCCGAGAGGCGCGCCGCCGCAACCGCGGCAAGGAGTGAGCCGCGTCAGGCGCGGATGAGCATCAGCCCTGACGCCTTGTCGTGGAGTCCTCGCTGATCGGCGTCCCATACCACCGCGGGGATGACGATGACCAGCAGGAGCGTGCGGACGACGGGGCGCCACAGGCCGACCCAGCCGGGGCCGGCGAAGGGAACCACACGCATGCCGAGAATGCGGTGCCCCGGGCTGCCGCCAGCGGTGGGGATGAAGAGGATCTGCATCACCGCGAACACGGCCATGGGCGCGAACTGGCTGAGACCGGCCTCCGAGGGCAGCGCGAACTGGTTGAATCCGAAGAACGCCGTCGCGATGATGCTCGCCGCCGCATAGTCGATCAGCAGCGCGCCGATCCGCCGGCCGGGGCGGGCGATGCTCCCGGGACCTTGCTCTGGAAGACCGAGTCGTTCACCGGGGTACGAGTTCACAGCATCCGTCACTTGTCCAGCCTACCCAGCGTCCGCGGGTGCCTCCGCCGTAACAAGCTCGAAACAAAGCGGACACCCCGGAGAAATCCTCCAGCCGTACTGTGCAGAATGGCCGTGAAGCCATCGATCCGCATTACAGGAGTCGTACATGTTCAAAGATTCGTCCGAGGTACTGAGCTACATCACGGAGAACGACGTCAAGTTCCTTGACATCCGTTTCACCGATCTCCCCGGTGTGCAGCAGCACTTCAACATCCCGGCATCCACGGTGGACGAGGACTTCTTCGTCAACGGCCAGCTGTTCGACGGTTCCTCGATCCGCGGCTTCGCGAGCATCCACGAGTCCGACATGCAGCTCATCCCTGACGTCACGACCGCCTATGTCGACCCGTTCCGCGAGGCGAGCACGCTCGTCATGGTCTTCGACATCTACAACCCCCGCACCGGAGAGATCTACTCGAAGGACCCACGTCAGGTCGCCAAGAACGCCGAGAAGTACCTCGCGTCGACCGGCATCGCCGACACCGCGTTCTTCGCGCCCGAGGCCGAGTTCTACATCTTCGACGAGGTCCGCTACTCCGTCACCGCGGGCGAGAGCTTCTACAAGGTCGACTCCGAAGAGGCCGCGTGGAACACCGGCCGTGAGGAAGAGGGCGGCAACCTCGGCAACAAGACGCCGTACAAGGGCGGCTACTTCCCCGTCTCCCCCGTCGACAAGACGGCCGACCTCCGCGACGACATCACCCTCAAGCTCATCGAGGCCGGGTTCATCCTCGAGCGCTCGCACCACGAGGTGGGCACCGCCGGTCAGCAGGAGATCAACTACCGCTTCGACACCATGGTGCACGCGGCAGACGACATCCTGAAGTTCAAGTACATCGTCAAGAACACCGCCGACCAGTGGGGCAAGACCGCGACGTTCATGCCGAAGCCGCTCTTCGGCGACAACGGCTCGGGCATGCACACCCACCAGTCGCTGTGGAGCGACGGCAAGCCGCTCTTCTACGACGAGGCCGGCTACGGCCAGCTCAGCGACATCGCGCGCTGGTACATCGGCGGCATCCTGGCGCACGCTCCGGCGCTGCTCGCCTTCACCAACCCGACCCTGAACAGCTACCACCGTCTGGTCAAGGGCTTCGAGGCCCCGGTCAACCTGGTCTACTCGGCCGGAAACCGCTCGGCCGCGATCCGCATCCCGATCACGGGCTCCAACCCGAAGGCGAAGCGCATCGAGTTCCGTGCGCCCGACGCCTCCGGCAACCCGTACCTCGCCTTCGCCGCGCAGCTCATGGCCGGCCTCGACGGCATCAAGAACCGCATCGAGCCGCACGAGCCCGTCGACAAGGACCTCTACGAGCTCCCGCCCGAGGAGGCCAAGAACATCCCGCAGGTGCCGAACTCGCTGCTGGACTCGCTGGAGGCCCTGCGCGAGGACCACGCCTTCCTCCTCGAGGGCGGCGTGTTCACCGAGGAGCTCATCGAGACCTGGATCTCCTACAAGTACGAGAACGAGATCCTGCCGATGGCCCAGCGACCGCACCCGTTCGAGTTCGAGCTGTACTACGGCGTCTGATCGCCCGACGTTCACGATGAGCCCGTCCCGACCTGCGTCGGGGCGGGCTCTTCCGTCTGCGCCAGGGTCCCGAAGAACAGGGCTGACGGCGCTCACGTTTCCTCGGTACTCTCGATCGATGCCCGCCCACATCTGCCGCGCCGCGCCGATCGTCTCACCCGTCGTCCGATGACGTCACGCGACTTCGCGGAGATGGCGGCCGCGCTGTACTCCGGTCCACCCGCCGAGTTCGTCGCGACCCGGAACGCCTTCGCGGCAGCGGCCGCCGATCGCGACACGGGCGATCGGATCCGCGCGCTCAAGAAGCCGTCGGTGTCGGCGTGGGTCGTGAACCTGTTCGCCCGCGAACGCCCCTCCCAACTCGGTGAAGCACTGCAGTTGGCGCAGGAGCTCCGCGACGCGCAGGCCGACCTCGACGCGGCGACGCTGGCGAGCCTCGGTCGTGAACGTCGCGCACTCACTCAGCGCCTGGCTGCGGAAGCGACCTCACTGGCGTCGGCGCAGGGCGAGCGCATCACGCCAGCCACCTCCGAAGCGGTGCGGCAGACACTCACCGCGGCGTTCTTCGATCCGGATGCAGCGGCGGCCGTCGCTTCCGGTCGGCTGATCCGAGAGCTCGAACCCTCCGCCCCGGTGGATCTGGAGTCGGTCGTCGCGGGCGGAGTGTCGGATGCCGCGCCCGCTTCCACCCCTCCTCTCGATGAGGTGCGAGCGCGACGGATGCGGAGGGATGCGGAACGTGCGGTCAGCGACGCGGAGAAGGCTCTTGCTCACGCCGAACAGCGGCAGCACGCAGCGCAGAGGGCGGTGAGAGACGCCGAGGCTCTGACCGCTCGGCTGCCTGCGCAGATCGAGGAGCTCGAGACGGAGCTCGCACGGATGCGCGATCGACTCGCCAGGGCGACGGCGGATGCCTCGGCCGCTCAGGCGCTCCTGGATACGGCGACATCCGACGTCGTGAGCGCAGCGGAGGAGCTGTCCGCATCACGGCAGCGCGTGAACGAGCTGTGATGACGGCCTCTCGAGCCTGTCGAATGATCACCGACTAGTCGTCGACGGCGCCCAGGTCCAGCATCCATTCGTTCATGACGAGCTCGCCGCCCCGGAAGGTCTCGGTGATCGTCCCGACGAGGGCGAAGCCGTTGCGCCGGCAGACGCCGTTCGACGCGGCGTTCTCGGCGCCGGGGAACGCGGTGAGGAACCGGCGCCCCGCGCGGTGCTCGCGCGCATCGACCACGAGCAGCGCGACAGCCTCCGATGCCGCCCCGCGCCCCTGCGCCTCGGGGAGGACGAACCATCCCGTCTCCAGGGCCGCTGAGCCCCGCCAGTCGACGTTCCACCAGCCGATCGACCCGAGCGGCACACCGTCATCCTCGATGACGAACATCCGCGCCTCTCCCGACTCCCCCAGCCGCAGATAGCGGGCGTGCCGGTCGACGAGCTCCTGCTCGCTCTCCGGTCCGTTGAGGTGGGCCGTCATCGTCGGAGTGTTCGCCTGCGTCAGGAGGGGGAGGTCTTCCGCGGACCAGGGACGGAGCAGCAGTGCGGTCATGCTCAGACTCTCCCACGCGGCTCGGACACTCCGCAGCGGACGCCGCGCAACCGGCTTGACTCCGGAGCGCGCGCCTGCTCAACTGACAGTTCCGAACCGACACCTGGGGGCACGATGCGACGCCGTCGACCGATCACCACGCCTGAGACGACGAACACGGCGCAGCCGTATCAGGGCACCCGCCCTCAGCCGCAGCCGACGACGGCCGCCGCCGCGATCTCGCGCATCAACCCGTTCGTGTTCGGCCTGTTCGGGGCCCTCGGCGTTCTCGTCGCGCTGACCCTGGGCGGCATCGTCACCCAGCTCGGAACGGTGCTCGTCTACATCGGGTTCGCCGTGTTCCTCGCGCTCGGCCTCGATCCGATCGTGACCTTCCTTGAGAAGCGGTTCTCGATTCCGCGCCCAGGCGCCGTCGCGATCGTCGTCGCGATCGTGCTGCTGCTCTTCGCGGGGATCATCCTGGCGATCGTCCCGATCCTCGTCGACCAGATCAGCAACCTGATCGAGAACGGTCCGAAGATGGTGAGCGACATCCAGCACGCCGGCTGGTACAAGGACCTCACCGCGCAGTTCGGCGCGAACTTCCAGGACGCGACCGACGCCGTCCTCAAGTTCGTGAAGGACCCCAGCAACCTCCTCAACATCGGCGGCGGCGTGCTCGCCGTGGGCACCGGCATCGCCGGCGGCTTCACCGGCGTCACGATCGTGCTGATCCTGACCCTCTACTTCATGGCCTCCCTGCGCAGCATGAAGAAGGTCGCCGCCCGCTTCGTGCCCGCCTACCAGCGCGACACCTTCAGCAGCCTCGTCGAGGACGTCTCCGGCGCCGTCGGCCGCTACGTCATCGGCCAGGTGAGCCTCGCCCTGGTGAACGGCGTCCTCAGCCTCATCGTGCTCTCGATCATCGGCGCCCCGGTGCCGGCTCTGCTGGCCCTGATCGCGTTCATCGGATCGATGATCCCGCTCGTCGGAACGCTGTCGGCGTCCATCGTCAACTCGCTGATCTGCCTCGTCGTGAGCCCCGTCACGGCGCTCATCGCCTTCATCTACTACCTCATCTACATGCAGATCGAGGCATACGTCCTCTCCCCGCGCATCATGAGCAAGGCGGTCGCCGTCCCCGGCTCGCTGGTCGTGATCGCCGCGGTCGCCGGCGGCGCCCTCGGCGGGATCGCCGGCGCCCTCGTGGCGATCCCGGTCGCGGCGAGCATCATCATCATCGTCCAGAAGGTGCTCTTCCCCGCTCAGGACGGGAAGACCACCCCGCCCGCCGTCAGCGCACGATGAGAGCGCCCGGCTGCACGGTCGCGACGAAGGACGCGACCTCGCCGACCTCCTCGCCGTCCACCTCGAACTGCTGAGGGGAATCCAAGGTCACCGAGATCGTCTGCGCAGCCACGTGGCGAGTCGACTCCGTGCTGACCGCCTCCGTGCCCCCGCCGAGGAGACGCCGGATGCCGTTGTCCCACACGACCGACCTCACGGTGTCGAGCCACTGCAGCGCCCCGTCGGCGCTCACGAGCAGCAGATCCAGCTGCCCGTCGTCGAGCACGGCATCCGGGAGCAGACGGATGCCGCCCTGCAGCATGCCGCAGTTGCCGATGATCATGGTGTGCCCACGGACCTCCTGAGCGTCGCCCTCGTCCAGCGTGAGGGTGATGTCCGTCATCTCCGTGCCCGCCAGCGCCCGCCCCATGGCCTCGACGTAGGCGAGCCAGCCCGCACGGTCCTTCAGATCGTCGTTCGTCTCCACGAGCATCTGCGCATCGACGCCGAAGCCGACCATGACGGTGAAGGCGCGCTTCTCCCCCTCGAACTCGACCCAGCCGATGTCGATGCTGCGGGGCTCGCCGTCCTGCACGCGCTCGAGCGCAGCGGTGATGTCGTCGAGCGGCACACCGAGGTTCCGCGCGAGCAGATTCCCCGTGCCCTGCGGGACGATGCCCAGCGCCACCTCGGTGCCTGCGAGCACCTCTGCGACCGCTCGGACCGTGCCGTCGCCGCCGACCGCGACGACGACGTCGCAGCCCTCGTCGATCGCGGAGGACGCCATCCCGCGCCCCGGGTCGTCTTCGCTCGTCTCCCACCACACAACCTCCGCGGTGATGGTCTCCGAGACCGCGGCGCGCAGCCGCTCCTCATCGATCTTCGAGGGATTCCAGATCACACCGAGCTTCGAGATCGTCATGGGGCCAGCCTGCGCGAGTCGAGCCCGGATAGCAAACCGGACTCACCCGTAGAAGAGCGCCTCGAAGGCTTTCCTCGCCCGTCGGGTGACGCCGAGATAGTCGTCTTCGAGCACGGAGGCCGATCTCTCCGGATATCCGAGCAGGATCCCCAGTGCGTCCAGCTGACGCGGCTCGACGGGCAGCACGTCGCTCGTCTGCCCGGTGTACAGGGTGATCGCCGAACGCAGCCGACTGGACAGGCGCCACGCGGCCCGCAGCAGGTCGGCTGACGCCGCCGGCACGAGCTCCGCATCCACCGCCGCATCCAGCGCGGCGATGGTCGACGTCGTGCGCAGAGCGGGCACGGCGTGCGCATGCTGCAGCTGCAGCAGCTGCACGAGCCACTCGACGTCGCTGAGCGTCCCAGGACCGAGCTTGAGGTGACGCCGCGGGTCGACGCCCTGCGGCAGCCGCTCCCCCTCCACCCGCGCCTTGATGCGCTTGATCTCACGAGTGCCCTGCAGGTCGATCGCCTCCGGGTACCGGATGCTGTCGGCGAGGTTCGTGAACTTCGCGATCAGCTTTGCGCTCCCCGCGACGCCGCGCGCCCTGAGCAGGGCCTGGGCCTCCCACGAGAGCGACCATCGCCGGTAGTACTCGGCGTAGGCCTCGATCGAGCGCACCACAGGGCCGTTGCGCCCCTCAGGGCGAAGATCCGCGTCGAGGTCCAGCGGCACCCGGTGATCCGTCAGGTGCTCACGGAGACCGGCGACGATCTGCGTGGAGAGCTTCTGCGCGCGTTCGGGGTCGATGCCGTTCGCGTCGTACACGTAGAGGATGTCGGCATCCGATCCGAAACCGAGCTCCGCGCCGCCGAAACGCCCCATGCCGATCACGGCGAAGTCGAGCGCCGCGTCCTCCTCTGGAACGATCTCGCGCTGCACCGCCCTGAGGGCGGCCTGGATGGCGGCGTCGGTGATCTCCGTGAGGGAGGTCGCGACCTCCTCGATCGTGAGGACGTCGAGCACGGCCCCCATCGCTGTTCGGAGCAGTTCTCTGCGGCGCAGAGCCCGCACGGCGCGCAGCGCATCGACGACGCTCTCGTGGCGGGTCTGGATCGCCCTGGCCTCCTCGTCGAGCGCGGCCCCGCTGCGCGGTCGCAGCAGCTCCGTGCTGTCGAGCCAGGCGACGGATTCGGGGATCCACTCCATGAGCTCGCCTACGTACCGCGACGAGGAGAGCAGACGCGTGAGGCTCTCGGCAGCGCCGGACGAGTCGCGCAGCATCCGCAGGAACCAGGGGGTGTCGCCGAGCCGCTCGCTGATCCGGCGGAAGGCGATCAGGGCGTAGTCGGGGTCGCTGCCGTCGGCGAACCACCGCACCATGATCGGCATGAGGTGCCGCTGGATGGTCGCCTTGCGGCTGAGGCCAGTCGTGAGCGCGCCGATGTGGCGGAGCGCGCCGGCGGGGTCGCGGAAGCCGATGGCGGCGAGGCGGTCGTGCGCCTGCGCCGTCGAGAGCGTGCGCTCCTCCTCCGGCAGGGCGGCGACGGCGGAGAGCAGAGGGCGGTAGAAGAGGCGGATGTGGATCTCGCGCACCTCGCGACGAACGCTCTCCCATCGCGCCCACACGCCGTCTCCGGACTCCGCGAGGCCGGTGCTGCGGGCGAGCACGCGGAGCCCCGCGGGGGTGCGGGGCATCAGATGGGTTCGGCTGAGCTCCCTCAGCTGGAGGCGGTGCTCCATCAGCCGCAGCACGCGGTAGTCATCGGCGAACGTCGCGGCCTCCGCTCGACCGATGTAGCCGCCCTCGACCAGTGCGTCGATGCTCTCCAGCGTGCCGCGCGTGCGGATGCGCGGATCGGTGAGCCCGTGCACCAGCTGCAGCAGCTGCACGGTGAACTCGATGTCTCGGAGGCCTCCTGCTCCGAGTTTGAGCTGATACGGCGCATCCTCCGGATCGATGTGCTCCATCACGCGTTCGCGCATGCGCTGAACGCTGTCGACGAAGTTCTCCCGCGCCGCGCTCGACCAGATCTTGGGCTGCACTGCCTCGATGTACGCGGCGCCCAGCTCGGCGTCGCCGGCGAGGGGACGCGCCTTCAGCAGGGCCTGGAACTCCCAGCTCTTGGCCCATCGGTCGTAATACGCCAGGTGCGAGGCGAGGGAGCGCACGAGCGCGCCCTGCTTGCCCTCGGGACGGAGCGCCGCGTCGACCTCCCAGAGCGGGGGCTCGACCTCGATCCCGCTGAGCCCTCGCATGGTCTCGCGCGCGAGACGCGTCGCGATGTCGATCGCCCTGGCCTCCGGGACCAGGTCCTCGTCCTTCGTGCCGCCGACGAAGATCACATCCACGTCGCTGACGTAGTTCAGCTCTCGAGCTCCGGCCTTCCCCATGCCGATGATCGCCAGTCGCGTCGCCGCCACGTCCTCGGTGCGCAGCGTCGCTCCGACCCGGGTGCGAGCGATGGCGAGTGACGCCTCGAGAGCGGCCCCCGCGATGTCGGCGAGAGCCGCTGCCACGTCTCCGACGATCTCGACGGGACGGGGGTGGCCGAGGTCGTAGGCCGCGATCGCCACGAGGTGGCGGCGGTACGCGACGCGCAGAGTCCCGAGCGCGGCGTCGTCTCCGGATGCCGCGAACCCGTCCTCGGCTCCGACGGCGTCGAGGAGCAGCCCACGGAGATCGGACGCCGAGGGCAGCGCGTGCCCCGGCGTCCGCAGCACGTCGAGCTGCTCGGGGTGTCGTCGGAAGAAGTCGGCGAAGCCCTGAGATGCGCCGAACACCTGCCACGCGCGACGCCGCGTCTCCGGTGCGCTCAGCAGCTCCCGCAGTTCGACGGTGTCGCGCCAGGCCACATGGAGCATCCCCTGCACGGCGGCGTCGGGATCAGCGGCATCCGCTCCGTCGAGCAGCTCCGCCCTCTCGATGCCGAGAAGGGTCGACAGCTCGGCGAGGGATGCCGCGGCCTCGCTGAGCTCGGCGAAGCCCAGCCTGGCCAGAGCGGAGAGCGAGACGGAATCGTCCGAACGGGCCATGCGCGACTCAGAGGAGCTCGAGGTTGTTCTTCAGCTCCAGCGGAGTGACCTGGCCGCGGTAGGACTCCCACTCCTTGCGCTTGTTCAGCAGCACGTAGTTGAAGACGGACTCCCCCAGGGTCTCCGCGACGAGCTCGGAGTTCTCCATGTACTCCAGGGCGTGGTCGAGGCTCGCTGGAAGGGCCGAGTAGCCCAGTGCACGGCGCTCGGCGTCGCTGAGGGACCACACGTTGTCCTCGGCCTCTGGCGGCAGCTCGTAGCCCTCCTCGATGCCCTTGAGGCCGGCGGCGAGCATGAGCGCGTACGCCAGGTAGGGGTTTGCCGCCGAGTCGAGGGCGCGGTACTCCACACGAGTGGAACCGCCCTTGTTCGGCTTGTACATCGGCACTCGCACGAGCGCGGAGCGGTTGTTGTGGCCCCAGGTGACGAAGCTCGGAGCCTCGTCTCCGCCCCACAGCCGCTTGTACGAGTTGACGAACTGGTTCGTGACGGCAGCGATCTCGTTGGCGTGCCTGAGGAGTCCGGCGATGAAGTGGCGTCCCGTCTTGGAGAGCTGGTACTTCGCACCCTCCTCGTAGAACGCGTTGCGCTCGCCCTCGAAGAGCGACATGTGCGTGTGCATGCCGCTGCCGGGCTGGCCGCTGAGGGGCTTCGGCATAAACGTCGCGTAGACGCCCTGCTCGATGGCCACCTCCTTGATGACCGTGCGGAAGGTCATGACGTTGTCGGCCATCGTCAGCGCATCCGCGTATCGCAGGTCGATCTCGTTCTGGCCGGGGCCGCCCTCGTGGTGGCTGAACTCGACCGAGATGCCGAGGTCCTCCAGCATCCGCACCGAACGGCGACGGAAGTCGTGCGCGGTGCCGCCCGGCACGTTGTCGAAGTATCCAGCGGAGTCGACGGGAACGGGTCCGTCCGGGCCGAAGGACGAGGACTTCAGAAGGTAGAACTCGATCTCCGGGTGCGTGTAGAACGTGAATCCGGCGTCCGCCGCCTTCGCGAGGGTGCGCTTGAGCACGTGCCGGGGGTCGGACACCGCGGGGCGTCCGTCCGGCGTGGTGATGTCGCAGAACATACGCGCGGTCGGGTCGATCTCTCCGCGCCACGGCAGGGTCTGGAAGGTCGTCGGGTCGGGCTGCGCGAGCAGATCTGACTCATAGCTGCGGGTGAGGCCCTCGATGGCCGAGCCGTCGAAGCCGATTCCCTCGGCGAAAGCGCCCTCGACCTCAGCCGGGGCGATCGCGACGGACTTCAGGGTGCCGATCACGTCGGTGAACCACAGCCTGACGAACTTGACGCCGCGTTCCTCGATCGTCCGGAGGACGAAATCCCGCTGCTTGTCCATCGCTACTCTGCGACCTTGCCGGAGCCGGCGTCCCAGCCGTTCTCGGCGGCTTCCTCTTCGGCCCAGGCGCGCGAGCGCTCCTTGAGCTTCTCCGGTGCGTTCGCAGCCTCGGCCTCGGTGTCGAACGGTCCGACGCGGTCGACGGACGGCGAGATCATGCCGAACTCGACCTGACCGGTCTCCAGGTTGTACCAGTACTTCTCATCGCCGTTGGTCATGGCCGATCCCCTTCTTCACGTGGTGTCATCGATCCTACTGGCGACGGCACCGGTCGCTAAGCTATCGACCATGGCTAAAGCGATCGGCGTCGATATCGGCGGCACGGGTATCAAGGCAGGACTCGTCGACCTCTCACACGGAACCATGGCTTCCGACCGGGTGCGTGTACCCACGCCCGAGGGCGCATCCCCGCAGGACGTCCTCGTCGCCGTGCAGACGGTCCTGAAGACGCTCGACGTGCACGAGTCGACCCTTCCGCTCGGCGTGGCCTTCCCCGCCATCGTCAAGCGCGGAAAGACCCTCTCCGCGGCGAACGTCTCCAAGGAGTGGCTCGACTTCGACGCCGAGCGCTTCTTCCGCGACGGACTCGGTCGCAACATCGTGTTCGTGAACGACGCGGATGCCGCGGGCGTCGCCGAGGCGCGCCACGGCGCCGCCAGAGACGTCCAGGGCCTCACGCTCCTCACGACCCTCGGCACGGGCATCGGGTCGGCGTTCCTGTACGACGGCGTGCTCGTCCCCAACTCCGAACTCGGACACCTGAACTTCGGCACCTACGACTCCGTCGAGAAGTGGGCAGCCACCTCCGCACGCGAGCGCGAAGGACTGAGCTGGTCCGAGTGGGCGGAGCGGCTGCAGGCCTTCTACTCGCACATCGAGTTCCTGTTCAGCCCCGATCTGTTCGTGGTCGGCGGCGGCGTCTCCAAGAACGCCGGCGACTTCCTCCCGCTGCTCGAGCTGAAGACGCCGATCGTTCCGGCGATCCACCGCAACAACTCCGGCATCATCGGCGCGGCATCCCTCGCCGGCGACTGAGTCAGCGACCCACACGACACGCGAAGGCCCCGCTGAATCCAGCGGGGCCTTCGTCGTGCCAGTCCCCGCTACTGCTTCACCTCGAACAGGACCGAGGGATCCACCGCCAGCAGCAGGAGGTCGCCGGTCTTGAGCGGCCACTCCAGATTGCTGTACTCCATGAACGAGTACGGTTCGAGGCAGAACCGGTCGCCGATCGCGAACTCGCCGTCGCCTTCCGCGACCGTGTACGACACGATGCGCCCGGCGGAATCCCTCGCCACGGTTCCGTCGGCGGTGTCGCTCGGACCGCGGTCGACCAGTTCGGGACCGGTCCAGAACACCCAGTGTCCGTCGATTCCGCCGCCGTCCATGAATCCCAGCTTCGACCGCCCGACGCATCCGCTGATATCGGGCATGGTGGCGCCCTTCCGGAGAAGGAGGCGATCGCCCGGAGCGATCGATTCCGGAGTGATGTCGTTGAGGGACGCCAGCCCGGCGACGCCGAAACGCTTCTCGATCGCGCCCAGCAGATCGCCATAGGTGACCTCATAGCCCACGAGTGCGTCCTCGTAGAAGACGACCTCTCCTTCGGCGCCATCGATGGAACCGGTGTCGACCGGCTCGGACGTGGCGGTCAGCGCGGGGTCCGCCGTCGGTTCCGGCGACGGTTCGACCGCGGCCGGCGTCTCCGCGGACTCCGGCACCGGAACCGTGCACCCGACGAGAACGACGGTGGCCAAGGCGACGAGAAGCGCCGACGTGGCGGCTGTGCGGTGCGACATAGACGCACGCTACCGCGGGCTCGGCGGAGAGACCAGCATCCAGGGTGCGAATGGGCCGACCTGTACGCCGGGTTCTGTTCCGGGGTTCTTCGCCCCTTCGACGGCCATCTCTCTCGGCGACACGTTGCCGTGGCACTCTAGCGGTCTACCCGAGGACTCGGCGAGCCGCGTCAACATCCTCTGTCTGACCTTGCTCCGGACGAGGTTTACCTGGCGGGCCGTGTCACCACGGCCCCCGGTGGTCTCTTACACCACCCTTTCACCCTTACCCCTTGCGGGGCGGTCTGCTCTCTGTGGCACTGTCTCGCGGATTGCTCCGGGTGGGCGTTACCCACCGTCCTGCCCTGAGGAGCCCGGACGTTCCTCGGTGCGGTTGCCCGCCACGCGACCGTCCAGTCGACCCATTCGCCCGTCCAGTCTACCGGGACTCCTTCTCCGCGGATTCGGCGATCCGCAGATCGAGCGGTACGTCGATGGGGAAGCCGCCGAAGAGTCGAGTGGTCGCCACCGCTGCAGCCTCGCGCACGGCCTGGGCTGCGGCCTCCGCCTGCTCGGCGGGCACGTGCAGGATCACTTCGTCGTGCAGGAAGAACGCCAGATGCGGATGCCGCGCGAAGGGACCCGAGGCGATCGCCGGCGCCTCCGACTCCGGAAAGTCCCTCAGCCGATGCCTGATCTCCGCGAGCCAGATCAGCGACCACTCGGCAGCCGTGCCCTGGACCACGAAGTTGCGGGTGAAACGGCCCCAGTCGCGGGCGCGCCGGCGGGCGAGGGCGACCTCCGTCTGATCGACGTCGGCGTCGGTCGCTCTGGCCTGCATGCGCGACCACTCATCCGACGGGCGCGGCGACGAGCGACCGAGCCAGGTCGAGACGACCCCGCCGTCCTCGCCCTTCCTCGCCGCCTTGTCGACGTGCGCCATCGCCCGCGGGTACACCTTGCGGAGCCTCGGCACCAGTCGCCCGCTGTCCCCCGTCGTCGCGCCGTACATCGCACCGAGCACGGCGTACTTCGCCTCTTCGCGCGTCCCCACGGCGCCGGAGTCGACGACACCCGCGTAGAGGTCGCTTCCCTGCGCCGCCCGCGCCATCGCCCGATCGCCGGCCATGGCGGCCAGCATCCTCGGCTCCAGCTGAGCGACGTCCGCGACGACGAGCATCCACCCGTCGTCGGCGCGCACCGCCGTGCGGAGCATACGCGGCAGCTGCAGCGCTCCCCCTCCGGCCGACGCCCACCTTCCCGTGACGACGCCGCCGGGGATGTAGATCGGTCGGAAGCGCCCGTCGTGGACCCACTCGGAGAGCCACGCCCACCCGTTGGCGCTGAGCAGACGCGCGAGCTTCTTGTACGCGAGGAGGGGCTCGACGACGGCGTGGCTGTGCTGCGCGAGCTCCCAGCGGTTCGTCGACTCGACCTGCACCCCCACGCGGTGCAGGGCGCGCAGGAGCTTCGGCTGGCTGTCGAGGTTCAGCGTCGCGTCGCCGAGGATCGCGCGGACGCGGTCGGCCAGCTCGAGCATGCGCGACGGGACACCGCCCCCGACGGGGCGCGTCCCCAGCGTGTCCGCGAGGATCCCCCGATGGACGTCCTCGTTCCACGGGAGTCCTGCCGCGCGCATCTCCTCGGCGATGAGCCCGCCGGCCGACTCCGCCGCACAGAGCAGCAGGAGGCGCCCGTCGTGGCCGTCGGCGATGACCCGACGCTGCGCCCGGTACTGATCCAGCGCGTCGGCGACCGGGTCTTCTGCGGGGTGCTGCTCCATCACGTCGAACAGCGCAGGCGCGTCGTCCGAGGGTTCACGGCGCACCCAGGACGCCGACGGCGCCAGGGGACGCGCCACCGTGTCCGTGTCGCGGAGGATCGCGTGGCACAGCAGCAGGTCATGAGTGCGGGTGAGGAACACCCCGGCGTCGAGGAGCATCGGATAGATCTCCCTGGCATGGCGGAGGATCCATCTCGGCGTCGCCTCGTCCTCGCGCGCGGCCACCCAGCCGGGCAGCTCGCCCGCGGAGAGCTCGTGCCTGCTGATCTCGACGTCATCGTCGCCGAGCTCGACCGCGACGTATCGGCCGGAGCCCGTCGCCACCAGGGCGATCCTGCGCTCGGGGGGACGCCGCGAGGTCACCGCCGTCGCGCTCGTGGCGCGGAGATCACAGCCCGGATTCCTCGGTGCGCACCAGGATGCATCCGCACTCCGGGCAGGACACGACGGCGTCTTCCGCGGCACGGCGGATGTCGTTGAGGTCGGTGCCGGGCAGCAGGATGCGGCATCCTTCGCAGGTGCCGCGGGTGAGAAGGGCGGCGCCCGCGCTGTTCGCCGCGCGCCGCGCATAGTCGGCCAGCAGGGCCGCGGGGATCTGCTCGGTGATCGCGGCACGATCGCGCGCCAGCTGCTCGCCGAGTTCGGTGGCCGCCGCCACGTCGGCCTTCGCCTGCGCGGTGAGCGCCGAGCCCTCCGCCGTCGTGGCGTCCAGCAGCGCCTGCTGGGCGGCGACCGCGGCATCCGCCTCCTCGACACGACCCATCACATCGAGCTCGGCGTCTTCGAGGTTGCTCTGGCGCCTGGCGAGGCTGTCGAGCTCGTGCTCGAGTGCCTGCGCCTCCTTGGAGTTCGTCGCGGCGGCGAGACGCTCGGCGTCGCGGGCGCGCCTCTGCTCGACCAGCTTCACGTCGGACTCGAGACGAGTCAGCTCGACCCGCACATCGTCGCGGGTTCCGGTGAGCGTGGTCAGCTCCCGCAGCTGCTCCTGACGGATGGCGACGAGCTCGGTGATGCGCGGCCCCTGCACCGGCTTCGTGCGCGCACGATCCGCCTGGGAGATGCGCCGATCGAGATCGGCGACGTCGAGCAGGATGCGCTGGTGTTCCGGGCTGGCGTTCACGTCTTCAAATCTAGTCGGTGCGTGCGACGTCTCTCACTGCACTTCTCCGTCGAGGTACAGCCAACGCCGCCCCTCCCTCACGAAACGGCTGCGTTCGCGGAGCGATCCGCGCTCATCGCCCTGCTGCCAGAACGCCTCGAACTCGACGACGCCCTCGCGATCGAAGGGGCCGCCGGCGACGCGGTCGATGATCAGGAGCCGTCGCCAGCGCAGTCCCGGCTCCAGATCCACCACGGGGGGTCTAGTCGAGCCGTGCCAGGAGGCGCGGAGATACGCGGTGTCGCCGAGCGAGAAGGCCGTGTAGCGTGACCGCATCAGTCGTTCGGCCGTCGGAGCGGGAGAGCCGGCGATCAGGGGGCCGCAGCATCCGCCGAGCACATCCCCCGATCCGCACGGGCATCTCTGGTCGTCCATGGCCCCAGCGTACGCTGAAGGCATGAACCGCTTCACCGCCCACAACGGATTCCAGCTGCCGGCGATCGGACTCGGAACCTACGGTCTGCGAGGAGATGCCGGATCGGATGCCGTCGCCGCGGCGATCGGCGCCGGATACCGACTCATCGACTCCGCGTTCAACTACGAGAACGAGGGCGCGGTCGGGCGCGGAGTGGCGGCGTCCGGCGCCGATCGCTCCGAGGTGATCGTGACGACCAAGCTGCCTGGTCGTCATCATGCCGCGGCGAAGGCGCGGACGAGCATCGAGGAGAGCCGGTCCCGCCTCGGGCTGGAGGCCACCGACCTCCATCTGATCCACTGGCCCAACCCGAGCCAGGACGAGTACGTCGAGGCGTGGCAGGCCCTGGTCGACGCACAGCAGCGCGGCGTGGTGCGGCAGATCGGCGTGTCGAACTTCCTCCCCGAGCATCTGGAGCGCATCGAGCGCGAGACCGGTGTGCGCCCCGTGGTGAACCAGATCGAGGTGCACCCCTACTTCCCGCAGACCGAGCAGCTCGCCTATCACCGTGAACACGGCATCCTCACCCAGGCCTGGAGCCCGTTGGGCAAGGGATCGGCCCTGCTCTCGGAGCCGGTCGTGGTCGAGGTCGCCGCGGCCCATGGCATCAGCGCCGCACAGGCCGTGCTCGCCTGGCATGTCACCCGCGAGACCGTCGCCATCCCCATGGCGACGTCTCTCGAGCATCAGACGGCGAACCTCGCAGCGGGCTCCGTGGTGCTCGATGCGGCGGAGGTCGAGGCGATCACCGCGCTCGGGCGCCAGGACGGCCGGCTGTTCGGCGCCGACCCGCGGACGCACGAGGAGTCCTGAGATCAGCAGCATCACGATCGCCGGCATCGGCGTCGCCCCGGGGAGCGCGCGAGCGTACTTCGGTCTTCAGGCGGTCCTGGGAGCGCTCTGGTGGGTAGGGGTCTTCACGACGGACTCCCTGCGACACGCGACGCTCGGCGACCTCCCCGCTGCCGTGATCGCCGTCGCCGACATCCCCCTCTTCGTCCTCGCCTCGGCGCTCGTCGCATGCGGCATCCGCTGGGCTGTGTGGATCGTCGTCCCGTGGACCGCGTTGGTGGCCGCGGGCATGGCGGTCTATGCGACGGCGACGACGCTGTCGGGATGGGGCGCACTGCTCATGGCCCTCGCCGCGATGGGGTCCATCGCGGCGGGCATCGTCATCGTCTGCGGCAGAGCTCCCGTCGAATGGATCGTCAGCGGGCCGTTCGCGTTCCGCACGGCAGACGATGAGGGCCGCACCAGACTCGCCGTGCGGATCTTCCGTCAGATGCTGCTGTTCTGGGTGCTCTTCCTCGGCGTGCTGCCCCTGGGCATCTCCGCTCTGGAATCCCGGTGGATGCTCGCCGTCGACGTCCCCGTCGCCGTGCGGATCGGCGGCGGCGTGCTGTTCGTCGCGACCGGAGCGCTCGGCATCTGGTCGGCGGTCTCGATGCTCGTCAAGGGTGAGGGCACACCGCTGCCCGCGCATATGGCCCGGCATCTCGTGATCTCCGGCCCTTACCGCTACGTGCGCAATCCGATGGCGGTGGCGGGCATCGCCCAGGGCGTCGCCGTCGGCCTCGCCCTCGGTTCCTGGATGGTCGTCGCCTACGCCCTGTGCGGCTCACTGATCTGGAACACCCTCGTCAGACCGCAGGAGGAGGCCGACCTCTCCGCGCGCTTCGGCGCCGAGTTCGACGAGTACCGGAACGACGTGTCCTGCTGGATCCCGCGTCTGCCGAAGGGCCACCGCGCAGCCGTCACGACGAGCGGATCGTCTGCGTCCCCAGCACCCTGAGCAGATCGAGTCTGCTCGCCGCCTCACTGCCCGGCGCCGCGGTCAGCACGATGAGCGCCTGAGACTCGTCGGGCGTGAGGAGGGCCTGGCAGTCGACCTCGATCTCGCCGAGATCCGGGTGCACGACGGTCTTCCGATCCTCGAACCTCCGGCGGACCTCGTGGTCCTCCCAGTAGTCGACGAACTCGGGGCTCACGGCACGCAGAGCCTGTTCGATCTCCCCCGCGCGCGACGTCGGCCCCCAGGTGCCGTGCGCCGCGCGCAGCGACGCCGCGAGAGTGCGGCCGTGACGCTCGTGATCCCGCACCGGATAGATGCGGCGCTCCTCCTCGGGGCTGGCGAACCAGCGGTAGATCCCGCTGCGCTCCATGCCCTTCCGCGCGCTCGCGTCGCCGAACAGGGCACGCGCGGCGTCGTTCTGCACGAGCACCTCGTCGAGGACGGACACGACGAAAGCGGGGGTGTCGCTCAGGCGGTCTATGACGCGCAGCAGACTCGGGGCGACGTAGTCGCTGAACACGGCGCGATCCGGCGCACTGTGCCCGCTGACCCGGTAGAGGTAGTCGCGTTCGTCGGGCGTGAGCCGGAGCGCCCGCGAGAGGGAGGACAGCATCTGCACGCTGGGCTGAGGGCCGCGGCGCTGTTCGAGCCGCGCGTAGTAGTCGGCGGACATCGCGGCGAGCATCGCGACCTCCTCGCGGCGCAGTCCGCTGGTGCGGCGCCGGGGCCCCTCGCTCAGACCGACGTCCGACGGCTTCAGCTCCTGTCTGCGTCGCAGCAGGAAGTCGGCGAGGGCATCACGATCCATCCCCGAAGTATCCCCCGTCTGCGCCGTGCGCATCCAGGGAGCGCCGATCCATGGATGAGCGCTCTCTGCCACGCCCGCGGGAACCTCCGCAGGCTGGGAACATGAACATCAGCGGAAACACCATCTTCATCCCCGGGGCGACCAGCGGGATCGGCCTCGCCCTCGCCAGGGCGCTCAGCGCACGCGGCAACACCGTGATCATCGGCGGTCGCAGGGCCGACCTGCTCCGGACGATCGCCGCCGAGACCCCCGAATTGCACACGGTCGAGATCGACACGACGGATGCCGACAGCATCCGCTCCGCCGCCGAGGAGGTCATCGCCGCACACCCCGACCTCAACGTGCTCGTCACGATGGCCGGCATCATGCGGGTCGAGGACTGGACGACGCCGGAGGGCTTCCTCGAAACCGCCGAGGCGACCGTCACGACGAACCTGCTCGGCCCGATCCGCCTCATCGCCGCCTTCATCGAGCAGCTGCGGGCGGTACCGGACGCCACGATCATGACGGTGTCGTCGGGACTCGCGTTCGCGCCCCTGCGCGTCACTCCGACGTACAACGCGACGAAGGCGGCGATCCACATGCTCAGCGAGTCGGTGCGCCTGCAGCTCGCCGGCACCGGAGTGCGGATCGTCGAGCTCGAGCCGCCGTCCGTGCGCACGGCGCTGATGCCCGGCCAGGAGAGCAGCGCCTTCGCGATGCCTCTCGACGACTTCGTCTCCGAGGTCGTCGAGCTCATCGAGACGCAGCCGGACGCGACCGAGATCCAGGTCGAGAACGTGAAGTTCCTTCGCTACGGCGAGGCGCGGGGTGACTACGACCAGGTGGTCGCGACCCTCAACAGCCTCGACCCGCACGGGAACTGACGCTCAGACCGCGTGCTCCACGGCATCCTCCGCCGTCGCGTGGGAGAACGAGAAGCCCGAGCGCTCGAGTGCGAGCGGACGCACGTCCGCATCGCCGAGGAGCAGGGAATCGGCCGCGGGGCCCAGCGCGAGGCGAAGCGCCCAGGCGGGAGCGGGCAGCCAGAACGGGCGGTGCATCCTGCGGGCGAGCGCGCGTCCGATGTCGTTCGCGGAGGCCGGGGTCGGTCCGGTCAGGTTCACCGGCCCCGCGAGCCCCTCGTCGATGGTGTGCCGGATGGCCCGCACCTCGTCGTCGAGGGAGATCCAGGGCCAGATCTGCGTGCCCGTGCCCAGCGGCCCCGAGACGCCGAGTCTCGTGAGCGCGATCAGCGGCTTGAGCACTCCCCGCGGGTGGATCACCGGCGCCGTGCGGAGCAGCGCCACACGCGCACCCTCCCCTGCGCGACGGGCGGCGTCCTCCCACGCCACGCACAGTTCCGCGAGGAAGGTGCTCCCCGCTCGTGAGGACTCGTCGAGCACGGCGCCCGGAGCCGAGCCGTAGTACCCCACCGCGGAGGCCGACACGAAGGCGGGAGCATCCGATCCCTGCGCACGGAGCGCTGCGGCGATCGTCTCCGTCGGGCGCAGGCGCGACGAAAGGAGCTCGCGGCGATAGCGTGGCGTCCAGGGCAGCCTGCCGACGCTGGCTCCGCCGAGCGCCACCACGGCCTCCGCTCCGGAGAGCACGTCGGGGTCGAGGGGCGCCTCTCCCGGGCTCCACTGCACCTCGTGCGAGGCGCGCGGCGGACGACGCACGAGGGTCGTCACCTCGATCCCGTCCGCGCGCAGCGACGCTGCCAGCGCCGATCCGATCAGGCCGGATGCTCCGCTGATGACGATGCGACGGGTCATGATCCTCCGATGCTCGCTGCGGGCCACGGGCGGGACGACGATCTCGTGTCGGACGACGCGGCCCCGCGCCGATCGTACCCCGCTGCATCCGCCCTGCTCGCGACGCCTAACCGCGGAGGTCGTCCACGGCCGAAGCCAGAGCCCCAGCCGAGAGCCTCAGCAGCTCCAGTTCCTCCGGGGAGAACGTCGTGTTGCGGACGGGAACCGCTCCGGCCGCGCTCACGATGGACGGCACGGAGAGAGCGACGCCGTCGATCCCGTGGAAGTCGTGGAGCACCGTGCTCACCGGCATCACGGCGTGCTCGTCGCGGAGGATCGCCTCGACGATCCGCGCGCTGGAGAGCCCGATCGCGTAGTTCGTGGCGCCCTTGCCCTGGATCACCTTGTATGCGGCATCCCTGACGTCGACCGCGATCCCGCGCAGCTCGTCGAGAGTGAGCCGCGGGTGCTCCGGAGTCTCCCAGTCGAGGATGGGCACCGTGCCGATCGTCGCGTGCGACCAGAGCGGGAACTCCGTGTCGCCGTGCTCGCCCACGATGTACGCGTGGACGCTGCCTGTGGAGACGCCGGCGCGCTCGGCGAGCTTCCACCGCAGACGCGAGGTGTCGAGCACGGTGCCGGAGGAGAAGATCCGCTCCGGCGGAAGCCCTGTCGCCTCCTGGGCGATCACGGTCAGCACGTCGCAGGGGTTCGTCACGATGACGTAGACGGCGTTCGGCGCCACCTCGATGAGCTTCGGAAGCATGTCGCGGATGATGCCGGCGTTCACGTCGGCGAGCTCCATCCGCGTCTGCCCGGGCTTCTGCTTGGCCCCCGCCGTGATCACCACGACGTGCGATCCGGCGGCCACCGAGATGTCGCTGCCGCCGACGATGTCGCTCGACCCGGTGAACTGCGTGCCGTGCGCGAGATCGAGCACCTCGGCCTCGACCTTCTCGGTCGCGATGTCGTACAGAGCGACGTGGCGCGCGGAACCGCGGATCAGGGCCGCGTACGCGACGCTCGAACCGACGCTGCCCGCGCCGACGACCGTGAGCTTCGAGTTCTCGATGATTGCCATGCGGTCAGTCTCGCAGTGCCGGGGCCGTGGACTCCAGCGGATCGGACCGGAGAATCGCGAAGCAGGTCGGATGTCACTGCGCCCGCGACTCCGCTGAGATGGGGTGCTCCATCGCGGTCGGCCGTCGTCGTGAGTCGCCTGACCCGCCCACTGCGCAGGCGATCCCGCCGATCACGAGACCCAGGATCACTCCCTGGCCCGGAACCTGACCCAGGAGGAGCCAGCCGAAGAGCGCAGCGACCGACGGGATCACCGCGAAGAGCAGCGACACCCGGGCGGCGCCGCTCCGCCGCACCGCCGCCATGTAGACCGTGGTGCCCACGGCGGCGCTGAGCACGATCATCGCGCCCATGCTCGCCAGCGCGAGCCCGGGGTCGCCCAGATCGGGCGGCGTCACCGCCGCCCAGATCAGCATGGGCATCGCGGAGACGAACTGGCCGACGGCGCTCGCAGGCAGCGGATCGGTGGCCGCGAGGAATCGCTGCTGGTAGACCCCTCCCGCAGACATGCCGAGGAGCGCCAGAAGCGTCAGGACCAGCGCCGCGTCCACGCCTGTGGCCGTGACCCGCCCCGCGAACGCGACACCGATGGCGACGAGTCCGAGAGCGAGCCCGACGACGCCCCGCCTGGTCGGCCGCTCCCCGAGCCACGATGCCGTGAGCACTGCCGTCACCAGCGGGTTCATCGCGATGACGAGCGCCGTCAACGTCGGCGAGACCCCCTCCCGCATCCCCTCGTACGCGCATCCGAATTGCACTGCCTGTGTGAGCAGCCCGACCACGATCGCATGCCCCCACTGCCGACCGCGTGGCCACCGGCGACGCCCGAATGCAGCCGCCCCGGCGAGGAGCGCGGCGGCCAGCACGAATCGGATCGACAGCACCCACGGCGCCGACAGCTCGCCGAGCGCCATCGCGCCGAGGGGGTAGCCGAGTCCGTACAGCACGACGATGAGGATGATGTGAGTCGCTCGGAGCTTCATGGTTCCGATGCTCTCCGCAGCGAGGCCCGTCCGTCCAACAATGATTATTGATCGCGATCGATAAGCTTTGGCAATCGGACTAGGGTGTGATCATGGAGACCCTCGACGTCATCCCGCTGCGCTCCTTCCTGGCGATCGCATCATGCGGCGGATTCCACAGAGCGGCGGCGGCCCTTCACCTCAGCCAGTCGGCCGTGAGCCAGCATGTGCGGCGCCTGGAGCAGGTCGTCGGAGCGCCGCTCGTAGAACGCAGCGGACGCCTCATGGCCTTCACCCCTCGCGGAGAGTCCCTGCTCGCCGAAGCGCGCCGGATCGTCGACCTCCACGATGAGGTGCTCCGAACCGTGCGGGTTCCCGATGAGACCGGCACTCTCGTGCTCGGCTCCACCGAGCACGGGGCCGAGCAGATGCTCCCCGAGATCATCTCGACGCTCAAACGCGACGCGCCCGACACGGAGGTGAGGATCCGCCTGGACCGCACCGCACGCGTCAGCGAGGCGCTCGAGGCCGGTCGCCTCGATGTCGCGGTGGTGCTCGAGATCGGAGAGCCCAGCCCGGCGCAGAGACGGCTCCGACTCGGGTGGTTCGCCGCCCCGGAGTGGACCGCGCCGCTGAACGAGCCCGTGCCGCTCATCCAGTTCGATCCCCCCTGCGTGATGCGCCCCGCCGTCCTCGATCTCATGGCGGCGAACGGGAGGGCCTTCCGCACTGCCGTCGAGGTCGGCGACCTCGCCGGCGGCCTGTCCGCAGCACGTTCCGGCCTCGGAGCGATCCTGCTCCCCGTCGTGGACAGGGGTCTGGAAGGGCTCCGCCCGGTCCCGGGCCTCCCCGTACCTCCGCCGTTGCGCATGGTCGTGCGCGGACGCCACGGCATCCCGGCACGGATCGTCCGCTCCGTGCAGAACGCGGTCGATGCCGCCTTCGCCTGAGGATGCCGGCCCACGGCGGGCTCCGCGGGAGTGCAGGACCCGACGAGCCGAGGAGAAAGGTGGGCCCTGCCGGGATCGAACCGACGACATCCACGGTGTAAACGTGGCGCTCTACCAGCTGAGCTAAAGGCCCTGGTGCTGCCAGTCTATCCGGTGGCGGGTGCGCGCCCGTGTCGTGGAAGAGGGATAAGGTGAGGGAGGCGCGCGTTGTGCACAGCCGACAAGGCTGCCCGCGTCGCTTCCCGTTTCATTGGCATGACCTGCCAGCTTGACGAAAGGCTCCCCCGTGACCGTGCACGACCAGGATCCGTACTCCCAGGGCCCCCTCGACAGCGATCCGGAGGAGACCGGCGAGTGGCAGCAGTCGCTCGACGAGCTCGTCGACGCGAAGGGCCACGGCCGCGGCCGCGAGATCATGCTCAGCCTGCTCAAGCGCTCCAAGGAGCTGCACCTGGGCGTGCCGATGGTCCCGACGACGGACTACATCAACACCATCGCCTCGGAGAACGAGCCCGAGTTCCCCGGCGACGAGGAGATCGAGCGCCGCTACCGCGCATGGATCCGCTGGAACGCCGCCGTGACCGTGCACCGCGCACAGCGCCCCGGCATCGGCGTCGGCGGTCACATCTCGACCTACGCGTCGTCCGCCGCGCTGTACGAGGTCGGCTTCAACCACTTCTTCCGCGGTGCGGACAACCCCGGCGGTGCCGACCAGATCTTCATCCAGGGCCACGCCTCCCCCGGCATCTACGCGCGTTCCTTCCTCGAAGGCCGCCTCACGGAGGAGCACCTCGACGGGTTCCGCCAGGAGCAGTCGCGTGCGCCGTTCGGCATCCCCTCGTACCCGCACCCCCGCCAGATGCAGGACTACTGGCAGTTCCCGACGGTGTCGATGGGTCTGGGCCCGATCAACGCGATCTACCAGGCCATGTCGAACCGCTACCTGGAGAACCGCGGCATCAAGGACACCTCGTCCTCGCAGGTGTGGGCGTTCCTCGGCGACGGCGAGATGGACGAGATCGAGAGCCGCGGTCAGCTCCAGGTCGCAGCCAACGAGGGCCTGGACAACCTCAACTTCGTGATCAACTGCAACCTGCAGCGCCTCGACGGACCCGTCCGCGGCAACGGCAAGATCATCCAGGAGCTGGAGTCGTACTTCCGCGGCGCCGGCTGGAACGTCATCAAGGTGGTCTGGGGCCGCGAGTGGGACGACCTGCTCGCCCGCGACACCGAGGGCGCCCTGCTGAACATCATGAACGCCACGCCCGACGGCGACTACCAGACGTACAAGGCCGAGTCCGGCGCGTACATCCGCGAGCACTTCTTCGGCAAGGACGAGCGTGCGGCCGCCCTGGTCTCGGACTACACCGACGACCAGATCTGGCACCTCAAGCGCGGCGGTCACGACTACCGCAAGGTCTACGCGGCCTTCAAGGCGGCGGCCGAGCACAAGGGCCAGCCCACGGTCATCCTGGCGAAGACGGTCAAGGGCTACGGCCTCGGCCCCCACTTCGAGGGCCGCAACGCGACCCACCAGATGAAGAAGATGACGCTGGACAACCTCAAGACGTTCCGCGACACGATGCACATCCCGATCACGGACGCGCAGCTCGAGGAGAACCCGTACCTTCCCCCGTACTACAACCCCGGGGCGCAGGACGAGACGATCCAGTACATGCTGGAGCGCCGTCGCAACCTCGGCGGCTTCCTCCCGGAGCGCCGTTCGACGCACGTCGGCCTGTCCCTGCCCGACGACGCCGCGTACGCCCTGCCGAAGAAGGGCTCCGGCACGCAGGAGATCGCCACCACCATGGCGTTCGTCCGCCTGCTGAAGGATCTGCTCCGCTCGAAGGACTTCGGCAACCGCATCGTGCCGATCATCCCCGACGAGGCGCGCACCTTCGGCATGGACGCGTACTTCCCGACCGCGAAGATCTACAACCCGAACGGCCAGCACTACACCTCGGTCGACCGTGAGCTCCTCCTCGCCTACAAGGAGAGCCCGCAGGGCCAGATCGTGCACGTCGGCATCAACGAGGCCGGAGCGCTGGCCGCGTTCACCGGCGTCGGCACGTCCTACGCGACGCACGGCGAACCGCTGATCCCGATCTACATCTTCTACTCGATGTTCGGATTCCAGCGCACCGGCGACGCCCAGTGGGCAGCCGGCGACCAGATGGCCCGCGGGTTCATCATGGGCGCCACGGCCGGCCGCACCACGCTGACCGGCGAGGGCCTGCAGCACGCGGACGGCCACTCGCACCTGCTCGCCTCGACCAACCCGGCGACGGTGTCCTACGACCCCGCGTACGGCTACGAGATCGCCCACATCGTGCGCGACGGCCTGGAGCGCATGTACGGCGGGAAGCACCCCGACCCGAACGTCATGTACTACATCACGCTGTACAACGAGCCCTACGTGCAGCCGGCTGAGCCGGAGAACGTGGACGTCGACGGCATCGTGCGCGGCATCCACCGCGTGTCCGCCGGCGAGGGCGAAGGCCCCCGCGCGCAGCTGTTCGCCTCGGGCGTCGGCCTGCCGTGGGCGCTGGAGGCGCAGGAGCTGCTCAAGAACGACTGGGGCGTGATCGCCGACGTGTGGTCGGTCACCTCGTGGACCGAGCTGCGCCGCGACGGCCTCGCCGCCGACGAGCACAACTTCCTGCACCCGGAGGAGGAGCCCCGCACGGCCTACCTCACCCAGAAGCTGCAGGGCGCCGAGGGTCCGGTCGTCGCCGTGAGCGACTTCATGCACGCCGTGCAGGACCAGATCCGTCCGTGGGTCCCGAACCGCTACGCCACGCTCGGCGCCGACGACTTCGGCTTCTCCGACACCCGCGCCGCCGCACGCCGGTACTTCAAGATCGACGGTCCGTCGATCGTGGTCCGCACGCTGCAGTCGCTGGCCGAGGAGGGCAAGGTCGACCGGTCGCTCGCAGCGCAGGCGATCCAGAAGTACGACCTGCACAACGTGAACGCCGGAACCAGCGGCAACGCGGGCGGCGAAAGCTGAGCCCTTCGGTGACAGACTCGTCTCCCACCGGCATGGACAAGGCCGCGACGCTCACCTGGCTGCGCCGGATCTCCGGCGACATCGCCTCGGTGACGATCAAGCGCCTGGAGGACACCCTCCCCTGGTACGCCGACATGCCACCGGCCCGCCGCTCTGCGGTCGGGCTGGTGGCTCAGGCCGGCATCACCTCGTTCATCCAGTGGTACGACGATCCGACCTCGACGCCGTGGATCGCGGCCGACATCTTCGCCGCGGCTCCTCGTGAGCTGCTGCGCAGCGTCAGCCTGCAGCAGACGCTGCAGCTGATCCGCGTCACCGTCGAGGTCACCGAGGAGCGCGTCGCGGGCAAGGGCGACCTGCTGCGCGAGGCGATCCTGCTGTACTCGCGCGACGTCGCGTTCGCCGCCGCCGACGTCTACGCGCGCGCCGCGGAGGCGCGCGGCCTGTGGGACGCGCGTCTGGAGGCGCTCGTCGTCGACTCGATCCTCACCGGCGAGGCCGACGAGGAGCTCCCGAGCCGCATCGCGGCTCTCGGGTGGCACGGTCACGGCGAGGTCGCCGTCCTCGTCGGCACGACTCCCCCGCAGTTCGACGTCGATCTCGTCCGGCGCACCGCCCGCAAGCTCGCGGTCGACGTGCTCATCGGCGTGCAGGGCTCCCGCCTCGTGCTGGTGCTCGGCCGCGCCCGCATCGCGGGCCAGGAGGGCGAGGACGAGGAGCTCGGCTTCCAGGAGATCGCCACCAGGCTGGAGCCGTCGTTCGGCCCCGGATACGTCGTGCTCGGTCCGGCCGTCGCGGCACTCGTCGACGCCAGCCAGAGCGCTCGGGCAGCCCTCGCCGGCTTCGCCGTCGCGCGGGCATGGCGCAACGCCCCCCGCCCGGTCGAGGCGGACGACCTGCTGCCAGAACGCGCCCTCGCCGGCGACCCGCTCGCGAAGCAGACGCTGATCGAGCGGATCTACCGACCACTGCAGGCGCACTCGACCGATCTCGTCACGACCCTGTGGAGCTACCTCGACAACGGTCGCTCTCTCGAGGCCACGGCGCGTGAGCTCTTCGTGCACCCGAATACCGTGCGCTACCGGCTCAAGCGGGTCAGCGAGGTCATCGGCTGGGACGCGACGGGTCCGCGCGAGGCGCTGATCCTGCAGACGGCGCTGATCCTCGGCTCGATCGGCGCGGCCGAGCAGGTGCGCCGTCGCGCGCCGCTGCGTCGACCGACCCGCTGACCCGCCCCCAGGCTGTACGCCACACACAAGGGATCTTCGGAATCTTGTGATGGATCATCCACCGTTCCTGCGTGATCGTTGGCAGACTGGGGAGGTGATCGTCTACGCCTGCCCTGGACAGGGTTCTCAGACTCCCGGCTTCCTCTCCCCCTGGCTCGAGCTCGACGGCGTCGCCGAGCAGCTCGCCGCCTACTCCGAGGCGGCACAGGTCGACCTCATCGCCCACGGCACGGAATCGGATGCAGACACCATCCGCGACACGCGCATCGCGCAGCCGCTGATCGTCGCGGCCTCCCTCGTCGCGGGTCGCGCCCTGCTCGAGCGCTCCGGACGTCAGCCCGACGGCATCGCCGGCCACTCGGTCGGAGAGCTCGCCGCACTCGTCGGCTCCGGAGTGATCTCCGCTGCGGACGCGATGCGGCTCGTCGGCATCCGCGGCCGGGCGATGGCGGATGCCGCGGCCCAGGAGGCCACCGGCATGAGCGCCGTGCTCGGCGGCGACGAGGATGCCGTCCTGGCCCGTCTCGCGGAGCTCGGCCTCACCCCGGCCAACTACAACGGCGGAGGGCAGATCGTCGCCGCGGGTGCGCTCGACAGCCTCGCCGCGCTCGCGGCGGAGCCTCTGCGCGGCACCCGCGTCATCGCCCTGCAGGTCGCAGGCGCGTTCCACACGAGCTACATGGCCTCGGCCGTGGCCGCGCTGCGCGACGCCGTCCGGGGCGTCGACGCCGCCGACCCGAACATCACGCTGTGGACCAACCGCGACGGATCCGTCGTCACCGACGGTGCGACCGCGCTGGACTACCTCGTCGACCAGGTGTCCTCCCCCGTGCGCTGGGACCTGTGCATGGCGTCCTTCGCCGACGCGGGGATCACCGGTCTCATCGAGCTCACGCCCGCCGGAGCGCTCACCGGCCTCGCCAAGCGCGGACTGCGCGGCGTGCCGACCGTCGCCGTGAAGACCCCCGAAGACCTCGATGCAGCCGTCGCGCTGCTGAACGGAGAAGCCGCATGAGCGTCACCCTGAACCAGCTCACCGGGCCGGCCTACACCCGCATCTACTCCTATGGAGCGGCGCGCGGCGAGAACGCCGTGCCCAACGACGACCTGGTCGGGCCGATCGACTCCAGCGACGAGTGGATCCGTCAGCGCACGGGCATCGTCACGCGCGTGCGCGCCGACAAGGGCACCGACGCGATCGATCTGGCGACGGCTGCGGGCATCGAGGCGATCGAGAAGGCAGGCGTCCCCGCTGATCAGGTCGACCTCGTGATCGTCGCGACCATCAGCAACCCGAAGCAGACGCCGTCGGTGTCGGCCATCGTCGCCGACCGCGTCGGGGCCAACCCCGCTGCCGCGTACGACATCAACGCCGCGTGCGCCGGCTACGCCTACGCCGTGGCACAGGCCGACGCGCTGATCCGCGCCGGCGCCGCACGCTACGCGCTGGTGATCGGCACCGAGAAGCTCTCCGACATCGTCGACCCGACCGACCGGAGCATCTCCTTCCTCCTCGGCGACGGGGCCGGCGCCGCGCTCATCGGCCCGAGCGACACCCCGGGGATCGCGCCCGCCGTGTGGGGCTCCGACGGTTCGAAGGCGGATGCCGTCGGCATGAACTTCACGCTGACCGAGTTCCGCGACGGAGAGTCCCCCTGGCCCACGCTGCGCCAGGAGGGCCAGACGGTGTTCCGCTGGGCCGTGTGGGAGATGGCCAAGGTCGCCCGCGAGGCGCTGGACAAGGCGGGTGTCGAGCCGTCCGACATCGCGGCGTTCATCCCTCACCAGGCGAACATGCGCATCATCGACGAGTTCGCCAAGCAGCTCAAGCTGCCGGAGACCACGGTGATCGCCCGCGACATCGAGACCACGGGCAACACGTCCGCGGCATCCATCCCGCTCGCCAGCCACCGGCTGATGACCGAGCACCCCGAGCTGTCCGGCGGTCTCGCCCTGCAGATCGGCTTCGGCGCGGGCCTCGTCTTCGCCGCGCAGGTCGTCGTCCTCCCCTGAGAACGTCCCGACCTTCCCTAGACTGTTTCACGGTTCCGAATACAACCCGCAAGAAAGAGGAAGACCACATGGCTTTCACCAACGATGAGGTCCTCGCCGGCCTCGCAGAGCTGATCACCGACGAGACCGGCATCAACGCTTCCGAGGTCGCCCTCGAGAAGTCGTTCACCGACGACCTCGACATCGACTCGATCTCGATGATGACGATCGTCGTCAACGCCGAGGAGAAGTTCGGCGTCACCATCCCCGACGACGAGGTCAAGAACCTGAAGACCGTCGGCGACGCCGTCAGCTTCATCGTCGCAGGCCAGGAGTAATCCCGGGGCACGGATGCCACCCCCGCCACCCGCGGGGCGTGGCATCCTCACCCCTGCCCTCACCTCGCACGCAACCCGTACGACAAGGAACCACACCATGACCAAGCGCATCGTCGTCACCGGCATCGGCGCCACTTCCGCCATCGGCGGGACCGCCCCCGAGAACTGGAGCAACCTCCTCGCAGGCGTCTCCGGCACCCGGACCCTCGAGCACGACTGGGTCGCGCAGTACGAGCTGCCCGTGACCTTCGCCGCAGAGGCGATCGTCCGCCCCGAGGAAGTGCTCCCCCGCCACGAGGCGAAGCGTCTCGACCCCTCCTCCCAGTTCGCCCTGATCGCCGCGCGCGAGGCGTGGGAGGATGCCGGATCGCCCGAGGTCGCCCCTGAGCGCCTCGGCGTCGACTTCGCCACCGGCATCGGCGGCCTCTGGACCCTCCTCGACGCGTGGGACACGCTGCGGGAGAAAGGGCCCCGTCGCGTCATGCCGCTCACGGTCCCGATGCTCATGCCGAACGCGGCCGCGGGCAACCTGTCTCTGCAGTTCTCGGCGCGCGCCTACGCGCAGACCGTCGTCAGCGCCTGCGCCTCCAGCACCGAGTCGATCATCCACGCCTTCCATCACCTGCAGGAAGGGCTCGCCGACGTCGTGATCGCCGGCGGCGCCGAGTCGGCCATCCACCCGATCACGATGGCGTCGTTCGCGTCCGCGCAGGCGCTCTCGCGTCGCAACGACGACCCCGCGACCGCATCGCGCCCTGGCGCCATCGACCGTGACGGCTTCGTCATGGGAGAGGGCGCTGCTGTGCTCATCCTCGAGACCGAGGAGCACGCGAAGGCCCGCGGCGCCAAGATCTACGGCTACGTCCTCGGAGGTGGCGTGACGGCTGATGCATACCACATCACCGGCAACGACCCCGAGGGCAACGGCGCCGCCCGCGCTGTCACCCACGCCCTCGGCGAGGCGGGCATCACCGCCGACCAGGTGACGCACATCAACGCGCACGCCACGTCCACCCCCGTGGGCGACCCCAACGAGTACGTGGCACTCAAGAAGGTCTTCGGCGACCGGATCGACGAGATCCCGGTGTCCGCGACCAAGGCCTCGACCGGGCACCTGCTCGGCGGCACCGGCGCGCTGGAAGCGATCTTCACCCTGCTCGCGCTCCGCGACCGCGTCGCTCCTCCGACGATCAACATGACCGAGCCCGACCCGGCCGTGCCCTTCCGGCTGTCCGGCGAGCCGCAGCCGCTGGGCGACGGTCCTCAGATCGCCATCAGCAACTCGTTCGGCTTCGGCGGCCACAACGCCGTCGCCGTCTTCGCCAGCGCCGACTGACGACAGGACGCACGACGAAGGCCCTCGGGAATCTCCCGGGGGCCTTCGTCGTGGGCGCCGCGTCTAGCGACTCGAAGCCGGGGACAGCCGGCGAGAACGCGTCGTGCGCACCCTCGTCATCCAGGGCAGGAACCAGCCGATGAGCGGCCCCACTCCGAAGGCGAAGAGGACGGTGCCGACTCCGACCGGTCCGCCGAGCAGGAACCCGACGACGAGCACGGTGCCCTCGATGAGCGTGCGGACGATCCACACGCGCCACCCGGTCCTGCGCACCAGCCCGGTCATCAGGCCGTCGCGCGGTCCGGGACCGAAGTCGGCTGAGATGTACAGCCCTGTGGCGAACGCGAGCAGGAGGAGGCCGGCGACGAACATCGGCGCTCCCACCCAGATCGACGACGGCGCGGGCACGAGCGCGAGGGTCAGGTCGGCGCTGGGGCCGATCAGCAGGGCGTTGAGGACCGTTCCCAGCCCGACCCGCTGTCGCAGCGGGATCCACAGGAGCAGCACGACGAGCGCGACGAGGTTCGTGACGACGCCGTATCCGATCCCGGTGCGGCCGGAGACTCCGAGCGCGAGCACATCCCAGGGCGAGACGCCGATACCGCCGCGCACCATCAGTCCCAGCGCCACACCGTAGAGGAAGAGGCCGAGGACGAGTTGCACGATGCGCTCGACGAGGTCGCGCCGGCTCGTGGCGGTGATCGGGAGGAGGACGGATCGGAGGAGCATCCCTCCATGGTGGCCTGCCCGTGAGGGCCGATAGGGAGGCCACTCGACGAGAAGTGGCCTGACGACGCGAGGCCACTTTGCGGCATGCTGGGTACATGGGATCTCGTCTGGTCGATCAGCTCGGCGCGCAGCACGTCGCCGGCGCCACCGCCGCGGCCCTCGCCGAGCGGATCCGCGCCCTCATCCTCGACGGGCGTCTGACCGTCGGCGAACGCCTGCCCAGCGAACGCGCCCTCGCCCTCGAGCTGCGGCGTTCGCGTTCCACCACGACCCGCGTGTACGGGCTGCTGGAGACCGACGGCTACGTGACGCGCCTGCACGGCGGAAGCACGAGGGTGGCTCTTCCGAACGTCGCGCCGTCGGCGAGCAGCGGCGACGACGAGTCGGCCATCGACCTCTCCATCGCGTCGATGGACTCGACTCCCGGACTGTACGACGCGACCGTCCGCTCGCTCCCCCGTCTCGCGGCCATGCGCGGCACCAGCGGGTACTCGCTGCAGGGCCTCCCCGAACTCAGGCACGCCGTCGCGCAGCGGTTCACCCGACGCGGCGTCGACACCGATGCCGACGAGATCATCATCACCTCCGGCGCACTGAACGCCGTGAACCTCATCCTCGCGGCGATGGGCCGACGCGGAGAGCGGGCGCTCGTCGAGCAGCCCACCTTCCCGCACGCCCTGGAGGCGCTGCACCGTCACGGCTACCGGCTGGTACCGACCCCGGTCGATGCCGACGGCTGGGACCACCGGCACTTCACCGACACGCTGCTGCGCAGCCGTCCGCACGTCGCGTACCTGATCCCCGATTTCCACAACCCCACCGGTGCGACACTGCCGGAACCGGAGCGGGCGCGCATCGCGACCACGGCGCGCAGCTCCGGCACGCGGCTCATCGTCGATGAGACCACGACCGAGCTCGACATCGACCGCGGCTCGTCCCCGCTCCCGATGGCGGCGTTCAGCCCCGAGGTGATCACGGTCGGCTCGATGTCGAAGATCGCCTGGGGCGGCATGCGCGTCGGGTGGATCCGCGCTGATCGGGCGGTGATCACGAGGCTTCTCGCCACCCGTCCATCGTTCGAGCTGGGCACCGCGCTGCTCGAACAGTGCATCGCGGTCGAGCTGCTCTCCGATATGCCTTCGCTCACCGATCACGTCCGCACCCGGCTGCGCGCCGGACGAGCGGCGGTGGCCGAGGGATTGATCGGGCTCGAGGGCATCACGATGCCGCCCACTCCCGGCGGCCTCTCCGCCTGGGTCGACCTCGGCGCGCCGATCTCGACGTCGCTGTCCCTGGCGGCGCGCTCCCACGGACTCGTCCTGCCGCCCGGCCCTCGCTTCACGACCGGGGGCGTCCTCGAGAGGCGCCTGAGGATCCCCATCACCCTCCCGCCCGAGCGCACGGCGGAGGCGATGAACCGGCTGCGCCTCGCCTGGGACGAGGTGCGACACGGCTCGCCTCAGCGCGGCGAGCTGCGGCACGAGGCCGTGGTGTGACAGACGAGGACCCCGTCCCTTGATGGGGCGGGGTCCTCGTCATTCAGGATGGGGATACGTCTTCTCAGCGTCCGGGGCGAATCACCGGCATCCGATACTCACGCCTTCCCATCCCAGGTCTCCGGAGCATGGGGCTAGCCCACCTTGTGGAGCCAGACCACGCGGGCGTCATCGCTCGCGTGCCGGAAGGGCTCCAGCTCCTCGTCCCAGGCCGAGCCGAGCGCGATGTCGAGTTCGCGCTGCAGCTCGGCCACGTTTCCCGCCGCGATCTCCATCGCGTAGCGGATGCGGTCCTCGCCGATCACCACGTTGCCCGCGGCATCCGTCTGCGCATAGTGGATGCCGAGATCGGGCGTGTGCATCCACCGGCCGCCGTCGCTGCGAGGAGTCGGATCTTCGCTCACCTCGAAACGGAGGTGCTCCCACCCGCGGATCGCGGTCGCCAGAGCTGCACCCGTTCCGACCGGTCCGTCCCAGTAGAACTCGGCGCGACGGGCGCCGTCGAGCACCGGCTGCTCGGTCCAGTCGAAGTTCACCGCACGCCCGATAGCGCGTCCGACTGCCCACTCGAGGTGCGGGCAGAGCGCGCGAGGCGCAGAGTGGATGAACACCACTCCGCGTGCGTAAGCCGTCGCCATGATCTCTCCGTTTCATCAGGTGCGTCTTCCCCAACGACCTGAACCACGAGAACTGGCGAGAATATGCGGTTGTGCGCCTATTGTCGCCCAGATCAGGAGAAATCACAAGCATGTGATTCACAGAGAGAAAGGGCCCCGGTCGATGTCGACCGGGGCCCTTTCGATGAGACGGAGGCTCAGGCCTCGCTCATCGCCATCTTGACCTGCTGGCCCTTGGCCGCGTAGTAGGCGGCGCGAGCGGCGTCACGCTGAGCCTGCTCGGCGTAGCCCGCCTCGAGCACGTCCTGCGGGACCTCGACGTTCGGGACGTCCTGCGTGCCGTTGTACTTCTCGATGTAGGCGTCGAGCTCGGGACCGGAGGTCCACGAGGTGATCAGGCAGTAGCGGGGGTCGGTGCCCACGTGCGTGGCGGCGTGCCACAGGCGCTGGGTGTCGACGATCAGCTGCGCGCCGGCCGGAAGGGCGATGCGGTACTCGATGCTCGGGTCGGTCCGGTTCTCACGGAGGACGAAGAAGCTGTCCTTGTCATCGGTGAGGTTGAAGAAGCCGCGCACGACCCAGCCGGTGCCGTCGGGGTTCAGACGGTTGTTGTCGTCCTGGTGGAGGTTGTAGAGGCACTCGCCGTAGGGGGTCGGCTGCAGCTCGATCACGCGGCAGCGGCCGACGTTGGCGCCCGGCTCCTGCGCGCGGCGCGTGAGGTTCGGCGCCTTGGCGGTCTGCGAGTCGATCCACACGCCGTCCTTGTCGGTGCGCGGCGGCTTGTGGTTCCAGAAGCCGTTGCACTCGATCTCGCCCTTGGCGCTCGCGAGAGGCGCGAAACGGGTGTCGCCCGAGGACTTCCAGTCGTTGTACTCGATGTCGAGCCACTCCTGGGGGTCGAGCTCCTGGTTGTAGCTGTCGAGGACGACGAAGCCCTTGTCCTCGAGTGCTGCGGACTTGATGTATCCCATGATCTGAACCAGATCCTTTCATCGGGGGCCAGCACGTTTTAACAGGCCCTGATAAGGCAAGCCTAACAGGGCGCCCTGATCGCGCACCGGAGGGTCGCCGTGCATAACCGAATAGACTTTTTCCCATGAGCTCTGCCACCAACGTCGAGGCGACAGCTGTCAACACGATCGAGTGGCTCTCCGCCGGATCCACCACGATCGTCGTTCCCGTGTACCAGCGCCAGTACCGCTGGGACATCGGCGGATGCGAACGCCTCCTCAGCGACATCCGCGCAGTCGCCGATCAGGAGCACGGCCACCGGCACTTCATCGGGTCCATCCTCTCGGCGCACGACACGGCTGCCGACGGCGATCTCATCCTCATCGACGGTCAGCAGCGTCTCACCACGCTGATGCTGCTCGTCGCCGCGTTGCACCACGCGGTCGGAGACACCGACCCTGCGCTGGCCGCCGAGCTCAGCGCGGTCCTCGTCCGCGACGACGACTCCTCCCGCACGCGGCTCCGTCCGCACGAAGCCTGGGCCGACCTGTACGAGTCGGTGGTGCTCGACCGTCGCGACGACGTCGACCGGGAGTCGCGTTTCGACGACAACTACGCCTTCTTCCGCAGCCAGGTGCACGTCGACGAAGCGCCCCGCATCTGGCGCGGGCTGCAGCGCCTCGAGCACGTCTCGATCACGCTCGGCGCCGACGCGAACGCGCAGCAGATCTTCGAGAGCCTGAACTCCACCGGGGAGCCGCTGCGCGACCACGAGCTCATCCACAACTACATCCTGATGGGACTCACGCACGCCGAGCAGCTCGACGTCGAGGCGCGCTTCTGGCTGCCGATCGAGCAGCACACCGGCGAGACGATCGGCGCGTTCTGGCGCCACTACCTCGTGATGACGACGGGGCGCGAGGTGGCGGCCAACGGCGAGCACGGCGTGTACAGCGCGTTCCGCCAGTCCTTCCCCCGGGTGGATGTCGAGCATCTCCAGTCGGATGCCGAGGTCTGGCGCCACTACGCGGAGATCTACGGCATCCTCCTCGATCCCTCTCGGGAGCCCGATGCGGAGATCTCGCGACAGCTCGGATACGTGAACACGTTCGGGCGCGCGGCGTATCCGCTCGTCCTGAGCGTCTACAGCGATCATTCCCGAGGGCTCATCGACCGCGACGAGCTCATCGAGACCCTGGAGTGGATCCAGACCCTCTATCTGCGCCGCACGCTGGTCAACCTGCCGAACGAGCGTCTGGTCGCCCGACTCTGCCGCGCGCGTGCGGAGGGGCGCGACGCGCTGGCCCGGGCGTTCGCCCGCATCACCCCGTCGGACGAGCGCGTGAGCGCGGTCCTCAAGTACAGCGAGCTCCCCCACGCCGCGTACGTGCTGGGCAGGCTGGAGGGCGTCGAGAATCCCCAGGACTACGACGTCGAACGGATCGTGCCCGCCGTGCCGCACGACACCTGGTCCGGCGACGGCGTCCGCGGCTGGGACGACTACAGCGACGACGAGCAGAACAGCCTCCGCGCGCTCGCCCCCACGCTCGGCAACCTCACCCTCCTGGAGCCGCGTCTCGCCGAGCGCGTCTTCGGCGCGGCCTATCCGATGAAGCGGGCCGAGGCCTACGCTCGCAGCTCCGTGCCGGCGACCCGCGACCTCGAGCGCACGGAGGCCTGGAGCACCGCGGCCATCACCCGGCGCACGATCCTCCTCACCTCCGATCTGCTGCGGATCTGGGCGCGTCCTGCGCTGCCGGAGATCGACGACGACGGCCTCACCCCGATCCTCGACGCCGTGCGGCGACGTGGCTGGCCGGCCGGCTGGGAGCGGGAGTTCGACTACGTCGAGTACCGCGGAGAGCGCTGGGAGGTGCCCGACGTCAAGTACCTCTTCAACCGGGTCATGCGACGCGCCTGGACCGACACGCGCGAGGCCGCCCTCTCCTACTGCGCGACGCACGGCGGGCCGATCTACGCGGAGATGGCGTGGAAGGGCCACTGGGACCAGCTCGACGAATCGCACTTCCTCTACATGGGCTGGGACAGCAACTACATGATGACCGCGGTGCAGGGTGTGCTCGACGAATCGGGCCTCGCCTCCGAGGTGTTCGTGAAGTACTCCTACATCGGCAACGTGATGTAGTCGTTCTCGACGGTGTTACCGTCATCGCGGACGATAGGCTCGACGGGTGAGCACCATTGTCCGTCGCCTGCTGGATCTGACCGTCGAAGAGCACACGCTCACCGTTCCCCTGGTGTGGTCGGATCCGTCCGATCCCCGCACCATCGACGTGTTCGCCCGTGTGGTGTCGCGCGAGGGCGGCGAGGCGCTCCCCTACCTGGTCTTCCTGCAGGGCGGCCCCGGCCACGAGGCTCCGCGGCCGTTCCACTCGTCGACCGCCCCCGCGTGGCTCGACGAGGCACTCGCCCACCACCGCGTCGTCATGATCGACCAGCGCGGAACGGGCCTGTCGACGCCGGTGGGAGACGCCGATCTGCAACGCGGCTCGACGTCCGTCGCCGAGCACCTCACCCATCTGCGTGCGGACTCCATCGTGCGCGACTGCGAAGCGATGCGCGAGCACCTGGGTGCTGCGACCTGGAGCGTGCTCGGGCAGTCCTTCGGCGGGTTCACGACCCTCGCATACCTGACGACGGATGCCGCATCCCTCGAGAACGTCTTCATCACCGGCGGCCTCAGCACCGTCACGCGCTCCGCCGACGAGGTGTACGCCCTCTGCTACGACAAGATGCGGACCGCATCCGAGAAGTACTACCGCCGCTTCCCGGAGCACCGCGACGTGATGCGCCGCCTCGTCGACCTCGCGACCGCGGGTGGCATCACCCTGCCGGACGGCGAGGTCGTCTCGGCGTCCCGTCTGCGCTCCGTGGGCTCCGCCCTGGGAACGAACGACGGCTGGCAGACCCTCTGGTCGCTCCTGGAGCGGGACCCCTCGTCGAACGCCTTCCGCTACGACCTGATGCACGCCATGCCGTTCGACGGCCGCAACCCGCTCTACTTCGCGTTCCACGAGTCGAGCTACGCCAGCGGTGAGGCGACACGGTGGTCGGCGGAGCGCGTCGAGCCCGCCGACTTCGTCGAGGACGTCACGCTGTTCACCGGCGAGCACATCCGCCGCGAGTGGACGGAGACCGTCCCCGCGTTCCAGCCGTGGCGTGAGGTCGTCCTGGAGCTCGCTGAGTTCGAGTGGCCGTCGATCTACGACGCCGACACGATCGCCGCGTCCGGCGCCACCGGAGCGGCCGCGGTGTACGTGAACGACGTCTACGTGCCCCTCGAGTTCTCGCTCGAGACGGCCGCGCTGCTGCCGGGCGTGCAGCTCTGGGTCACCAGCGAGCACGAGCACAACGGCCTGCGGTCGGGCCCCGTGCTGTCGCACCTCGTCGACCTCGCGCAGGGCCGCCGCCTCCGCTGAGAATCCCCCGCACGACGGATGCCGACGTCGTGCGCCCCGCGTAGCCTGGGCGCATGAAGGACATCGTCGGCTGGTTCTACGTCGCCATGGTCGCCGGCATGGGACCGGGGCTGATCGTCTTCGCGATCGTCAGGACGATGTCGAAGAAGACCGTCGAGGAGAAGTACGAAGGCACGGGCGGCGGATTCGGCGGAGCCTTCGACGCGATCTGGATGCCCTCGGCCTACGAGGCCGGCATGGAGCGCGACCGCCAGACCCGACGGACGGCACCCGCACCATCGCCAGGCGATCCGCCGAACGCCATCGACGGCGATCGCATCGTCATCGACATCTGACCGGATCCCCGGCGCAATGACGAAGGCCCCGCTCTCCGAGGAGAGCGGGGCCTTTCGCGGCGGTCCTTACTTGGAGGAACCGCCGAAGCCCTTGAAGCGCTGGTTGAACTTCTCGACGCGACCGGCCGAGTCCATGATGCGCTGCTTGCCCGTGTAGAACGGGTGCGAGGCCGAGGAGATCTCGACGTCGATGACGGGGTACTCCACGCCGTCCAGCTCGATGGTCTTGTCGCTCGTGACGGTCGAACGGGTGAGGAAGGTCTCGCCCGAGCCGAGGTCGCGGAACACGACGGCCTTGTAGTCGGGGTGGATGTCAGTCTTCATGGGATTCCTTAGTTGATGCCCTGGATTGTGCCAGAGTCGGGGAAGTCTGCGGTGCGGTGAGCACCAAGGATCGAGTTTAGCAGATGGGCGATCAGGATGCCGCGCGCGCGGCGTAGCGTCCGCCGTCCTCGGTGAGCACGATCGGCATGCCGAACGCCTCGGTGAGGGACTCGGCCGTGAGGGTCTCCGCGATCGGCCCTGCCGCGACGACCCTGCCCTCGCGGATCAGCATCACGTGGGTGAAGCCGACGGGGATCTCCTCGACGTGATGCGTGACCATGAGCATGGCCGGGGTCGTGGGCGACGAGGCGTAGCCGCTGAGCAGGCTCAGCAGCTCCTCGCGGGATCCGAGGTCGAGAGAGGCGGTCGGCTCGTCCAGCAGCAGGAGCTCCGGATCGGTCATCACGGCGCGCGCGATCTGCACGCGCTTCTGCTCGCCGTCGCTCAGCGTGCCGAAGGTGCGGTCGGCGAGGTGATCCAGCTTCCACTCGGCGAGGACGCGCAGCGCACGGCGCTCGTCGATGCTCTCGTAGAGCTCGTTCCAGCGGCCGAGAACCGAGTACGCGGCCGTGAGGACCGTGTTCAGCACCGTCTCGTCCCTCGGCACCCTCTTGGCCATCGCCGACGACGCGAAGCCGATGCGCGGGCGCACCTCGAAGACGTCCGTGCGACCCAGGGTCTCCCCCAGCACCGTCACCGTTCCCGAGGTCGGGTGCATGAGCGTGTCGGCCAACTGGAGGAGCGTGGTCTTGCCCGCCCCGTTGGGTCCGAGGACGACCCAGCGCTGATCGTCCTGGACCTGCCAGGTCACGTGATCGATGATGTTGCACCCCTCGCGGCGCACGACGACGTCGGTGAACTCCAGAGCGCTTGGCATGCTGCCAGCCTATCTGCTCAGTCCGTCAGCTCCGCGTAGAGCGCGCGCGTGGTGTCGGCGATCGCACTCCAGCTGAACTCGTCGCGTGCACGAGCGCGACCGGCCTCGCCGTACTCCCTCGCCCTCGCCGGATCCGACGCCACCTCGGTGAGCACCGCGGCGAGGTCTGCGACGTACTTCTCCGGATCGACGGGTGTGCCGGTGCCGTCCTGCACCTGCTCGATCGGGACCAGGCGTCCGGTGCGACCATCGGCGACGACCTCGGGGATGCCGCCGGTCGCCGTGCCGACCACGGCGGCGCCGCACGCCATCGCCTCGAGGTTCACGATGCCGAGGGGCTCGTAGACCGAGGGGCAGACGAACGTGGTCGCTGCCGTGAGGATCGCGGAGAGCTCGTCACGCGGCAGCATCCGCTCGATCCAGATGACGCCCTCCCTGGACTGCTGCAGCAGGCGCACGCCCTCCTGCACCTCCGCCATGATCTCGGGAGTGTCCGGAGCGCCGGCGCACAGGATCAGCTGAACATCGGCGGGCAGCCGCCCTGCGGCCTGCAGCAGGTACGGCAGACCCTTCTGACGCGTGATGCGTCCGACGAAGACCACGGACGGCCTCGACGGGTCCATGCCGATCGACGCCAGGAACTCCGGGTTCTGGACCGGACGCCAGCGCTCGACGTCGATGCCGTTGTGGATGACCCGAACCTTCGCGGGGTCGACGTTCGGGTAACTCCGCAGGATGTCGTTGCGCATGCCGGCGCTCACCGCGATCACCGCGGCGGCGTTCTCGTAGGCGAGCTTCTCGATCCCGCTCGACACCGCGTAGCCACCGCCGAGCTGCTCGGCCTTCCATGGCCGGAGGGGTTCGAGGCTGTGCGCGGTGAGCACGTGCGGGATGCCGTGCAACTGCGAGGCGATGTGACCGGCGAAGTTCGCATACCAGGTGTGACTGTGCACGAGGTCGGCGTCGGCGATCGCCGAGACGATCTCGAGATCGGTGCCGAGCGTCTGCAGCGCGGCGTTCGCGTCGGCGAGCTCCGAGGGGGTCCGATAGGCGAACGTCCCCGGTTCGTCACGGGGCGCGCCGAAGGCGCGGACACGCACCTCGATGCTCTCTCGCAGAGCCGTGACGAGCTCCGCGACGTGCACGCCAGCACCGCCGTAGATCTCCGGCGGATACTCCTTCGTGATCATTTCAACTCGCATGTGCGAAACGCTAGTACACGCAGGGATTGGCACTCTAGGGTGGAGCCATGTCCGCTCCAAAGAAGATCTTCGGCATCATCCTCGCCGGCGGCGAGGGCAAGCGTCTCATGCCCCTCACGGCTGACCGCGCAAAACCTGCAGTGCCCTTCGGCGGACAGTACCGATTGATCGATTTCGCCATCTCGAACCTCATAAACTCAGGCTTGAGACAGATCGTCGTCCTCACCCAGTACAAGTCCCACAGCCTCGACCGTCACATCTCGCAGACCTGGCGGATGTCCGCCCTCCTCGACTCGTACGTCACGTCAGTGCCCGCCCAGCAGCGGCTCGGCAAGCGCTGGTTCTCCGGCTCCGCCGACGCGATCCTGCAGAGCCTCAACCTGATCAACGACGAGAAGCCCGACATCGTGATCGTCATCGGCGCCGACCACGTCTACCGCATGGACTTCCAGCAGATGCTCGACGCGCACATCGCGTCGGGCGCGAAGGCCACGGTCGCCGGCATCCGACAGCCCCTGGCCCTCGCGTCGCAGTTCGGGGTCATCGACGCCGACATCGAGTCCGGACGCATCAAGCAGTTCCTGGAGAAGCCCACGGATGCCGAGGGGCTCGACGACTCGCCGCACGAGGTCCTCGCGTCGATGGGCAACTACATCTTCGACGCCGACGCGCTGATCGCCGCCGTCGAGGCAGACGGGGAATCCCCGACCTCCGGCCACGACATGGGCGGCGACATCGTCCCCTACTTCGTCGAACGGGGCGAGGCCGGCTACTACGACATGAAGCAGAACGACGTGCCGGGCTCCTCGCCGCGCGACCGCTCGTACTGGCGAGACGTGGGTACGATCGACTCCTTCTTCGACGCGCACATGGACCTGATCTCCACGCTGCCCGTGTTCAACCTCTACAACATGGAGTGGCCGATCCACTCGCAGGCGGTGAACTCCCCGCCCGCGAAGTTCGTGCGCGACTCGGTCGGACGCATCGGCAACGCGATCGACTCGATCGTGTCCCTCGGCTGCGTGCTCTCCGGAACGCACGTCGAGCGCAGCGTGGTCGGCCCGTGGACCCTCGCGGGAGGCGGCTCGACCATCACCGACTCTGTCCTGTTCGATCACGTCCGCGTGGGCGCCGGCGCCCGCGTGCACAGGGCGATCCTCGACAAGAACGTCGTTCTGGCCGACGGCGCGACGGTCGGCGTCGACCGCGAACGCGACCTGGCCCGCGGCTTCACCGTCACGGACTCGGGGATCACCGTGGTCGGCAAGGGCGTCTTCGTCGACCGCTGACGTCATGCGGCGTTCGAGCCCGGCGGCTATCGCTAGGCTCGAATCCGTGACCTCCGCGCGCTTCCTCGTCGTCCTCGATGCCGATTCCACCCTCATCCGCAATGAGGTGATCGAGCTGCTCGCCGACGAAGCAGGACGGCGCGAGGAGGTGCAGGCGGCGACCGAGGCGGCCATGCGCGGGGAGGTCGATTTCGCCACGAGCCTGCGCTCGCGCGTCGCGGCCCTCCAGGGCGTCGAGGTGTCGTCGTTCGAACGGGTTCTGGCCCGGATCGAGCCCACGACCGGAGTCCGAGAGCTCACGGCGGCGGTGCACGAACGCGGCGGGGTCGTGGGCGTCGTGTCCGGCGGATTCCACGAGATCCTGGACCACGTGGCTCCGGGTCTCGGCGTGGACCGCTGGCGCGCCAATCGGCTCGAGGTCTCCGACGGAGCGCTGACGGGTCGCGTGGACGGCGAGATCGTCGACGCCGAAGCGAAGGCATCATCGCTGCGGGAATGGGCCGCGGAGCTCGGAGTGCCATCGTCCGCGACGATCGCGATCGGCGACGGCGCCAACGACCTGAGGATGATGGCGGCCGCGGGCCTCGGACTCGCGTTCAATGCGAAGCCGGCCGTCCGCGCCGCCGCCAGCCTGGTCATCGGCCCGCAGGACCTCGGCGAGGTCATCGCTCTACTTCCGTAGCGTCCCGTACCGGCCGATGAACGGCCGATGCGCCTTTCGTGCCGGCGGATGAACTCTCCTCTCGTCCGGTCTCTCGTCATTGACCCGTGCCTTCGTGTGTGGATAGCATTCCCATAACAGATCGTAAATGATCTTTACTATCGAAATCCACCCTCGCCTCATAGGTCGCTGCCGTCGACCGCCCCACGAAGGACACTCGATGACCTCCTCGGACACCACGCACCCGCTCCGGCTCTCCCGCTCCGGAGTCGTGCGCACCCTGGCCGCGATCACCGCGGCACTCACGCTCTCGGCACTCATCGCTCCTACCGCGCAGGCTGCCGGACCCGAATCGGTGGCGGAATGGCGTTTCGCGACGGCGCCCTCCGTCGTCGACGCCAGCCCGGCCGCGAACGTCTTCACCGCGACGGGCGGCGCGGACACCGCGGCGAGCCTGCGTCCCGTCACGACCGACCCGCTGCTCTCCTACACCTACGACGAAGCCGAGCGCTCGGTGCGATACCAGGGCTGGAACGACGGCGTGGGCATCAAGGGGTGGGTGGTCACCCTGGACACCCGTGGCTATGCCGACCTCACTCTCACCTCACAGCAGCGCTCGTCCGGTTCGGGACCGCGCGACTTCGCTGTGCAGGTCAGCACCGACGGCCAGAGCACCTGGCAGGACGTGCCGGGTGGCGTCGTCACCGTGGGCACCGATTTCGCGACCGGCGGTTCCGTCGCGTCGCTCCCGCTGCCGGCATCCGCCGCCGACCGCGCCGACGTCGCGATCCGCTGGGTGGTGACCTCCACCACCAGCGCGAGCGGATCGACCGTCGGCGCGACCGGCTCCAGCCGCATCCGCGACATCTCGGTATCCGGCACATCCACCGGCACACCGGTCGAGCGGCCCACCGTCGCGACCGCGCTCTCCCCGCTGAACGGCGCCGTCGACGCGCCGCTGGACGCTGTGCTCACCGTGACGTTCAACAAGCCGATCGCGCTCGCATCGGGCGCGACGGCATCGGTCGTCGATGACGGTGGCTCCCCCGTCGCCGACGTCGCCGCGACCGCGAACGGCACCCAGCTCTCGCTGACGCACGCTCCGCTCCAGCCCGGACGCGGATACACCGTCACCCTGCCCCGCGCCGCGGTGGCCGGAGCGGCGGACGGCATCGCCCCGGCATCCGACATCGTGTGGTCCTTCCGCACCCCCGCGGCCCCGCGCGCCTCCGTGGCGGAGTGGGCGTTCGCCGACGACGGCGACGACGGCGTCTTCTGGGCCACCGACAGCGCCTATGCCGACCACTCCGCCCTCACCAGCGTCGGCACCCGCGGCGAGTACGGCTTCCACGCCGACCGCGGCAACGCGATCTCCGTGCAGGGCTGGGGCGGAGGCGCCGGCACCAAGTACTGGCTGGCATCGCTGTCCTCCGTCGGTTTCGAGAACCTCTCCCTCTCGTCGGAGCACAGCGCCTCGGGCTCGGGTCCCCGCGACTTCGTCGTCCAGATGAGCACCGACCGGGTCACCTGGACCGATGTCCCCGACTCCACGATCAAGACCGCGACGCACACCTTCACCTGCCCTGACGACACGTGCCGCCTCACCGACGTCCCGCTGCCCGCGGCCGCATCCGGGGCCTCGACGCTGTTCCTGCGCTGGCTGCAGGCCACCGACACTCCCTCCAACACCGACGACAACACCACCGTCGGCGGCTACGGCGACAGCTTCCTCCGCAACATCCGCATCTCGGGCGACCGGATCGACGGCGCCCCGCTCGTGATCCCGACCGTCGACGTGCAGACGGCCCCGGTCGATGCCGCGGCGACCGTCGACCTCGCCGCACCCGTGACCCTCCGCGTCAACAAGGACGTCTCGATCGTCGACGCCTCCTCCATCTCGATCGTCGACGAGACCGGAGCCGCCGCATCCGGAGTCGTCCCGACCGCGAAGGACGACCTCGTGTCGATCGCCCACCGGGACTTCGGATTCGGACACCGTTACACGGTCACGGTTCCGGCCGCGTCCATCGCGGGTGCCGACGGCGTCTCCCCCGTCCGCGACATCGTCTGGAGCTTCAGCACCTTGGCGAAGACACCCACCGCGTTCTCGATGAACTTCAACGGCGACACCCGCACCTCGATGAGCTTCGCCTGGTACACCCCGCCCGAGGTCACGGCGACGCATGTCCAGATCGCTCCCGCAGGCGCCCGCGACGGCGACGAGTTCCCCGACGACGGCGTGATCGAGTTCGATGGGAAGAGCGAGATCATCGACACGTTCGTGACGGAGAGCGACCGTGAGGCGCGCCGCACCACGAAGTACGCGAGCCACAAGGCGACGGCGGACGGGCTCTCCCCCGGAACCTCCTACGTGTACCGCGTCGGCGACGGCACACCGAACGGCTGGGGCGGGATCGGCAGCTTCACGACCGACTCGGCGATCGCGGAGCCGTTCCACTTCCTCTTCGGGTCCGATTCCCAGGCTTCCGATCTCGGGAGCTTCCTGGAGTGGCAGGACACCTTCGAGAAGGCGTCGGCGAAGGTGGACGACCCGAAGTTCCTCCTCGTCACGGGTGACCTCGTCGACAACGGGGACCTCGAGGAGCAGTGGCAGTGGATGCTCAACAGCGCCGCCGACCAGTTCGCCACCGTGCCCTACGTGCCGGTCCTCGGCGGGCACGAGGTGGAGGACTCGGGAACCCTTCCGAACAACAATTTCTTCAACCACTTCAACGAGCCCCGGGATGCCGCGGGCACCGGCGCCCACGAGGGCTCGGTCTACTCGTTCGAATACGGCGACGCCCTGTTCATGCAGTTCAACTCCCAGTACGGCGGAGGACTCGACGAGAACGGTGACACCGCCTGGGTCGATCCGCAGTTCAGCAAGCAGCTCGACTGGCTTCGTCGCACCGTCGCCGAGACCGACAAGCGGTGGAAGTTCGTGTCCCTGCACAAGGGCGTCTACTCCGCAGGAGAGAACGTCTGCAACTGGGAGGCCGACCGCGTCGCGTTCTACGAGAAGACGCTCGTGCCGATCTTCCAGGAGACGGCGGTCGACGTGGTGCTCGAGGCGCACGACCACATGTACATGCGCTCCCACCAGATGCGCGACGGCCACCCGGTCGACACCATCACGGATGAGAACGGTCAGATCGTCGTGCAGTACGACGTGACGGATCCGAACGGCGTGCTCTACCTGATGCCCAACGCGCTCGGCAACAAGTTCTACGAGACGCCGGAAGGGTGCGACACCTCTTTCGCGGCGATCAATGCCCAGCCGGAGAAGAAGATGTTCGTGGACTTCTCCGTGTCGCGCGACACCCTGTCCTTCACCGCGTACACGGCGGCCAAGGAGGACGAGATCGCCGGCTCCGACGGACTGCGCGAGTTCGACCACTACTCGATCACCCGCACGGACGGCACCCCAGATCCAGTACGCGACGCGAGCGTGCGCATCGCCGACGGCGCGGCGTCCTTCTCCTGGAAGGCGCCGACCGCTTCGGTCGAGCCCGTGCGGGGTTATCGCATCTACGAGAAGAACGACCGCGTGGGCGTGAACTGGAGCGCGTACATCCCCGCCGAGACCGGCAAGGAGCAGTACACGTTCGTCCAGCCCATCTCCGACGACCCCACGGTGCGCTACGAGTTCGTCGTGCGCGCCGTGGGCGCGAAGGACAACTCCGCGCCGGTGGCCATCGCGCCGCCTCGGGCGTCCGATGACGAGAAGGCGCCGTCGGCGCCCGTCGGCGTGACCCTCAGGGCGGCGTCGCCGTTCCAGGTGAACGTGAGCTGGCTGCCGTCGGTGGACGACGTCGCGGTGACCGGGTACAAGGTCTTCCGGGACGGGGAACTGGTCGCGCGGACCACGACGACGACCTTCCAGGACGCGGGGCGCGAGCCGGGCACGACCTACGAGTACCGGATCAGCGCCTACGATGCCGCGGGCAACGAGTCGGCGAAGAGCACCCCGGCGACGGTGTCGACCCCGCGGAACCCCACGACGACGGATCCGCAGCGCCCGTTCGGTCAGCACACGGTCTACGCACCGGGGACGCTGCGTCCCGGCGTGGGCCAGGAGCGGATGGATGCGACGGTCGCCTCCCTCTACGACGCGTGGAAGGACGCGTATCTGACGCAGAACCCCTACGAGTCGGACCAGTACTACGTCTACTACAACGGCAACGGCGAGGCGGGGGAAGACGCCCCCGATGCGGTGACCACGTCGGAGTCCAACGGCTACGGAATGCTCATCACCGCGATCATGGCCGGGCACGATCCGCAGGCGCAGACCCTGTTCGATGCGCTGCTGCGCTTCGCGAAGGCCCACCCGAGCAGCGTCGATCCCGACCTGATGGCCTGGCAGCAGCGAGATGACGGCACGGCGATCGTCAACACGACGGAGGTCGACGAGGAGGGCGAGGAGTACGGCGACGACGCGGCATCGGACGGCGACCTCGACATGGCCTACGCGCTGCTCATGGCCGACGCGCAGTGGGGCAGCGGAGGGGCGTTCGACTACCTCTCCGAGGCGCGTCGTCTCATGGCGGCGATCCTGAGGAGCGAGGTCCATCCGACGGATGACGTGATCCTCCTCGGCGACTGGACCAGGGACGAGATCGTCTTCGGCCGGTCGACGCGCACCTCCGACTTCATGCTCCAGCACTTCAAGGACTTCGCGAAGGCGACGGGGAACCCGCGCTGGACCGACGTGGTGGACGCGACGCAGTCGGCGTCTCACGACCTCTTCTCGCGCTTCAGCCCGACGACGGGTCTGCTGCCCGACTTCGCGATCCGCGACGGGGCCGGGTACCGACCGGTGGATCCGGGATTCCTGGAGGACGACAACGACGGCGCGTACAACTGGAACGCCAGCCGCGTGCCGTGGCGCCTCGGCACCGACTATCTCCTCACCGGCGACGATCGCACCCGGGAGCAGCTGTCGACGATGAACTCGTGGCTGCAGACTGCGACTCACGGCGATCCCTCGGCCATCGCTCAGGGGTACTCCCTCGAGGGGCAGCCGCTGGACGAGTGGACCGACCTGGCGTTCTCGGCGCCGTTCACGGTGAGCGCGATGGTCGAGGGCGGGAACCAGGAGTGGCTCGACGCGCTCTGGGAGGCGAACACCGCCGAGCCCGTCACGACGTACTTCGGCGACAGCATCCGGATGCTGTCCCTGATCGTCGTGTCGGGCAACTGGTGGTCACCCACCGGGGTCGGTCTGCCGGAGACGGCCGTCGCGCCCGTCGCACCGACAGGCCTGACGGCCACCGCGACAGCCCCTGCCTCCGTGCGACTCGAGTGGCAGAGCACGGCGGGAATGCTCAAGACCGCGGCCACCGGCCGCGCCGAGGTGATCGGCTACCGCGTCTTCCGCGACGGCGTGGCGGTCGCGAGCGTCGCGGAGGGCACGTCCTTCGTCGACTCCGGCCTCGTCGGCGGCACCACCTACCGCTATCACGTGACCGCGGTGGACTCGCTCGGACAGGAGTCGTCGCCCAGCGATGTCGCCGCGGTGACGACCCCGAAGTCCGGCGGCGGAACGCCCGTCGACCCGGGAACCCCCGGGTCCCCGCACGGCGGCGGACTCGCGACGACGGGCGGGAGCGTGCCGATCTGGATGCTCCTCGGTGGCCTGGCGCTCATCGCGGTCGGAGCGATCGCGCTGATCCGTCGCAGACGCGGTGGACGATCCGGACGCTCCACGGATGTCGGAGGCGACGCGTAGGGTCTGCGCATGGACATCATCCTCATCCCCGGTCTCTGGCTCGACGCGTCCAGTTGGAACGAGGTGGTCCCCGCCCTGGAAAGGGCGGGGCACCGCGTGCATCCCCTCACCATGCCCGGTGTCGGCGCACCGGCCTCCGAGTCCGCTGACATCGGCATCGCGGACTGGGTGGCGGCGGGCGTCGCAGCGGTCGACGCCGTGGACGGCCCCGTCGTGGTGGTCGGCCACAGCGGAGGCGGCAACGTCGCGTGGGGCGTCGTCGATGCGCGGCCCGATGCGGTGTCTCGCGTCGTCTTCGTCGACACGGTGCCGCCGCCGCCCGGCCAGGGGATCAGCGAGTTCGAGACGATCGACGGCGTCGTCCCCTTCCCCGGTTGGGACTTCTTCCCTCCCGAAGACGTCGACGATCTCGACGAGGCGACGAGGGCGCGCACGGCTCCCCTGGCGCTGAGCGTTCCGGCGCGGGTTCCGACCGATCCGATCGCGCTCTCCGCAGACGCCCGCTACGGCGTTCCCGCCACGCTCCTCATGGGAGGGCTCGACCAGGAGACCCTGGAGTCTCTGCTCGAGCAGTGGGGTCCGTACGCCGAGGAATACCGCGCCATCGAAGACGCCGAGGTCGTGCGCATCGGGTCAGGGCACTGGCCGCAGTTCTCCGTGCCCGAACGTCTCGCGGCGCTGATCGGCGCCGCGGCGTCGAGATGAGGGTCAGTGCCCCATCCCGAGACCGCCATCGACGGGGATGACGGCGCCGGAGATGTAGCCGGACTCGTCGCTCGCCAGCCAGGTGACGACGCTGGCGACCTCGTCGGGCGTCGCGAAGCGCCCGGCGGGGATGCTCGCCTTGTACTGCTTCTGCGTCTCTTCGGGCAGCTCCGCCGTCATGTCGGTCTCGATGAAACCCGGAGCCACGACGTTCGCCGTGATGCCGCGGCCACCCAGCTCGCGGGTGAGTGAACGGGCGAACCCGACCAGGGCGCTCTTGGACGCCGAGTAGTTGATCTGGCCGGCCGAACCGTAGAGACCGACGACGCTGGAGATGAGGATGACGCGGCCGAAGCGGGCGCGCAGCATTCCCTTCGAAGCCCGCTTGACGACGCGGAAGGAGCCGCCGAGATTGGTGGCGACCACGCTGTCGAAGTCGTCCTCGCTCATGCGGAGCAGCAGCGTGTCCTTGGTGATCCCGGCGTTCGCGACGACGATCTCGACAGGACCGAGCTTCTCCTCGACCTCGGTGAAGGCGGCGTCGATCGCAGCGGCATCCGTCACGTCGGCTCGGACGGTGAGTGTGCCCTCAGGCCCCTCGCCGCTGCGGACCGTGACCGCGACGCGGTAGCCGTCGCGGACGAATCGCTCGGCGATCGCTCGTCCGATGCCGCGGTTGCCTCCGGTGACGAGGACGACGCGCTGAGAACTCATTTTCACTCCTGATCCGGCCGGCTGGGTCCGTGGCCTGGTCGACATCGATCCTATCGATGATGCCGTGTGCGACCGGGATGACGTTTGACAGAACAACACGCGGCTGAAACGCTGAAGGCGACGAAAGGCTTCGACGTGAGCGACAACAGCATCCCCGGTCCTGCAGGCGAGCCGCAGCCGATCCAGCCTCCGGCAGCTCCGCCCGCTTCTCCGCCCCAGGCCTACCCGGCGGGCGCTCCCGGCCAGGCGTACCCCGGCGCGGCTCCCGCCTATCCCCCGGCTCAGCCCCCGTACGGCGCCCCCGCCGCTCCGCAGCCGTACGCGGCTCCGGCAGCCCCGCCCGCCTACGGCGCACCCGCGCCCCAGCAGCAGTACTACGCGTCGGTGCCCCCGACCCAGCCTGCCCCCGGGTATCCGTACGGCGCCCAGGGCTACACGGCTCCCCGTCCGAACAGCGGACTCGCGCTCACGTCGCTGATCTGCGGCATCGGCGGGCTCGTGCTGTTCTGGTTGTGGGCCCCCGTCGTCGCCTCCATCGTCGCCGTCATCACCGGCCACATGGCTCTGAAGCAGATCAAGAGCAACCCCGCCCTCGGCGGCCGAGGCATGGCCATCGCGGGACTCATCACGGGTTACGCCGGCATCGGGCTCCTCGTCGCGCAGATCGCGATCGTCCTGTTCGCGTTCTTGTTCTTCGGCGCCTTCTCCGTGCCGTTCCTCGTCAACAGCTGATCCCCTGCGGCGAGCTCCACAGCCTCCCCGGCGGCGTAGGCTTGATGCATCGTGAAGAACAAGCGTCTGGTGCCCGCCGTCACCTCCCTGCCGCAGTCGCCGCGGGACGAGGCCGACCATCGCGTGCGCCGCTACGCGCTCACGATGACGATCCGCGTGGTGTGCTTCGGACTGATGGCGCTGGTCCAGCCCTACGGGTGGTACACCTGGGTGTTCGGGATCGCGGCTGCCGTCCTCCCCTACATCGCGGTCGTGTTCGCGAACGCGGGCAGCGACAGCACGGAGACGACCGCCGAGTCGCCGGTGCAGGAGATCGAGGCGACGACTCGCCTGTCGGAGACCGTCGAGACGCCGTCCGAGACCCACATCATCACGATCCACGAACGTCGGCAGGACGAGGAGTGACGGCACTGGAGTGCTCGCGCGCCGGCTGCCGGAGCGCGGCGACGAAACAGGTCGTGTGGCGGAATCCGCGCATCCACGCGGCCGATCGCGAGAAGATCTGGCTCGCCTGCGATGACCACGCGGGGTTCCTGCACGACTATCTCGCGGCGAGGGACTTCCCCGTGACGATCAGAGACGGAGTCCCCGCATGAGCCAGCGGATGCTGCGCTGGACGGTGTACGTGCTCATCGCGATCGGATTCGCGATCGCGTGCGTCTTCCTGTCGCACTGGCAGTTCGATCGCAATGCCTCCCGCACCGAGCAGATCGCCCTCGTCGAGCAGAACTACGAGGCCGATCCCGTACCCCTGGACGATCTGATCGGATCCGACGGACGCTTCCACGCAGGCGACGAATGGCATCCGGTGACGCTGAACGGCTCGTATCTCACCGACCAGCAGCTGCTCGTCCGCAACCGCCCGCACGGAGGGACGGTCGCCTTCGAGATCCTGGTGCCGTTCCAGACCGGCGACGGCCGAGTCTTCATCGTCGATCGCGGGTGGGTCGCGCCCGGCGAGGGCGACACCCCGGACGCCGTTCCCGCACCGCCGCAGGGAGAGGTCGAGGTCGTCGTGCGGCTTCGACCTGGCGAGAGGCTCCCCGCGTCCGGCCGTGGAGCCGCCGAAGGCCAGGTGGCGACCATCCACCTGCCGACGGTGGCCGCGCTCGTCGGAGGCGACGATGTCGTGACCAGCGCCTACGGCCAGCTCGTCAGCGAGAAGCCGGCGGCCGCACCCCTCGGCACCTTCGACTCCCCCACCGACGACCCCGGCCCGCACCTGTCCTACGCGATCCAGTGGATCCTGTTCGCGATCATGGGCTTCATCTTCATCGGGTACATCATCCGCACCGAGATCGTGAAGCACCGCGAAGAGGTCGAGGGCATCCCGGTGAAGGAGAAGCGCAGGCGCAGCCGCGACCGTGACGCCGACATCGAAGACGAACTGCTCGACGCCCGCTGACCCGTCAGCCGTCCCACGCACGGACCCGACGGACGATCGCCGTCTTCGGATACTCGCCGGAGGGCGGCGCCGTCTCGAACAGATCGATCAGCAGGAACAGCGGGTACTCCGGCGCCTGGCGGATTCTGCGGAGGACGATCCCCTCGCATCCGATGATCGTCTCCCCCGCTCCCCAGATGACGGTCCACGTATGCGGAAGACCCGCGTCGAAGGGCAGCGTCACCTCGGCCATGTCGGTGGTCATCCGCGGGTCGTGATGCGCCTTCACGCCGGAGCGAGCGACCGTGGACGCGCCGATCGCGTCCGCATCGATCTCGAAGACGCAGATCTCTCCCGAGTCGTCGGCGGATAAATGCTCCGTTCCCACGAGCCAGGCCGCGAGCATGCAGCCGGGATCGTTGCTGGCGCTCACGGAGATGTCGATGCGGCCGTGATCCGGCGCGAACAGCAGCCTCGTCGGCGTCTCGGTGCGCACGACGAGACCATCGGGGCGGTGACGATGAGTCCCCCGCGCCGACCCCGTAGGGCCCGAGAACACACCGGTCTGGAGATTCGACACCCGAAGAGGCGCGTCCTCAGGACGCCAGTCGAGTTGATCCGCGTCGATACGCAGCTCCAGCCCGTCGCGGCTGTTCGCGTACCTCGCCTCCGACCGCTCAGGGACGGTCCACTGCGGGAGATAGTGCGCGACCCAGCGGGCGGGATCGACGCCCGTGGAGAAGTCGTCGTCGAACACCGGGGGCGAGGATGGCGGATCCGGCAACCGGACGTCTGTTGTGCGCACGGCACATGGTCTCACCGACCGCAGACATTCAGCCGGCGAGCAGCGGGATCAGCTCCTCCAGGGCGGCGATGCGCGTCCGCTCCTCCGGTGCGACCTGGTGTCCGCCGTCGAAATGCACGAAGGATGCTCCGAGGGCGTCCGCGATCTCCCGGTCATGATTGGTGTCGCCGATCATCAGCACCTCGTCGGCGTCGAGTCCCGACGAATCGAGCCAGCCCTGGATCGCATCGTGCTTGGACGCACGGAACGGATCGTGAATGGACAGCACGGCCTCGAACTCATCGGCGATGCCGTGCGGCGCCATCTGCGCGCTCAGGACGTCGGTCAGGGTCGCCGAGGCCAGGACCTGCCGGTGTCCGAGTCCGGCGACGGCCGCGATCGTGCGGTGCGCACCGGCGTGCAGCGAGGCCTCCCCCGTGCGCCGCGCGAGGAGCTCGAGGTATCTCCGGGCAGCCGGTTCGAACAGCGCGTCGCGGATGCCCAGGTCGGCGTAGAAGTCGCGGATCGGGAAGCGGAACGCCGAGCGGTAGGCCGCAGCATCCCCCAGCTCGTCGAGTCCGTGTTCCGACAGCACGCGGTTCATCACCTGTCGGCACAGGGCCGCGTCGTCGAGCAGCGTGCCGTTCCAGTCCCAGCAGACCGCGCGGACGCGCGTCAGTCCGTCCACGGCATCGGACGCTCGGGAAGACGGGAGCTGTCGTCCGGAAGGTGCGGCAGCTCCTCACCTCCGGCACGCACACAGAGCCAGCGCAGTTCGCCTGGGCTGTCTGGGCGTGCACGCCAGGTGCGGGCGACACCCTGCCCGACACGGATGACGGTGCCTGGTCCGACCTCGACGACATCATCGTCCAGGCCCATCTGGCCTCGCCCGCCGAGGAAGACGTAGACCTCCTCGACCTTCTGGTGCACGTGCCAGTACCCCGCCTCCTCGCCCGGCAGGAGCGCATTGGCCGTCATCCCGATGAACTGCATCGTGAGCTCGTGATCGACGACGCGACGACCGTCACGGGACCGCGCCTCGTCGAACCCGCCGAAGTGCCCCCGCCACTCGTCGAGCGCGCCGATCTCCGTCACCTGGTATCCGGTCATCGTCCGTCCTCCGTTCCTGCGCCGCTGCGGCTCCAGCCCGCGGCATCCCTCGTGTACACGATTCTCGCGTGACGCCGATCGCCCGACCCCTGCCAGAACTCGATGCGGTCGGGGACGAGACGCCAGAGCACCCAGTCGTCTGCGGCCACCCCGTCGCGTGCGGCAGCGGAGCGCGCAGCGAGGTCAGCGGCGCTCTCTTCGGGACTCGCCTCCTCGACGCGTCCGCGGACGCGGACGGCACGGACCTGCGGTTGCCACCAGAAGTTCAACGCCGCGACCGGACGCGCCGCCAGCTGCTCGCCCTTCGTCGAGGAGCGCAGCCCCGCGAACGCCCAGCCGCGCAGGGACACGTCCTTCAGGATGAGGGTGCGCGCATCGGGGATGCCCTCGGCGTCCACGGTCGCGAGCGTCATCACGTGCGGCTCCGGAACCCCCGCCGACACGGCGCACTCGAGCCACTCGAGGAACAGCGCGACCGGGTCGGTCGGGAGACCATCCAACGCGAGGACCGGAGCGCGTCCGGTCAGCGAGGCCAGCGCACGCAAGCGGTCGACGACGGGGGCGGGAGATTCCTTCGGCACGCCCCCAGACTACGACCGAGCGCCGACAGAGCACCCCGCGCGGCCGACGACGGGTCAGGTCACGCGAGCTCGATGAGGTCCTGGTACTCCTGGCTCCAGATGTCCTCGACGCCGTCGGGCAGGATCAGCACGCGCTCGGGGTTGAGCGACTGCACGGCGCCGGGGTCGTGCGAGACGAGCACCACGGCGCCCTCGTAGTGCGCGAGCGCGCCGAGGATCTCCTCGCGGGAGGCGGGGTCGAGGTTGTTCGTCGGCTCGTCGAGCAGCAGCAAGTTCGCCGACGACACGACCAGGGTCGCGAGCGACAGACGCGTCTTCTCACCTCCGGAGAGCACGCCGGCCGGCTTCAGCACGTCGTCGCCCGTGAAGAGGAACGAACCGAGGACCTTGCGCGCCTCGGTCTCGGTGATGTGCGGAGCGGCCGAGACCATGTTCTCGAGCACCGAACGGCTCACATCGAGGTTCTCGTGCTCCTGGGCGTAGTAGCCGACCTTCAGACCGTGGCCCGGTTCGAGCTGCCCGGTGTCGGGCTGGTCCACGCCCGCGAGCATCCGCAGCAACGTCGTCTTGCCCGCGCCGTTCAGGCCGAGGACGACGACCTTGGATCCGCGGTCGATCGCGAGGTCGACGTCGGTGAAGATCTCCAGCGAGCCGTACGACTTCGACAGACCGCTCGCCATCATGGGCGTCTTGCCGCAGGGCGCCGGCTTCGGGAACCGGAGCTTGGCGACGCGGTCCTCCTGGCGCACCTCATCCAGACCGGCGAGCAGCTTCTCGGCGCGTGCGATCATCTGGTGAGCGGCGGCGGCCTTGGAGGCCTTGGCGCCGAAGCGCGCGGCCTGCTGCTGCAGGGTCGTCGCCTTCTTCTCCGCGTTCGCGCGCTCCTTCTTGCGACGCTCCTCGTCGGCGGCGCGCTGGCGGAGGTAGTTCTTCCAGTTCATGTTGTAGGCGTCGATGACCTGACGGTTGGCATCGAGGTAGAACACGCGGTTCACGGTCTCGCCGACGAGCTCGACGTCGTGGCTGATGACGATCAGCCCGCCCTTGTAGTTCTTCAGGAACTCGCGGAGCCACACGACACTGTCGGCGTCGAGGTGGTTGGTGGGCTCGTCGAGGATCATCGTCTCGGCATCCGAGAAGAGGATGCGCGCGAGCTCGATGCGGCGGCGCTGACCGCCGGACAGGGTCTTGAGGGGCTGATCGAGGATCCGATCGGGAAGCGAGAGGTTGTTCGCGATGGACGCCGCCTCGGCCTCGGCCGCGTAGCCGCCCTGCCCCTCGAACTCCTCGGTGAGCCTGGCGTAGCGCTTCATCGCCTTCTCGGCGACGGCCGGGTCGTCCGAGCCCATCGCGACCGTGGCCTCGGCCATGCCGAGCGCCAGCGTCCCGAGGCCGCGAGCGTCGAGGATGCGCGTGCGTGCGAGCATCTCCGGGTCGCCCGAGCGGGGGTCCTGCGGCAGATAGCCGAGCTCGCCCGAGCGCGTGACGCTGCCGCCGGACGGGAGCACGTCTCCGGCGAGCACCTTCGTCAGAGTGGTCTTGCCGGCGCCGTTGCGCCCGACCAGACCGATCTTGTCTCCATCGGAGACGCGGAACGAGACATTCTCCATGAGCAGGCGTGCGCCAACGCGGATTTCGAGTTCGTGCACGGCAAGCACAGCGGGATGTCCGTTCGTTCGGGGTGGGAGGCGGCCGATGGGCCAGCCTCCCAGTATAAACCGGCACGCTCATCGAGCATTCCCAGGAAGATCACCCCACAGGGTGACGAGGACGATACCGCGGGTGGATGCCGTCCGATGCGCCCGCTTCCTAGCGTGGAGGGGTGGACGTCATCAACGAGATCATCATGCAGACCGTCGCCTCTCCCTGGCTCTACGTCGTGCTCTTCGCCGTGACGATCATCGACGGCTTCTTCCCACCGGTGCCCAGCGAGACCGTGCTCGTCGCCGCGGCGGCGGTCGCCGCCTCCTCCGGCCAGATCGCGACCCTGTGCGCCCTCGGCGTCATCGCGGCCGTCGGAGCGGCGATCGGCGACAACATCGCCTTCGCGATCGGGCGTCGCGTCGGCACCACCCGCTTCTCCTGGATGAGACGACCGCGCATCCAGGCCGCGTTCGCCCACGCCCAACGCGCGCTGGATCGACGCAGCGCCGCGCTCATCCTCGGGGCGCGGTACATCCCGGTCGGCCGGGTCGCGGTCAACATGTCGGCGGGGGCGCTCGGGTTCCCGTGGCGTCGCTTCGTGCCGCTCAGCATCGTCGCCGGCATCAGCTGGAGCGCCCTGAGCATCGCGATCGGGCTGTTGGCGGGGGCCTGGATCAAGGACCAGCCGCTCCTCAGCGCGGTCATCGGGGTCGCCGTGGCGCTGTCGATCGGGATCGTGATCGACAGGATCGCCTCGTCACGGCGTCGCCGCGAAAGCGCTCTGCAGCTGGCAGGATGACAGCATGGCCCGCCGCCTCCGTCTCCCCCGCATCAGTGCGCGCACCGGCGCGCTGATCGGCGTGTCCGCGGCGTCGGTCGCGCTGTTCGCCGTCCTGGTCTCCCTGCACGCGACGATCTACGGCACCCTGCTGCCGCTGGTGTTCATCCTCGGGGCCGCGATCTGCGCTGCCCCTCTTCTCTCGCTGACCCGCCCCCTGACCGCGATCGCGATGTTCTGCGGCGGCGCGTTCGCACTCCCCCTGCTGGTCTCCGCGTCCGGCGGCCCCGCGGCGCCCTGGCCGTGGTCGGTGCCCGCCATGCTCGCCTTCGTGCTGTTCGTCGGCGTCGTGACCTTCCGTCACGGCGCCCGCATCGGCGCCTACCCGCTCGTGATCGGCATGATCGGATCCCTCGCGGTCCCCCTGCTCCGCCCCGACGTCCATGCGGGCAACGCCGCGACCGCGAATCTCATCGTGACGGCATCCGTCGCCTGCGGCGGCTACCTGATCGCGATGCTCGCGGCCGGCAGGCTGCACGTCGCTCAGGAGCTGTCGCGCGAGAGGGAGCACTCGGCCCTCGAGCAGTCTCGCCGGGCGCTCATGGAGGAGCGCACGCGCATCGCCAGGGAGCTGCACGACGTCATCGCGCACAGCATGTCGGTGATCCAGGTGCAAGCATCGACGGCCCGCTACCGCCTGCCGGGCATCGGCGCGGAGGCGACCACGGAGTTCGAGAGCATCGCAGCGACGGCCCGCACCTCGCTGATGGAGATGAGAAGGATGCTCGGCGTGCTGCGCACCGAGGATCAGAGCGCCGAGCTCGCTCCGCAGCACGACATCGAGGATATCCCCGGGCTGGTCGACAGCATCCGTCGGGCCGGGGTCGCCGTGGGACTGGAGATCACCGGGGCGACGTCCACGGCCCCGGTGGCGGTGCAGATCGCGGCCTACCGCATCGTGCAGGAGGGACTGAGCAACGCCGTCAGGCACAGCCCGGGCGCCCCCGTCGCGGTGCGGTTGCAGACAGACCACGGCGCGCTCCGCATCCGCGTCTCCAACCCGGCCGCACACGCCGAGGGCCCTGCCGGCTCCGGACACGGTCTGCGCGGCATGCGCGAGCGCGCGGAGCTCCTCGGCGGTTCCCTCACCGCAGGCCATCAGGACGACGGCAGCTGGTCCGTCATCGCCGAGCTGCCCCTCGACATCGCACAGGAGAACCCATGACGATCAACGTCCTCATCGCCGACGACCAGGCCATGGTCCGGGCGGGGTTCGCCGCGCTCCTCGACGCCCACGACGGCATCCGGGTCGCCGGGCAGGCCGCCAACGGCGCGGAGGCGGTCGCGATGTCGGCCCGGCTCGACCCCGACGTCATCCTGATGGACGTGCGGATGCCGGAGCTCGACGGCATCGAGGCGACCCGTCGCATCCTCGGTCCCGGCTATCCCGCGGCTCACGTTCCGCGCATCCTGATGCTGACCACGTTCGACATCGACGACTACGTGTACGACGCCCTCGAAGCGGGGGCGAGCGGGTTCCTGCTGAAGGACGCCCTGCCCGAGGAGCTCGTGCACGCCGTACGCGTCGTGGCAGGGGGCGACGCGCTGCTGGCCCCGAGCGTGACCCGGCGGCTGATCGAGCAGTTCTCCAGCCGCAGACCGCGTGCTCCCCGCGCCGCCACGGCCCTCTCCGACCTGACCGACCGCGAGCGCGAGGTGCTCGTGCTGATCGGTCGAGGGCGCTCCAACAGCGAGATCGCGGCCGACCTCTTCATCGCGGAGCAGACCGTCAAGACCCACGTCGGCAAGGTGCTCGCCAAGCTCGGGCTGCGTGACCGCGTGCACGCCGTCATCCTCGCGTATGACGCGGGCCTCGTCGAACCCGCGTCCTGACGTCCGTCATGCCGCTGTCTCACCCCACGGTAGGGGGCGAGAACGGCACCGCGGGGTGATGCCTCGCCACTCGCCGGCTCCATAGTCTCCTGGGACACCGCTCCCGAGGAGGACCCATGAGCACCGTTCAGACACCGCCCGCCGTCGCATCGTCGGCCGTACCGCGGAGCACCCGCGACACGGGGATCGATCTGCTCCGCGCGCTGTGCGTGACCGGGGTCGTGCTGCTCCACTCGATCATGGTGGGTGTGACGGTCTCCGGAACGGACCCCGTGTTCGCGAACGCCGCGGAAGGCTCCTGGTGGATCGTCCCGGTGAGCTGGATGCTGCAGGTGATGCCGCTCTTCTTCATCATCGGCGGATTCGCCGGCGTCATCGCGTACCGCAGGCAGCGCGAGCGCGGAGGAACCGCCACGGCCTTCGTCGCCGCCAGGGTGCACCGCCTCCTGCGCCCCGCCGTCTTCGCGATCGGCCTGGTCGGTGCGGCTCTCGCGGTGCTCGCTCTCTCGGGCGTCCCCGCCGACCTCATCGCGATCGCCGGATTCCGCTACGGGCAGCCGCTGTGGTTCCTCGGCGTCTTCCTGCTCTGCCAGGCGCTGCTGCCCGCGCTGTCGGCGGCCCATGACCGGGCTCCGCTGCGCACCCTCGGCGCGCTCGCCGCAGCGGCCCTCGTCGTGGACGGCATCCGCGCGGCGACCGGCATCGATGGCATCGGATTCGTGAACCTCGCCTTCGTGTGGATGGCTCTGCAGCAGCTCGGATTCTTCTTCGCCGACGGCTCGATCGATGCCCTGAGCCGCCGCGTCCGGAAGGGCGTCGCCGTCGGCGCCGCCGCGCTCCTGGTCCTCTCCTTCGCGACCGGGGTGTACTCCCCCGACCTCATCGCGAACATCAACCCGCCCACGGGCGCCCTCCTGCTCGTCGGCGCGGTGCACCTCAGCCTCGTCTCCCTGTTCCGCGATCGCATCTCGGCGTTCAGCCGTGGGGCGCGCGCGGCCGCGTTCAGCTCCTTCGTGAACGGACGCACCATGACGATCTACCTGTGGCACATGCCCGTGCTGCTCGTGATGGCCGGGGCCTCGGCGATGGTCGCCCTGGGCACCGGAATGGCGCTCCCCGAACCGAGCAGCACCCTCTGGTGGCTCGGACGGCCGCTCTGGCTCGCCACCGCTCTGGCTCTCACGGCGCTGGTCGCGCTCGCCCTCACGCGGTTCGAGACCGCAGCGGCGCCCTCTCCCTCGATCTCGGGGCGCGGAGTCGCCGCAGCGACGCTGATCGGTCTGTGCGGGGTCGTGCTCCTGCTCGTCGCGGGGACCTCCGTCCTGACCGCGGCCATCGCGGTGGGCGCGCTGCTGATCGCGCTGCGTCTCGCCCGCGCTGCTCAGCCGAGCCCGCGCGCCGCCAGCGCATCGCCCACATCGTCGGCATGGCGCAGCGTCCGCACCATGAGCGGAACGATCCAGCGGATGCCGAGTCTCGCCCCCCGCGCGCGCTGAGCCTCGCGCACCTGATCGGCGAAACCCGCGACGACGGGGACCATGGTGATCGCCAGCGACACCGTCATCGCCACGGCCTCGACGTCCACTCCGCAGCGACGGAGCGGCCGGAGCGCCGCATGGAGCACCGCCAGCAGCTCCCCCATCCTCGTCGTCAGGGTGAGCAGCCCGGCCAGCAGCACCAGCGCGACGACACGTCCGGTGTTGATCCAGGCGGTGAGCGGCCCGACGAAGATCCACAGCGCGGCGCCCAGCACGAGCACGATCCACCGGAGGCGCCAGAGCTCGGCGGCAGGCACGATCGGCGGGAACCGCGCGAGTCCGTACAGGGAGAACACCGACGCCAGAGCGACCCCGATGATCCACGGGTCCGGAGGGGCGAGGGACAGCGCGACGGCGGTCGCAGCGAGTACGGCGAGCTTCACCGCTGCGGGGAGCCGGTGCACGGCACTCGTGCCAGGGCGATAGAGCTGGATCATCCGCACATCCGCCGATACGTCGGGATGAGCTCGTCAGGATCGCCCACGTCCACCAGGCGGCCGTCGGCGAAGAGCACCGCCGCATCGCATCGCCCCGCGAGCTCGAGGTCGTGGGTGACGACGACCACCTGAGCCTCCAGGGACAGCAGCAGATCGCCGACACGGCGCGCGTTGCGCAGATCGAGCAGGGTCGTCGGCTCATCGGCCACCACGAGCGCCGGCTCGGTGATCAGCACCGAAGCGAGGGCCAGCAGCTGCTTCTGCCCTCCCGACAGCGCCGATGCGGGAACGTCGGCGTGACCGGCGAGCCCGTGCTCGGCCAGCGCCTCCGTCACCCGACGGTCGATCTCGGCCCGAGGAAGGCCGCGGAGCGACAGCGCCACATCCTCGGCGGGTGTCGGCATCAGGATCTGCGCCTGCGGATCGGTGAACACGAAGCCGACCCGGCGGCGGAGCGCCGCGCGGTCGCGCGAGGAGTCGAGGCCGTGCACCGACACCCGCCCCGTCGACGGGGAGACGAGTCCGTTCAGCAGCCGGGCGAAGGTCGACTTGCCCGAGCCGTTCGCCCCGATCACCGCGATCCGCGGCGCGTCCATCGCGAGGCTGACCTCCGAGAGGATGCGCCGGCCGTCGCGCTCGACCGAGACCCGGTCGAGCGCGACGGTTCGCAGATCGGTCTCAGGCCGCACGCGCCCGCGTCCGCTCGAGCCGGATGGAGCCGCCGAAGGCCGGCGGGTACGCCCTGGCCAGCGCCAGGGTCAAGGCGGTGGCCGCGGCCGCCTTCAGCAGGTCCCCGGGGAGGAAGACCACCGTCGATGCCGCCGTGGGGAGAAGATCGACGCCGAGCACGAGCGACTGCACGGGGATGCCGAACAGGTAGACAACGAGGATGCCGCCGACGACCGTGCCGATGGCTGTGCGCCACCAGGTCAGCCGTCCGCTGCGGACGATGAGGCCGATCACGATGACGCCGAAGATCCAGCCCAGCATGTAGCCGGCGGTCGGCCCCACGAACACGCCGAGGCCTCCCCGCCCGCCCGCGAGCACGGGGAGTCCGATCGCTGCGAGCACCAGGACCAGGAGCACGGCGAGCGGTCCTCTGCGGGGTCCGAGCACCGTGCCGGCCAGCATGACTCCCAGGGTCTGCGCGGTGATCGGGACTCCGCCGGGCAGCGGGATCGTGACCGTTCCGAGGACGATGATGAGCGCGGCGAAGATCGCGATGCGCGCGAGATCACGGCCGAGATCGCGGGGGGCGTCGGTCATGGGTTTCCTTCCGTCGGGGTTCAGGGGTCTCGGTCGGGTGCCGATCCACTTCCTGAACACTGTTCACTTGAACGGTGTTCACTATAGTGGGGTCATGAGCCCCGACCACAACTCCGTCCGCCACGACCGTGACGGGGTCGCCAGCGCGGCGCTCGCCCTGCTCGACGAGGTCGGGCTCGCCGATCTGTCGATGAGACGCATCGCCGGACGGCTGGACATCCAGCCGAGCGCGCTGTACTGGCACTTCCAGAGCAAGCAGGAGCTCCTCGCGGTCCTCGCCGACCGCATCACGGCCGGGATCCCCCGCGACGACGCCGACGTGCTCACGATCGCGCGGAGCATCCGCGACGCGCTCTTCGCGTACCGCGACGGCGCCGAGCTCGTGCTCAGCACCTACGCGCTGCGCCTGGGGTCCTCCTACGCACAGACGGCTCTCGAAACGGCTCTCAGAGGCCTGCCCGATGCGCGGGATCGCGCCACCGCCATCCTGCACTTCGTGCTCGGTCACTCCACGCTCGTGCAGCAGCGCATGCACGCAGACAGTCACGGCGCGGCGAACACGGTCGACGAGATCGACGTCACGGCCGGACTCGACCTCGTCTTCGACCTCGGCGTCCGTGCACTCGCCGGAGAGGTCAGCGCAGCGGCGTCTCCGCCGCGTGACCGAGTCTGAGACCGGGCACCACAGCCACCACCGCCAGCGCGATCCCGAAGACGAACACCGCGCCGAAGGCGCCGGCGCCCCCGCCCAGCGTCGCGACTCCCAATCCGGCGAGGGCGATCGCGACGGCGGAGCCGGTCGAGTCCGCGATCGACAGCGCCGAGGAGTTGAAACCCTGGTTGGTCTCATCGGAGTACGCGAGCGTCAAGACCGTGAGGCGCGGATAGAGGAGCCCCATGCCGCCGCCCGCGAAGCCCCATCCGACGATCACGAGAACCGGCGAGAGGCCGAGCAGCGCGGCCGAGAGCACGCACAGCAGCGCCAGCACGATGAGCCCGGTGCTGATCACCGCGATCCTGCGATTGCCGAGCCGCTCCCCGAACCGACCCTGCAGCTCAGAGGCTCCGGCCCACGCGAACGCCGAGAGCATGAGGCCGACGCCGGCCCAGGTCGCCGTGAACTCGAAGCGCTCCATGAGCAGGTACGGCACGTACGCCTCGGAGGCGAAGAACGCTCCGGAGGCGATCCCGCGCATCAGGACGACGCTGGGCAGTCCGCGCCGCGACCGCAACGTTCCCCGCGGCAGCAGCGGCAGCACCGCGAACCCGATCAGCAGCACCGCGCCCGCTGCGACCGGCCAGCCGATACCCGGCTCCATCTCGGCAGCGAATCCGACGAGAACGGCGAGCACGGCGACGACGACGGCGAGCAGGAGCCGAGTGACGAGCGCCCGTCGATCCTGCGGCTCACCGTGGCCGAGGTCGACTCCGCGCAGACGGACCGCGATGGTCAGGAAAGCCGCAGCGGTGAGCACAGCCACTCCGAGGAACGTCCAGCGCCAGTCGACGTACTCCGCGACGGCGCCGGCCAGGAACGGACCGATCATCGACGGCACGACCCAGGCCGCCGCGAAGGCCGCGAACACCTTGCCGTGCAGCTGCGACGGATAGAGCCGCGCGACCACGACGTAGAGCGCGACCGTCTGACCACCCGTGCCGAGCCCCTGCACGAGCCGCCCGATCAGGAACTGGTGCATCGTGACGGCGAAGCCCGAGATCAACAGCCCCAGGATGAACAGCGAGACCGCGACGTAGAGGGCGCCTCGCGGACCCCGCGCATCAGACCAGGCGCCCGCGGCGACCATGCCGATCACACTCGTCGCCAGCGTGCCGGCGAACGCGACCGCGTACAGCGACTGGCCGTCGAGCGCGTCGCTCACGACCGGCATCACCGTCGTCACGGCGAGAGCCTCGATGGCCCCGAGGAAGATCAGTGCGATGGCGCCGACGGTGACCCAGATGCGTTCGCGGTCCCAGATCGAAGCGGCGGTCGCGGTCTCCGTCATCGGCCCACGAGCGCGGCGATGCGCTCGACGGCCTCGGTGAGGATCTCGGGATTCGTGCCGAAGTTCAACCTCACGAACCCCTCCCCCTCTGCACCGAAGGTCGATCCGGCGTTCAACGCCACCTTCGCGTCCTTGAGGATGCGGCGGGCGGGGCTGTCGCCGAGTCCGAGGCGGGAGACGTCGATCCACGCCAGGTAGCCCGCATCGGGGATGCGATAACGGGCGCCGGGCAGGAGCCGTGCGAGGAGGTCCTCCAGCAGCACCCGATTGCGGTCGAGGGTGCGCACGAGACCGTCGAGCCACTCGTCGCTCTCCTCGCCGAACGCGGCGACGGCGGCGAGGAGCCCCAGCTGCCCTGTGCGCCAGACGACCTCGATCGGCAGCGAGCGGAGCACGGCCGTCGTCGCGTCGTCGGCGGTGACCATCAGCGCGCACTTGAGGCCCGCCAGGTTGAACGCCTTGCTGGCGCTGACGACTGCGTAGCCGACGCGCTGGGCGACCGGACTCACCGAGAGGAACGGCGTGAACCCGGTGCCGGGCTGCGCGAGCAGCGCATGGATCTCATCCGACACCACCGCGGCGTCGAACTCGTCCGCGAGGTCCGCGAGCGCGGCCAGCGCGTCGCGGTCGTGCACGGTACCGGTCGGGTTGTGCGGGTTGCACAGCAGGATCGCCCGCGCGCCGTCTTCGAAGGCAGAGCGGATGCCGTCGAGGTCGAGCTCCCAGGCGGTGCCGGTGTCGCGGAGCGGCACCCGTTCCACCTCGGCTCCCGCTTCCTCCACGAGGTCGTAGAACGGCGGGTAGACGGGCGGCGTCACGATCACGCGCTCGCCCGGCTGCACGACGCGACGGAGGATCTCGACGATCCCCATGCTGACATCGGCCGTGGACCGCAGGCGCGCCGGGTCCACCTCCCAGTCGAAGCGGCGCTTCGCGAACGCGGCATACGTCTCGGCCAGCGGGCCCCGCGACGCGATGTACCCGGTGTCGCCCGTCTCGATCGCGCGCTGCAGCGCCGCCTGCACCGTCGGCGCCAGCGGGAAGTCGGTCTCCGCCACGAACAGCGGCAGGACGTCGGCGGGATACTCCCGCCACTTCTCGCTGGTGCGCTCACGGAGCTCGCTCAACGGCAGCGCTTCGACCTCGACCATGTTCCTCCGGGCTTCCCCTCGCTGGTGCGCGCTCGGCGATGAGGCACGAGCGCGTCGGCCGCCGCGCGGCAGTGCTCCGATCCGCGTCAGATCGCGAAGCCGAGCGCGCGCATCATGTCGCGTCCGTCGTCGGTGATCTTCTCGGGACCCCACGGCGGCATCCACACCCAGTTGATGCGGAAGCGATCGACGACGTTGTCCAGCGCCTGGGCCGTCTGGTCCTCGAGGACGTCGGTGAGCGGGCACCCGGCGCTGGTCAGCGTCATGTGGATGACGAGAGCGTCGTTCTCGTCATCCCAAGCGAGATCGTAGATGAGGCCGAGGTCGACGACGTTGATCCCGAGCTCGGGATCCATGACGTCCTTGAGCGCCTCGGTGACCTCGTCGTACTTCTCGTCCGTGAGGGTCGCTGTCATGGCTGTCAGCCTACGCCTCGACGGGAGCCGTGGGGTCGAGGAAGCGGTCGTAGCCCTCTTCCTCGAGACGGTCGGCGAGCTCGGGGCCGCCTTCCTCCACGATCTTGCCCGCGACGACCACGTGCACGAAGTCGGGGCGGATGTAGCGGAGGATGCGCGTGTAGTGCGTGATCAGCAGCACGCCGAGACCGGTGGCCTCCTTGGCGCGGTTGACGCCCTCGGAGACGATCTTCAGCGCGTCGACGTCGAGACCGGAGTCGGTCTCGTCGAGGACGGCGAACTTCGGCTTGAGCACCTCGAGCTGGAGGATCTCGTGGCGCTTCTTCTCGCCACCGGAGAAGCCCTCGTTGACGTTGCGCTGCGCGAACTTCGGGTCCATGCGCAGGTTCGACATCGCCTGCTTGACGTCCTTGGTCCAGCTGCGGATCGCTGGGGCCTCGCCGTCGAGCGCGGTCTTCGCCGTGCGCAGGAAGTTGGTCACCGTGACGCCGGGGATCTCGACCGGGTACTGCATCGCGAGGAACAGACCGGCGCGGGCGCGCTCGTCCACGCTCATCTCCAGGACGTCCTGACCGTCGAAGGTGATGGAGCCGGAGGTCACCGTGTACTTCGGGTGACCGGCGATCGTGTACGCGAGGGTCGACTTGCCCGAGCCGTTGGGGCCCATGATGGCGTGGGTCTCACCCGTGTTCATCGTGAGGGTGATTCCGTTGAGGATCGGGGTGGTCCCCGCCTCCGTCTCGACCGTCACGTGGAGGTCGCGGATTTCGAGAACAGACATTCAAACTTCCTTTGTCACAGTCGGATCGATGAGCACGTCGTCGCCGTCGATCTCGACGACGTAGACCGGGACGGGCTCGAAAGCGGGGAGATTCTGGGGCTTGCCGGTGAGCAGCGAGAACGCCGAGCCATGAGCCCAGCACTCGACGGTGTCGCCCTCGACGAAGCCCTCGGAGAGGGAGATGTCACCGTGCGTGCAGGTGTCTCCGATGGCGTGGATCACGCCATCGGAGTCCTTGATGACGGTGATCGGCACGCCGGCGGGGTCGACCCGCAGCGGCATGTCGGTCTCGAGGTCGGCGACGCCGCAGACGCGCTCGGCGCTCACGCGGTCACCGCCGCGAGCTCCGTCTCGATCGTCGCGAGCAGCTCGGTCTCGAGCGCCGGGATGCCGAGGCGCTGGACGATGTCGCTGAGGAAGCCGAGCACCACCAGGCGCCGCGCCTCCTCCTCGGAGATGCCGCGGGCCTGCAGGTAGAACAGCTGCTCGTCGTCGAAACGTCCCGTCGCGCTGGCGTGGCCGGCGCCGAGGATGTCGCCCGTCTCGATCTCGAGGTTCGGGATCGAGTCGGCGCGCGCACCCTCGGTGAGGACCAGGTTGCGGTTCGCCTCGTAGGAGTCGGTGCCGGTCGCGTTCGCGCCGATCAGCACGTCGCCGATCCAGACGCTGTGCGCTCCCTCGCCCTGCAGCGCGCCCTTGTAGAGGACGTCGCCCTTGGTGTGGGCGCCCTTGTGGTGCAGGTAGACCTGGCTCTCCAGGTGCTGACCGGCATCCGCGTAGGAGAGGCCGTAGAGGTACCCCTCCGAGCCGTTGCCCGCGAGCTCGACGTTCGGGTTCACCCGGACCAGAGCGCCGCCGAAGCTGATCACGAAGTGCTTGAGGGTCGCGTCCGCGCCCACGCGGGCCTGGTGCGCCGACGTGTGGATCGCGTCGTCCTGCCACTGCTGCAGGCTCACGACGGTGAGCCTGGAGCCGTCGCGGGCGATGATCTCGACGTTCTGCGAGTACTGCGCCGAGCCGGAGTGCGCGAGGACCACGGTCGCGGAGCTGTGCTCGAGCGCCTCGATCACGATGTGCGCATCGGCGCGGAGCCCGGCGCCGAGGCCGGTCACCTGCACGAGGATGGGCTCGGCGACCTCCTCCTCGCGCGGGATGCGGATGTGCAGAGCCTCGGCGGCGCCCTGCCAGGCGACGGCGGCCGTGATGTCCTCCGCGAGGAAGACCTCGCCGCGCGGAGCGTCGCCCGCAGCGAGCGGAGCCGCGACGTACTCCTCACCCGCGGGGAAGGCGTAGCTGACGCCGTCGTTGGGCGCGGCGACCTCGAAGAGCGGCTTCAGCTGCGCGACCGGGGTGTGCTTCCAGTTGACCTCGCGGCCCGAGGGCGCGCCGAAGTCGGTCGGATCAAAGGAGTGCGGACGCTCTGAGCGGGTCTGCACCGGGACGAAACCGGCGTCGGCCACCTGGGCGGCCGGGTCGATGTGCGCGTTCGTGTGCTGCGCCTCTGCGGGCGCGGTCGTAGGGGCCGTCACTAGCCGACCGATCCTTCCATGCCCATCTCGATGAGCTTGTTCAGTTCCATCGCGTACTCCATGGGCAGCTCACGCGCGATCGGCTCGATGAAGCCGCGCACGATCATCGCCATCGCCTCGTCCTCGGGCATGCCGCGGGACTGCAGGTAGAAGAGCTGCTCCTCGCTGACCTTCGAGACCGTGGCCTCGTGACCCAGCTGGACGTCGTCGACGCGGATGTCGATCGCAGGGTAGGTGTCGCTGCGGGACTTCGTGTCGACGAGCAGCGCATCGCAGCGCACGGTGTTCGCGGAGTGGTGCGCGGCGGCATCCACCCGCACCTCGCCGCGGTAGCCGGCGCGACCGCCGCCACGGGCGATCGACTTCGAGACGATCGACGACTGCGTGTACGGCGCCATGTGGATCATCTTGGCGCCGGCGTCCTGGTGCTGGCCGGGGCCCGCGAAGGCGACCGAGAGGGTCTCGCCCTTGGCGTGCTCGCCCATCAGGTAGATCGACGGGTACTTCATCGTCACCTTGGAGCCGATGTTGCCGTCGACCCACTCCATGGTCGCGCCCTCGTGGGCGACGGCGCGCTTGGTGACGAGGTTGTAGACGTTGTTCGACCAGTTCTGGATCGTCGTGTAGCGCACGCGGGCGTTCTTCTTCACGATGATCTCGACGACGGCCGAGTGCAGCGAGTCCGACTTGTAGATCGGAGCCGTGCAGCCCTCGATGTAGTGGACGTAGCTGTCCTCGTCGGCGATGATCAGGGTCCGCTCGAACTGGCCCATGTTCTCCGTGTTGATGCGGAAGTAGGCCTGCAGCGGGATCTCCACGTGAACGCCCTTGGGGACGTACACGAACGAGCCGCCGGACCAGACCGCCGTGTTCAGCGCCGCGAACTTGTTGTCGCCGGCGGGGATCACGGTGCCGAAGTACTCCTCGAAGAACTCGGGGTGCTCGCGCAGCGCGGTGTCGGTGTCCATGAAGATGACGCCCTGCTCCTCCAGGTCCTCGCGGATCTGGTGGTAGACGACCTCGGACTCGTACTGCGCGGCCACGCCGGCGACGAGTCGCTGGCGCTCGGCCTCGGGGATGCCGAGGCGCTCGTAGGTCTCGCGGATCTCCGCGGGGAGCTCCTCCCACGACTGCGCCTGCTTCTCGGTGGAGCGCACGAAGTACTTGATGTTGTCGAAGTCGATGTCGCTGAGGTCGGCACCCCAGGTCGGCATCGGCTTGCGTCCGAAGAGCTGATAGCCCTTGAGACGCGTCTTCAGCATCCATTCGGGTTCGTCCTTGAGGGCAGAGATGCCTCGGACGACCTCTTCGGAGATGCCGCGCTTCGCCACGGCTCCCGCGGCGTCGGCATCGTGCCAGCCGAACTCGTACACCCCCAGACCATCAAGCTCCGGGCGGTCGATCAGCACATCCGACATCACACACTCTCCTTATTGGGCCTCAACGGTGTCATCCGCCCCGACACACCTGATCCCCGTCGAGTCTGCGGGAGCGGGTGCCGCTGGTGGGGCCCTCATCACCGGCGCTTCCATCGCGCCTAAACTGTCAGGGATGCGTTCCGCGGTCACGCGGGCATCCCAACACCCCGATTCTACAGGTTCCCTCAGACGTGCGGGCCGTCATGTCCGCGTCACGGGGGTTCCGGAGGACCCATGCCCGACACCGCCACCGCCGACTCCCCCGCAACGAGGACCGGTTTTCTGTCCCGCGTCCATGATTGGCTGCCCTCCGAGATCGGCCGCCGACTGACCGTCGCGGCCTGGCTGTCTTTCCTCGCCGAGGTCATCATCATCGGCACCGGAGGGGCCGTACGCCTCACCGGTTCGGGGCTCGGCTGCTCACAGTGGCCGCTGTGCACGCCCGAGTCGCTCGTGCCGACGCCCGAGCAGGGCATCCACGGCATCATCGAGTTCGGCAACCGCACCATGACCGGAGTGGTCGGCCTCCTCGCACTCGCCGTGGTGTTCTTCGTCCTCCGCTTCCGCGCCCGGCGTCGCGACCTCTGGGTGCTCTCCCTCGTTGTGCTCGGCGGCATCGTGATGCAGGCCGTCGTGGGCGGCATCACGGTGTGGACGGGCCTGAATCCGTTCATCGTCGGCTTCCACTACGTGTCGTCGCTGCTGCTGGTGTGCATCACCGCGGCGTTCCTCGTTCGCCTGTACGCGGTCCCCGGACCGCGCGAGAAGGCGGTGCCCGCCTGGTTCGCGATCCTCTCGCACGTGACCGGCCTCGCCCTCGCCGTCACGATCGTCTTCGGCGTGCTGACCACGGGTTCCGGCCCGCACTCCGGCGACGCAGAGGTGCTCCGTCACGGCTTCGACGCCACCGTCCTCGCGCACGTGCACTCGTGGCCGGGCTACATCCTCGCCGGACTCGTCGCGGTGCTGACGATCTCCGCCTGGGCGCTGCGCCTCGAACCCCGCAGATGGCTGCTCGTCCTCGTAGCGGCGATCCTCGTGCAGGTCGGGGTCGGCGTGTGGCAGGCCCGCGAAGGGCTTCCGGAGATCCTCGTCGGCATCCACATGGTGCTCGCCGCCCTGTCGGCGGCGACCTACACCGTCGTGGTGCTCCACCTCAAGCGCCCCGCATCGCCGCGATCCTGATGCGCCCAGCCGACGCATAGACGGCACATCGGAGACGCAACAGAAGCTGCGTCATGGTGGGCGGCATGAAAAAGTCACTCACGCACAGCATCGGCTTCTGGCTCCTCCTGCTCGTCTCCCTCGTCGCCGCGGCGGTCGGCGGATGGATCATCTCGGGCCAGCTGAGCACGATGACCTCGACGCTGCTCGACGGCACCGCCACCGGAGTCGAGGTCTACGTCGGACAGTCGCTCATCGTGTTCGGCGCTGCGCTCGTCGGCGCCGGCGTGCTCGGGATCCTGATCGCGCTCGCGCTCGTCGCCGTGCAGGCGATCCTTCCGGCGTCGCAGCCGGTCGCCGTCGAGGCCATCGACTGGAGCGCTCAGAGCGCGCCCGCAGAGGACGTCGCGTCGGCAGAGCCCGAGGCCGTGGAGCCTGAGTCGGTCGTCGATCCCGAGGCTGTCGCGGAGACCGCGTCAGAGGACTCCGCGACCGAGGATCAGAACGGGAGCAGCGGGTCGATCGCGACCGCGACGAAGATCAGCGTCAAGTAGGTGATCGAGGCGTGGAAGACCCTCATCGGACGCGCCTCGGTCCCCCGCACCGCACGGTTGTACAGGCGGTGCGACTCGTAGATGAACCAGCCGCCGAAGACGAGCGCGGAGACGGTGTAGACGAGCCCCATGCTCGCGATCGGCACGAGCAGCAGTGAGCAGGCGACGGTCGCCCACGCGTAGAGGATGACCTGGAGTCCGACCTGCGACGCGTTGCGGGTGACGCCGAGCATGGGGACGTCGACGTCGTCGTAGTCGTCCTTGTACTTCATGGAGAGCGGCCAGTAGTGCGGCGGCGTCCAGAGGAAGATCAGGGCGAAGAGGATGAAGGCCGGCCAGTCCAGGGAGCCGGTCACGGCCGCCCAGCCGATCAGCACGGGGAAGCATCCGGCGATGCCGCCCCACACGATGTTCTGCTCCGTGCGGCGCTTGAGGATCATCGTGTAGATCACGACGTAGAAGAAGATGGCGGATGCCGAGAGCACCGCGGCCAGCCAGTTCGTCGTCACGTACAGCCACACCGTCGAGAGGACGGCGAGGGTCCATGAGAACACGAGCGCACCGCGCGGCGTGATCTCGCCGGTGACGAGCGGCCGGTTCTCGGTGCGGTGCATGTGCGCGTCGATGTCGCGATCGAGGTACATGTTGAACGCCGCTGCGGAGCCTGCGCTCATGGAGCCGCCGATCACCGTCGCAAGGACGAGCCACAGGTTCGGCAGGCCGCCCTGAGCGAGGAACATCACCGGGACGGTGGAGACCAGGAGGAGTTCGAGCACGCGCGGCTTCGTGAGGGCGACGTAGGCCTTCACCGTACGACCGACGGACTTCTTCGCAACGGTCTGATCAGACATCGTCGAGATCTCGATCGCCTCCTCCGGGCACGCGTGGGCAGCCCTTTCAGTCTAGGGCACGGGGCGAGAGCCACCGTCCGCCCGTCCGCGCACCACGAGGGGAATTCCTCTCCCCTGAATGCGTTGTAGTCCGATGTAACGCGGTAACACGCACCGCTATGCTGAAAACACTCGCGCGCCCGGCGCTCAAGCATCCCCTTCCGTATCGTTGCGGACCGCGACAGTGCATACCGGGCGCTCTCGAACTGTTGAGAAGGGCTTCACCGTGTCGGAATTGCAGTGGGAAGAGATCGATCGGCGCGCGGTGGACACCGCTCGGCTGCTGGCGGCGGATGCCGTGGAGAAGGTCGGCAACGGCCACCCCGGCACCGCGATGAGCCTGGCGCCGGCCGCCTACCTGCTGTACCAGCGGGTGCTGCGTCATGACCCCGCCGACACCGACTGGCTCGGCCGCGACCGCTTCATCCTCTCCGCGGGTCACTCCTCCCTCACGCAGTACGTCGAGCTCTACCTCGGCGGCTTCGGACTGGAGCTCGACGACCTCAAGGCTCTGCGCACGTGGGGCTCGCTGACCCCCGGCCACCCCGAGTACGGCCACACCAAGGGCGTGGAGATCACCACCGGCCCGCTCGGCCAGGGTCTCGCCTCCGCGGTCGGGTTCGCCTACGCCTCGCGCTACGAGCGCGGCCTCTTCGACCCCGAGGCCGCTGCGGGCACCAGCCCCTTCGACCACTTCATCTACGTGATCGCCGGCGACGGCGACCTGCAGGAGGGCGTCACCAGCGAGGCCTCGTCGCTCGCGGGCCACCAGCAGCTCGGCAACCTCATCGCGATCTACGACTCCAACCAGATCTCCATCGAGGACGACACGAACGTCGCCTTCACCGAGGACGTCGCGAAGCGCTACGAGTCCTACGGCTGGCAGGTCCAGGTCGTCGACTGGAAGAAGACCGGCCAGTACGTCGAGGACGTCGCCGAGCTCTACGCCGCGATCGAGGCGGCCAAGGGCGAGACCGACAAGCCGTCGCTCATCATCCTCAAGACGATCATCGGCTGGCCGTCGCCCGGAAAGCAGAACTCCGGCAAGATCCACGGCTCCGCCCTCGGCGCGGACGAGCTCGCCGCGACCAAGAAGGTCCTCGGCTTCGACCCCGAGGAGCACTTCGCGGTCGCCGACGACGTCATCGCCCACACCCGCGGCCTCGCGGCACGCTCCGCAGAGGTCCGCGCGGCCTGGCAGGAGTCGTTCGACGCCTGGGCGGCGGCGAACCCCGAGCGCAAGACCCTGCTCGACCGCCTGGAGGCCAAGGAGCTTCCGGCAGGCATCGACGCGGCCCTCCCCGTGTTCGAGGCGGGCAAGGACGTGTCGACCCGTGCCGCATCCGGCCAGGTCATCAACGCCCTGGCCGCCGAGCTCCCCGAGCTCTGGGGCGGTTCGGCCGACCTCGCCGAGTCGAACCTCACCACGATCAAGGACGCCAAGTCCTTCATCCCCGCCGAGTGGTCCACCCACGAGTGGTCGGGCAGCCCTTACGGCCGCGTCCTGCACTTCGGCATCCGCGAGCACGCGATGGGTGCGATCGTCAACGGCATCAAGCTGCACGGTCCGACCCGTCCGTTCGGCGGCACGTTCCTGATCTTCAGCGACTACATGCGCCCGCCGGTGCGTCTGGCCGCGCTCATGGACGTGCCCAGCATCTTCGTGTGGACGCACGACTCCGTCGCCCTCGGAGAGGACGGCCCGACGCACCAGCCGATCGAGCAGATCGCCACGCTGCGCGCCATCCCGAACTTCACGCTCGTGCGTCCGGCCGACGCCAACGAGACCGCGGCGTCCTGGCTGGAGATCCTCCGCCGCCAGGGAGGCCCGACCGGCATCGCCCTGACTCGTCAGAACATCCCCGTGTTCGCGCGCGGCGAGGGCGCGGCATCCGGCGACACCTTCGCCTCCGCATCGAACGTCTCGAAGGGCGCGTACGTGCTGGCCGAGGCGCCGAACGGCACCCCCGACGTGATCATCATCGCCACCGGTTCCGAGGTCCAGCTGGCCGTCGACGCGCGTGCGGCGCTCGCTGCCGAGGGCGTGAACGTCCGTGTCGTCTCCGCGCCCTCTCTCGAGTGGTTCGCCGAGCAGGACGAGGCGTACCGTGAGAGCGTGCTCCCGAAGAGCATCACCGCCCGGGTCTCGGTCGAGGCCGGTTCCGTGCTCAGCTGGCGCGGGATCGTCGGCGACCGCGGCCGCTCGGTCGGCATCGACCACTTCGGCGCCTCCGCCGACTACAAGACCCTGTTCGAGAAGTTCGGGATCACCACCGAAGCCGTCATCCAGGCGGCACGCGAGACCATCAAGGAGAACGCATGAGCACCCCCACCTCAGACCTCGCAGCCGCCGGTGTCAGCATCTGGCTCGACGACCTGTCCCGCACCCGCATCTCCTCCGGCAACCTCGCCGAGCTGATCGCCTCGCGCAACGTCACGGGCGTCACCACCAACCCGACGATCTTCGCGAACGCCATCACGAACCCCGACGACACGTCGTACGACGCGCAGGTCGCCGAGCTCGCGGCATCCGGCGCGACCGCGGAGGAGGCCGTGTTCGCGGCCACCACGCAGGACGTGGCCGCCGCGCTCGACGTGTTCCGCCCCGTGTGGGAGGCCACCGGCCACGTCGACGGACGCGTGTCGATCGAGGTCTCCCCCGACCTCGCGCACGACACGGACGGCACGGTCGCCCAGGCCAAGCAGCTGTGGGCAACGGTCGACCGTCCGAACCTGCTCGTGAAGATCCCCGCGACCAAGGCTGGCCTTCCCGCGATCGCGCAGGCGATCGGCGCGGGCATCAGCGTCAACGTCACGCTGATCTTCAGCCTCGAGCGCTACGCCGAGGTCATCGAGGCGTACCTGACCGGTCTCGAGACCGCGAAGGCGGCGGGCATCGACCTCTCGACCATCGAGTCGGTCGCGTCCTTCTTCGTGTCGCGGGTCGACACCGAGACCGACAAGCGCCTCGCCGCCATCGGCTCGGACGCCGCGGACGCCCTCAAGAACAAGGCCGGCCTCGCCAACGCGCGCCTCGCCTACGAGCTCTACGAGAAGACCTTCGCCGGTGAGCGCGCGCAGGCGCTGATCGCCGCGGGCGCGAACCCGCAGCGCCCGCTGTGGGCGTCGACCGGCGTCAAGGACCCGAACCTGCCCGACACCCTCTACGTCACGGAGCTCGTCGCCGCGGGCGTCGTCAACACGATGCCCGAGAAGACGCTCGAGGCGACCTTCGACCACGGCGTCGTCACCGGCGACACGATCACGGGCGGCTACGAGGAGGCCCGTGCGGTCTTCGCGGGGCTCGCCGACCTCGGCATCGACTTCGCCGACGTCACCCAGGTGCTCGAGGACGAGGGCGTCGCGAAGTTCATCGACTCCTGGCATGACCTGCTCAGCCAGGTGAGCGAAGGGCTCGAGGCGCAGCGATGACCTTCGCGCTGCACGCCTCGGGCGCGGCGAAGGCCGCGATCGAGGAGAGCGTCCCCGGACTGGTGCACGACCTCGTCGCGTCGCGCATCACCGGGGGCGACGCGACACTCTGGGGCCCGGATGCCGAGTCCGAGGCAGCCGTGCGGCTCGGATGGGTCGAGGCCGTGTCGATCTCGCGTCCCCTCGTGGGTGAGATCGTGGCGCTGCGCGACGAGCTCGCCGCGAAGGGCGTCACGCGCGTCGTCCTCGCGGGCATGGGCGGATCCTCCCTCGCCCCCGAGGTCATCTCGCAGACGGCGGGCGTTCCGCTCACGATCCTCGACTCGACCTCGCCGGCGCAGGTGCTCGCCGCTCTCGACGACGGGCTCGAGAGCACCGTCCTCGTCGTGTCGTCGAAGTCCGGCTCCACCGTGGAGACCGACTCTCAGCGCCGCACGTTCGAGACGGCGTTCCGCGACCTCGGCATCGATCCCGTCGAGCGCATCATCGTGGTCACCGACCCCGGTTCGCCTCTCGACGCCTCGGCCCGCGACGCCGGCTATCGCGTCTTCAACGCCGATCCGAACGTGGGTGGACGCTACTCGGCGCTCACCGCGTTCGGTCTCGTCCCCTCGGGTCTCGCCGGCGTCGACATCGACGAGCTGCTAGACGAGGCCGAGGCCTCGCTGCTGGAGGTCGCGGTCGACTCCGCCGAGAACCCGGCTCTCCGCCTCGCAGCGGCGATCGCGGCCACCAGCCCGCGCCGTGACAAGCTCGGACTCATCACCGACGGCACGCACATCAACGGCCTGCCCGACTGGATCGAGCAGCTCATCGCGGAGTCCACGGGCAAGGACGGCACCGGCATCCTCCCCGTCGTCCTGCTGCCCGTGTCCCCGGAGCTCGACGCGAACCCCGCCGACCTGCAGATCGTGCGCCTGGTCGATGACGCGAACGAGTTCCACCTCCGCGAGAAGCACCAGGGCGAGATCCTCGTCTCCGGCACGCTCGGCGCGCAGTTCATCGTCTGGGAGTATGCGACGGCCATCGCCGGATACCTGCTCGGCATCAACCCGTTCGACCAGCCCGACGTCGAGTCCGCCAAGATCGCTGCCCGCGGTCTGCTGGACGCCCGCCCGGAGGCCACGGCTCCGGCGTTCATCGAGAACAGCGTCGAGGTCCGCGTGTCCGACCCCGAGCTCGCCGCCTCCGGCACGATCGAGGGCGTCCTCGACTCCCTGTGGGCCCGATTGGGCGACGACGGCTACGTCTCGATCCAGGCCTATGTGAACCGACTCGACGTCCCGCAGCTGCAGGGCCTCCGCGAGCTCGTCGCCGCCGACTCCGGTCGACCGACGACCTTCGGCTGGGGACCCCGCTTCCTGCACTCCACCGGTCAGTACCACAAGGGCGGTCCGGCACAGGGCGTGTTCCTCCAGCTCCTGGAGCGCACCGACGTCGACCTCGAGATCCCCGGTCGGCCGTTCACGTTCGGTCAGCTCATCGAGGCGCAGGCCGCGGGTGACGCCGCGGTGCTCGCGGAGCACGGCCGTCCGGTCGTCACGCTGACGATCACCGACTCGTCGGCAGACGTGCTCACCCTTTTCGAAGCAGCACAGAAGTAAGCAGCCAGGAGAATCCCCCACCGATGTCTGTTCCCATCTCGCGCGGGCACAACCCGCTGCGCGACCCCGATGATCGCCGTCTCAACAGGATCGCCGGGCCCAGCGCCCTGGTGATCTTCGGAGTGACCGGCGATCTGTCGCGCAAGAAGCTCATGCCCGCGGTCTACGACCTCGCCAACCGGGGCCTGCTCCCGCCGGGCTTCGCGCTCGTCGGATTCGCCCGAAGGGACTGGGAGGATCAGGACTTCGCGCAGGTCGTGTACGACGCGGTCAAGCAGCACGCGCGAACCCCCTTCCGCGAGGAGACCTGGACGCAGCTGCTGCAGGGCATCCGCTTCGTGTCCGGCGAGTTCGACAACCCCGAGTCGTTCCGCAAGCTCCGTGAGACGGTGGATCAGCTCGACGTGGAGCGGGGCACGATGGGCAACCACGCGTTCTACCTGTCGATCCCGCCGAAGTCGTTCGCGGTCGTCGCGCAGCAGCTCAAGGACTCGGGCCTCGTCGGAGACGACGAGGGAGAGGACCGCTGGCGCCGGGTCGTGATCGAGAAGCCCTTCGGGCACGACCTCGAGTCCGCTCGCGAGCTGAACAAGGCCCTCGAGGTGGCGTTCTCCGCGGACTCGATCTTCCGCATCGACCACTACCTCGGCAAGGAGACGGTCCAGAACATCCTGGCGCTGCGCTTCGCCAACGAGCTGTACGAGCCGATCTGGAACCGCAACTACGTCGACCACGTGCAGATCACGATGGCCGAGGACATCGGCGTCGGCGGCCGCGCCGGCTACTACGACGGCGTCGGCGCGGCCCGTGACGTCATCCAGAACCACCTGCTGCAGCTTCTCGCCCTCACCGCGATGGAAGAGCCGATCAGCCTGTCCGCGGAGCACCTGCGTGCCGAGAAGGAGAAGGTCCTCGCGGCGGTGCACGTCCCGGACGACCTCGCCCTGGCGACCGCACGCGGGCAGTACGCCGGCGGGTGGCAGGGCGGCGAGAAGGTCACCGGGTTCCTCGACGAGGAGGGGATGAACCCCGAGTCGGCGACGGAGACCTACGCGGCCATCAAGCTGGAGATCGACACCCGCCGCTGGTCGGGGGTGCCGTTCTACCTGCGCACCGGCAAGCGGCTCGGCCGACGGGTGACCGAGGTCGCGGTCGTCTTCAAGCGCGCACCGGAGCACCTGTTCGGGCGCAGCAACACATCGGAGCTCGGTCAGAACGCGCTCGTGATCCGCGTGCAGCCCGATGAGGGCGTGACCATCCGGTTCGGCTCGAAGGTGCCGGGCAACGGCACGAACGTCCGCGACGTGACGATGGACTTCGGCTACGGGCACGCCTTCACCGAGGCGAGCCCCGAGGCCTACGAGCGCCTGATCCTCGACGTCCTGCTGGGCGATCCGCCGCTGTTCCCGCGGCACGAGGAGGTCGAGCTCTCGTGGAAGATCCTCGACCCGGTCGAGGAGTACTGGGCTGCCGAGGGCGGCCCCGTCGAGCAGTATGCACCCGGATCGTGGGGCCCGGCATCCGCTGATGCCCTGTTGGCCCGCGACGGACGAGTCTGGAGACGCCCGTGATCATCGACCTTCCCGACACGACCGTCAGCCAGGTCGCGAAGAACCTCGTCAAGGCCCGTGAGGAGGGCGGCGTCGTCGCTCTCGGCCGCGTGCTCACCCTGGTCATCTCGGCGCGGAACGGCGTCGCGGAGGCCGCCATCGACGCGGCCAACGACGCATCACGCGAGCACCCGATGCGCGTCATCGTGCTCACCACCGGGGGCGGCGAGTCGCGACTCGACGCCCAGATCCGCGTCGGCGGAGACGCCGGAGCCAGCGAGGTCGTCGTGCTGCGCGCCTACGGCGATGCGGCGAGCAACGAGGAGAGCCTCATCACCGGCCTCCTCCTCCCCGACGCCCCGGTGGTGGCCTGGTGGCCGGAGGAGGCGCCCGTCTCCCCCGCGACCTCGCCGCTCGGCAGGATCGCCCAGCGACGCATCACGGATGCCGCGACCTCCCCCGACGTGCGCGACCGCCTCGCCCTGCTCGGCGAGACGCACGCCCCCGGAGACACGGATCTGGCCTGGACCCGGCTCACGCACTGGCGCGAGCAGCTCGCCGCCGTGCTCGATCAGCCTCCGTACCTCGAGGTGACGGATGTCGAGGTGCGCGGCGCCGTCGCTTCCCCCTCGACCGCACTGCTCGCGGCCTGGCTGCAGATGGCGCTCGAGGTGCCGGTGCGCTGGTCGTACGAGGACCCTGAGCACTGGCAGGAGGGCATCAAGTCGGTGCGGCTCACCCGTGCAGACGGGGACATCCTGCTGGAGCGTCCGACTCCGGGCGTCGCCGTGCTCACGCAGCCCGAGCAGCCCGACCACGACCTCCACCTGCCGCGCCGCACGCTCAGGGAGTGCCTCGCCGAGGAGCTGCGTCGCCTCGACCCCGATGTCCTGTACGGTCGAGTCATCACCGAGGGCTGGGAGAAGCTGGGTCCGCCCGAGACAGGAGAATGATGTCGATGCAGACAGCGTCCGCAGAGAAGCGGGTCGTCGTCGAACCCACCCCCGCCGCCGTCGCGGCGCGGGTGGCCGACCGGTTCATCGCTCGGTTGCGAGCACGCACGCGCAACGGCCGGATCGCCCACATCGCCCTCACGGGCGGTTCGATGGGCGGTGCGGTGCTGCGCGCGACGGCGGAGAATCCACGGTCGGCCGACATCGACTGGTCGCTCGTCCACTTCTGGTGGGGCGACGAACGCTTCGTGCCCCGTGCTCACGCCGACCGCAACGCCGTGCAGTCCCGAGCGGCTCTCCTGGACAGCATCCCGGTCCCCGTCGAGAACGTCCACGAGATCGCGGCATCCGACAGCGGCCTCACCCTCGACGAGGCGGCCGCCGCGTACGCGGCGGAGCTCGCGCGGTTCGGAACCGATGAGAATCCGTGGCCGTCGTTCGCGGTGTGCTTCCTTGGCGTCGGACCCGACGGCCACATCGCCTCGCTCTTCCCGGACCGCCCGGAGGTCACGGTGACGGATGCCGCGGCCCTGCCCGTGCGCGACTCCCCCAAGCCTCCGCCGGAGCGCGTCACTCTCACCCGACCGGTGTTGAACTCCTCCAAGCGCGTCTGGCTCGTGCTCACGGGCGCCGACAAGGCCTCCGCGCTCGGTCTGGCCCTCGCGGGCGCCAGCTACACCAGCGTGCCCGCAGCGGGCGCCAAGGGGCGCAAGCGGACGGTCTTCTTCGTCGACGAGGCGGCTGCCTCCGAGGTCTCCCCCGACCTCATCGACCCCGCGTACTGATCGGACGCGAACCCGGACCTCGACGGCCGTGACGGTCGTGGCGTCCGAGTGCGCGGAGAGCGCCTACTTCTGCTCGTCCGCTCCCGTGGCGCCGTCGCTCCCCCGCGGGATGCCGAGCTCCTGACTCTCGCTGAGAACCTGCGGGTGGTACCGGGCGAGACCGACCACGCCCCACACCGCGATGGCGCCGGCGACCCCGAAGATCACGAGCACCCAGCCGGGCGCCGCCGCCGCTTCGCCGAGCACGAGCATTCCGATGAGCACCGCGATCAGCGGGTCGACCACCGTGAGACCGGCGATGACGAGGTCGGGCGGACCGGAGCTGTACGCGGTCTGCACGAAGTACGCGCCGACGGCGGATGCCGCGATCAGGGCGATCACGCACACGAGGGTGATCCACTCGAAGTTGCCGGCCTCGATGCGATTGATGACCGCTTTGGCGAGGGTGGCCACGAAGCCGTAGAGGATGCCGGCGCCGATGACGTAGAAGAGAGCCCGCATGCGGTGACGCAGCACGAGCCAGCAGGCGCCGAGCACGATGATCACGACGAGCAGGATCGCCAGGATCGTGAAGAGCTCGATGTCGCTGATGGGTTTCTCCGCCGCGAAGATCGCGGCGAAGGAGACGAAGAGGAAGATGCCGCCGACGCAGCAGACGATCGCGGTGATGGACTGCCTCGTCGGCGTGTGTCCTGAGACCCTGGCGTTGAGCAGGGTCGTGATCACGAGGGCGATCGCGCCGAGCGGCTGCACCACGATCAGCGGCGCCTGGGAGAGCGCGGCGAGCTGGCACACGATGGCCAGTCCGAGCATGAGCGTGCCGATGATCCAGGACGGACGCGTCAGCAGTCTTCTGATCTGGTCGAGGCTCAGCCCGGTCGCGCCGTCCGCGCCGCTGAGCTGCTCGACCTTCTCCACCCCACGGTGCTGATACTGCGCGCCGAGGGACATGAAGACGGCGCCCGCGAGGGCGAGCGGGATGCCCAGGAGGAGTCGCGGATTCTGGAAGACGCCGACGAGCTGGTCGCCGACATCCGCCCCACTCATCCATACGGAGATGCTCACCCTACGACCCTACCCGGCGATGTGCGCCCAGTATGGTTATGGCGTGGCTGTACTTCCGATTCGCATCATGGGCGATCCCGTCCTGCACTCTCCCGCTTCCGCCGTCGAGGCGATCACCGACGAGATCCGCACCCTCGTCGCCGACATGTTCGAGACGATGGACACCGCGCCCGGCGTGGGACTCGCCGCCCCTCAGGTCGGCGTACCGCTGCGCATCTACACCTACGCCTACGTCGACGACGACGATCAGCCGTGGCGTGGCGTCATCATCAATCCCGAGCTGTGGATGACCCCTCTCGAACCCGGCGACCCCGACCCCGATCTGGAGTCGGAGGGCTGCCTCTCCTTCCCCGGCGAGCGGTTCCCGCTGCGCCGCTCCGAGCGGGTGCAGGTGACAGGAACCGACCTCGACGGCTCACCGGTCGCGATCGCCGTCGACGGCTGGCGCGCGCGCATCATGCAGCACGAGTTCGATCACCTCGACGGCATCCTCTACGTGGATCGCCTGTCGGACGGAGACTGGAAGACCGCGCAGAAGATCGCCCGCAAACGCGGATGGGGTCGACCCGGCGCCAGCTGGATGCCGGGCGTCGACGACCTCGAGGGCTGAGACTCTCAGCCTGGTCAAAGGGGTTTTCGAGTTGCATCACAGACTCCGGGACGGATAGCGTTTCCTGAGGCGGGACTCTTCTGTGCCCGCTCACCACAGTCCTGGAGGGGAAACAACATGAAACTGCGCACGCGACACGCGCTGGCTCTCGTCGGATCGGCGGCGGCGCTCTCGTTCGCACTGACCGGCTGCAGCGCACTGAACGGCATCCTGGGGAGCGGCAACGCCGATGCAGACCGCGACGACAAGACCGGCCAGGTCACCGAGAGCGCCAACATCGGCATCTTCGCGCTGAAGGTCGGCGACTGCAAGATGGAGAGCCCCTCGGGCCTCCTCGAGAGCGCCGATGTCGTGCCCTGCACCGAGCCGCACGACGAAGAGGTCTTCTTCGAGTACAAGATGCCCGACGGCGAGTACGACGCCACGGCGATCGACACCGCCTCGCAGGAGCAGTGCACCGGTGAGGGCTTCACGTCCTTCGTCGGCATCCCGTGGGACCAGTCCGCGCTCGGCGTCTACCCGATCACCCCGACCCAGGACACCTGGGACTCCTACAACGACCGCGTGATCCAGTGCGTGATCTTCGATCAGGACGAGTCGGGCAACATCATCCAGTCGAGCACCTCGCTCAAGGGCGCCGCACGCTGATCCGGCCTCACACAGCAACAGAAGGCCCCGCCATCCCGGCGGGGCCTTCTTTTGCGTTACAGGCCCGGGCGCGGCCGCAGGAACAGCCGCCACCAGTGCGTGTCGACGATGATCGAGCCGAGCTTCGTCCCGATGCAGAGGCTCGCGAAGATCGCCAGCGCCGCGGCGACGGGGTCGATGTCGAACGAGGTGATCGCCACGAGTCCGACGGTTCCCGGCACGAGCAGGAGGAACGCGGGCTGGAAGGTGATCG
>NZ_PCOT01000005.1:895-30352 GCF_002979415.1 Microbacterium sp. MYb72 | reverse complement strand
TCGATCAGGACTCGGCCTTCCTGCTCGCCGATGTCGCGGGGATCGCGAACGAGGAGCGCTCGACCAGCCTGGCGATCACGAAGAGCACCGCTGCCGTGGCTCCGGTGGCCACCGTGCTCCCCCAGAACGGCGCCACCCCGATCAGAAGCGCATACGCGACTCCCATCGCGGCGATGCTGACCGCGGTGAGCCGGTACCCGGCCCCGAACGCGAGACTGATGCCGATCGCGACGGCAGCGACGCCGATCCAGCTGAAGACGGTCGAGGGCAGGGACGCCCAGGCCGGGTCGGCGCTGATGATCCCCGCGACATCGGCGAGCAGGAAGGCCGAGTCCTGATCGATCTCGAGACCGATCCAGGCGCTGCCCGCCGCGACTCCCGCCGCCATGAATCCGAGCTGCACGACGCCGTAGACGAGACGCGACGCGCCCGTGACGACGTCGGCCGAGGTGAGTTCGAGCAGGGCGTTCGTGATCATGGCCCCCGGTACGAGGATCGCGATCGGCGCGCAGACGGCGAAGAGGGGCACGGTCGTATAGCCCAGCATCGAAGCCGATTCGCTGACGAGCACGGTCGACAGCAACGCGATCACGAACGGCACGATCGCCGCAGCGGGACGGATGCGGCGCAGCAGGACGGCGACAGCGCCCATGAGCGCCGCGACGAGCGTCGACACGACGACCGCCCACCAGGGGCAGCGGAACAGCACCGCGAGTCCGCCGGCGAGGAGCGCGTTGCCGACGACCCAACGCAGCAGCGGCTTGCGCATCCAGGCCGCGCGGATGCGGTCCTGCTCGGCCCCGAGCGCCCGCTCCAGCGAGATCTCACCGTCACGGAGACGGTGCATCATCCGGCTCACCATCGCGGACTGCCTCGTCGACAGGGACGATGCCAAGGACATGCGGAGGATCGATCCCTCTGACCCCTCTGCGGGCGACACGAAGACCGCTTCGGGGAGCACAGCGAAGGCGAGCTCCTGCTCCGGGGCCCTGCGGGCGCGGATCTCCTCCAGCGCGTCGCGGGTGTCGGTGGCGGAGAATCCCGCCTCGAGCAGCAGCGCGCCGAGCTGCGCGAACTGCGTGGATCGAGTCATCCGCTCCGGCTTTCATCGGCTGTGGTGAAAAGGAGAACCCCTGGCCTTCATGCGAAGGCCAGGGGTCTTGGCTCCCCGGCTTGGACTCGAACCAAGAACCTGCCGGTTAACAGCCGGCTGCTCTGCCAATTGAGCTACCGAGGAATGTGCTCCGCTGAGCGGGCAACTCGACAAGCTTAGCAAAGACTTCGGCGTGCTCGTGACACGGACGATGACTCGGGCGTGTCGCATCCAACGGTGTTCAGGACTGCGAATCCGCCTCGGCGTTGGGCGCCCAGAGCAGGTCCTTTCCGACTCCCCTGGCGACGACGTGGCCGCTGCGCAGCATCAGGGTCTCGGCGTTCAGTTCACGGATGAAGTCGGCGTCGTTCGTCACCAGCAGTGCCCCCATGCCCTGTTCCTTGCGACGACGGGTGATGGCGTCGAAGACCACGGGGCGCACCTCGAGATCGAGGTTGGCGAGGATCTCGTCCGCGATCAGCACCCTCGGCTCGAGCACGAAGGAGCGTGCGATCGCGACCCGCTGCCGCATTCCCGCGCTCAACTCGTAAGGGAACTTCGCGGCCGTGCCGAGCGGCAGGTGCATCTCGTCGAGCAGGGTGGCCACACGGATCGAGAGCGCCTTGGTGTTCACGCGCTTCTCGCGGATCAGGATCGGCTCGGCGATCACCTCCTGCACGGTGAGCCGCGGCGGCAGGTCGGCACCGGCTCCCTGCGGCACGAAACCCGTGCGGTAGGTGAGGATCCGGTGCTTGCGTCCTGGGCGACGCACATCCACTCCGCAGACGTGGGCGCTTCCGCCGACCACACGGACGGACGGATCGGTGGATCCTGCGAGGGCGAGCACGAGCGAGGACTTGCCTGAGCCGGTGGGGCCCGCGACGCAGATCAGCTCACCGGGGGCGAGCGAGAAGGTCACCCCGTCGACGGCCCTGGTCGGCGCACCGTGGCCGGCCCGGTCGATCACCAGGTCCGAGCAGTCGATCGCGGTGGTGGAGTCGGGCCTTCGGGACATGCTTCCATCCTGCCCTGCGCCGAGCGGCGCCCCCTGTTACGACTCGGTGAACCGCTGACGCTCCACGTCGATGTCGCGAAGCCTGATGCGCAGGGCACGCCCTCCGTCGGAGTCGGCGGGGACGCGCTGCACGGCCCCCAGGAGCTCCTGCTTCTCGTGCTCGAGACTGCGGAGGATGAGCCGACGCGCGAGATCGGTCGCCGACGCCACGGCCCCCGCCTCGTCGCGAGCGGGGAACGGCGTCATGAGCAGCTCCCCCGCGAGAGAACGGTAGGGCTCGCGCACCGCGTTGACCGCGTCGGTCACCCAGCCCGCGCGAGTGCGGTCGGGCGCGGATGCCACGGCCTCCCGCACCGCATCGAGTCCCGGGGTGCGGAACGGCGCGATGAGCGCGCGGGAAAGCAGCGCCTGATCGATCTGATGTCCGTACTGGAGCACGCCCATCATCGCGTCGCGCTCCACGGCGACGTCTGCGGTGCGGGGAAGGCTCGCGAGCGTCACCGGAACGATCGCCGGGGCCCCCGTTGCGGGATCGATGGACGCCGGCTCCGGTCGCGACGGCGCGGAGTGCGAGCCGCCGCGTGCTGCCCGCTCGACCTCGTTGTGCACCTCGGTCGGATCCATGCCGAGGCGTCGGGCGAGCACGCGCTCGTATCCGGGGCGCAGCAGCCGGTCCCTGATCTCCGCGACGATCGGCGCCGCAGCCCTGAGCGCGCCCACCCTCCCCTCGACCGTTCCGAGATCGAAGCCCGCGAGCTTGCGGTCGAGGGCGAACTCGAACATCGGCACCTTGGCGTCCATGAGGGTGCGGACGGCCGCATCCCCCCTCTGCAGCCGCAGATCGCAGGGGTCGAGCCCGTCGGGCGCGACCGCCACGAAGGTCTGCGCGTTGAAGCGGTCGTCTTCGGTGAAGGCCCGAAGCGCCGCCTTCTGCCCCGCCTCGTCGCCGTCGAAGGTGAAGACCACCTCGCCGGAGGCGTTGTCGTCTCCCATGACCCGTCGCAGCACCTTGATGTGATCGGTGCCGAATGCCGTGCCGCAGGTGGCGATCGCGGTCGTGAGGCCGGCGAGATGGCAGGCCATCACATCCGTGTACCCCTCGACGACCACCACCCGCCGGGGGTCGCCGCGCGCGATGTCCTTCTTGGCGAGGTCGAGGCCGTACAGCACCTGCGCCTTCTTGTAGATCGGCGTCTCCGGGGTGTTGAGGTACTTCGGCCCCTGGTCGTCGTCGAACAGCTTGCGCGCTCCGAAGCCGATCGTCTGCCCTGAGACGTCGCGGATCGGCCACACCAGCCGCCCGCGGAAGCGGTCGTATACGCCGCGCTGGCCTGTCGAGACGAGCCCAGCGGTGCTGAGCTCCTCCCGGGTGAACCCCTGCGCGGTGAGCGCCTTCAGCATGCCGTCCCAGCCGCGCGGGGCGAAGCCGACGCCGAAGTGCGCGGCAGCCCCCGCGTCGAACCCCCGCTCGCCGAGGAAACGACGCCCGGCCTCGGCATCGGGAGACAGCAGCTGCGAGCGGAAGAACTCTGCGGCGGCGGTGTTCGCCGCGTACAGCCGCGCCCGACCGCTCGTCTCGGGAGCGGCGCCCCCGTCTTCGTAGTGCAGCGTGTAGCCGATGCGGCCGGCGAGCCTCTCGACGGCCTCCGTGAAGCTGACGTGATCCATCTCGCGCAGGAACGAGTAGACGTCTCCCGACTCGCCGCATCCGAAGCAGTGGTAGTAGCCGACCTGGGGCCGGACATGGAAGCTCGGGCTCTTCTCGTCGTGGAAGGGGCACAGCCCCTTGAGCGACCCGACACCCGCCGACTTCAGCGCGACGCGCTCGCCGACGATGTCGGCGATGTTCGTGCGCGCCTTCACCTCGTCGACGTCGGCCTGGCGGATGCGGGGCATCAGCGCACCTCGGCGGATGCGGGATGCCGGTCGTCCGATGCCGCGCGACGCGCGCCCGGTCGGGCGTTCCGCGGATTCCAGATCCCCACCTCGGCGGGATCGATCTCGCCGACGAGGCGGTTGTGCCAGTCGATCGCGCTCTGATCCGTGAGACTGGCGATCTGGTCGACGATGACGCGGGCGCGCTCGGCATCCGTCGTCGCATCGAGGAAGTCCGCGGCGAACGCGGGCTCGAGCACGTCCTCCCCCGCCGACCACAGCGTATCGGTCGACCACAGAGCGTCTGCGAGGCGCTTCAGCACGCGACGCTGCTCCTTGTAGACGCCCTTGCGCGCATCGATCGTGACGATGGCCTGACCCATGATGCCCTTGAGCACGGCGATCTCGGTCTCGACCACTCGCGGCACCACGACATGAGCGTTGTAGCGCACCAGGACGGGACCGGCGTAGGCCTCCCTGGTGGCCGACACGGAGGCGCGAGCGAACCGCCCGATGAAGTCGCTGGTCAGGTTCTTGAGGCGCGCCAGATCCTGACGGGAGCGATCGAACGACGTCAGCCACATCGGCTGGCTTGCCAGCCGGTAGAGGCCGTCTGCGAGCTCGTCCCTGGTGAAGTCGTAGCCGACCCACTGCTGGATGCGGTCGATGAGCGCCTCGTGCTCGCGCGGGTCCGACAGCTGCGCGACGTCGACGTACCCGTTGACGATCGCATCCTCGAAGTCGTGCACCGAGTAGCCGATGTCGTCGGAGAGGTCCATGATCTCGGCCTCGATGCAGCGAAGGCGCCCCGGTGCGCCCTCGCGCATCCAGCGGAACACGGCCTCGTCCTCGGGGTAGACGCCGAACTTCAGCCGCCCGCCCGGATCCGGGACCGGACTGTCGACCGTCCACGGGTACTTGCAGGTCGCGTCGAGGCTCGCCCTGGTGAGGTTGAGCCCGACGGAGCGATCGTGATCGTCGAGGACCTTCGCCTCGAGGCGGGTCAGGATGCGGAGCGACTGCGCGTTGCCCTCGAACCCGCCGATGTTCTCCGCCCAGTCGTTAAGGGCCCGCTCCCCGTTGTGGCCGAAGGGCGGGTGGCCGAGGTCGTGGCTCAGGCAGGCGGTGTCGACGACGTCGGCGGACACCCCGAGCGCCGTGGCGAGCTCGCGTCCGACCTGGGCCACCTCGAGGGAGTGCGTCAGACGGTTCCGGGCGAAGTCGGCGGTGCTCGCCGGACTCAGAACCTGCGTCTTCGCCGCAAGACGGCGCAGCGCGGCGGAGTGCAGCACACGAGCCCTGTCTCGGGCGAAGTCGTCGCGCTCCGATCGGTGGGTCTCCGCGAAGAAGCGCTCCGCGTCGCGTGCGTCGTAGCCCGAGATCCGCTGGTCAGCCGCCACTGTTCTCGATCTCCGCTCCTCGCATCATCTCCGACGTCGACTCGGCGATCTCGCGCGACTCGAGCCACTTGTCAGGCAGGGCCGTGCGCTTCGGCCGACCCGCCCGGCCGCGCTGGCCCTCGGCGTCCGCTCCAGGGTAGGGGGCGTCGCGATCGAGCTGTCCGAGCAGGTCGTCGATGTTCTGCAGGCTCGACGCCATCGCGAGGCCGGTGCGGATGTCTCCGCCGACCGGGTACCCCTTGAAGTACCAGGCGACGTGCTTGCGGACATCACGGCATCCGTGGTCCTCGTCGTCGAAGAACTCCACGAGCAGCTCCGCGTGACGCCGGAAGGCGTCGGCGACGAAGCCGAGCGTCGCATCGACGGGCTGCGTCTCGGCGCCGAAGGCCGCAGCGAGCTCGCCGAAGAGCCACGGGCGTCCGAGGCAGCCGCGCCCGACCACGACGCCGTCGCAGTCGGTCTGCGCCATCATCCGCACCGCATCGTCGGCCGACCAGATGTCGCCGTTGCCGAGCACGGGGATGCTGGTCACCGCCTGCTTGAGCTCGCCGATCGCGTTCCAGTCGGCGTTGCCGGAGTAGTACTCCCCCGCGGTCCTGGCGTGCAGGGCGACGGCTGCCGCTCCCGCGTCCTCGGCGGCGCGCCCCGCCTCGATGAAGGTGAGGTGATCGTGGTCGATGCCCTTGCGCATCTTCACGGTGAGCGGGATGTCGCCCGCCGCCTTCACGGCCTGGGTGACGATGTCGGCGAACAGACGGTTCTTCCACGGCAGCGCGGCGCCGCCGCCGCGGCGGGTCACTTTGGGCACGGGGCAGCCGAAGTTCAGGTCGATGTGATCGGCGTGGTCCTCGGCGACGATGATGCGCACGGCATCGGCGATGGTCTTCGGGTCGACGCCGTAGAGCTGGATCGACCGCGGGGTCTCCGACTCGTGATGGCGGATGAGTCTCATCGTGCTCTCGTTGCGCTCGACGAGCGCGCGCGACGTGATCATCTCGCTCACGTACAGGCCAGCGCCGTACTCGCGGCAGAGCCTGCGGAAGGCGGTGTTCGTGATGCCCGCCATGGGCGCGAGCACGACGGGCACGTCGAGGTCGATCGGTCCGATGCGGAGCGGGCGGGCGGGAGCGGTGGCGACAGTCATGACCTTTCTATTCTCCCAGACCCGGCGCCCATGCCGGCGCACCGACCTAAGCTGTGGATATGACCGATTCCGCAGTGCGCAGCATCCCCTTCGTCGACGCTCAGGGAGCGGAGAAGACGCTCGACGATCTCGGCGCCGACGTCGTCCTCGTGGTGAACGTGGCGTCCAAGTGCGGCCTCACGCCGCAGTACGAGCAGCTCGAAGAACTCCAGCGCCTCTACGGCGACCGCGGATTCAGCGTCGTCGGCTTCCCGTGCAACCAGTTCTTCGGCCAGGAGCCGGGGTCGGTCGATCAGATCCTCGAGTTCTGCTCCACGACGTACGGCGTCACCTTCCCCATCGCCGACAAGGTCAAGGTCAACGGCAAGAACGCCGCCGACCTCTACAAGGAGCTCAAAGAGACGCCAGATGCCGGCGGAAAAGCCGGCCGCGTCGAGTGGAACTTCGAGAAGTTCCTCGTGCTGCCGGACGGATCCGTGCAGCGCTTCCGCCCGAAGCAGAAGCCCGATGACCCCGCCATCGTCGGGGCCATCGAGGCGGCGCTGACCCGCTAGACCGCGGCGGGCTCCGACTCGTCTTCGCCGCGCTTCGCCCACAGGTCGCGGAGCACGTTCTCGAAGGCGGCAGGCGGTTGCGCTCCGGAGATGCCGTACTGGCCGTCGATCACGAAGAACGGCACGCCCTGGATGCCGTAGGCCTGCGCCTGCGCCTGATCCTGCCGAACCGCGGGGAGGTACTGCGCGGACTCGAGCGCCCGACGAGTGGCGTCGGCGTCCAGACCGACCTCGACGGCGAGCTCGACGAGGTCGTCGACCCGTCCGACGTGCTTGCCCTCGGTGAAGTACGCCGACATCAGTCGCTCCTCCATCTCGTGCTGGAGGCCCTCCGCCTTCGCATGGTGCAGCAGTTCGTGCGCCTTCACCGTGTTCGTGTGCTGCAGCAGATCGAAGCGGTACTCGAGTCCGGCGTTCTGCGCGACACCGGTGACATGGGAGAGCATCTGCTCGACCTGTGCGCGCGGCATCCCCTTGTGGCCGGCGAGGAAGTCGATCTCGTCGCCGTGGAAGTCGACCGGGGTGTCGGGAGACAGCTCGAAGGAGTGGAACGTGATGTTCACCTGCGGGGCGTCCTCGTCACCGGCGACGGCTTCGAGGCCCTTCTCGAGATTGCGCTTGCCGATGTAGCACCACGGGCAGGCGATGTCGGACCAGATGTCGATCGAGATGGGTTCAGTCACATCCCTATCCAACCGCATGCACCAATGGGCTATTCCGGATTAGGATTCTCGGATGCTCTCCGCCGATGATCCTCTGCCGTTCCGACCGGAACGGATCCTCATCGCCGGCGTCTCAGGGTCGGGCAAGACGACCCTCGCCGCACGCATCGGCGCCGCCTGGGATCTGCGCCACATCGAGATCGATGCGCTGTTCCACGGACCGGAGTGGACACCGCGGCCGTCGTTCCTCGACGACGTGCGGACGTTCGCTGCCGAAGAGCGCTGGATCACCGAGTGGCAGTACACCAGCAAGGGCACGGATGAGATCATGACGCCGCGCGCGCAGCTCGCGCTCTGGCTCGACTACCCGTACCGCGTCGTGCGCTCGCGGCTGATCAGACGCACCCTCGCGCGCGGCGTGCTCCGGCGCGAGCTCTGGAACGGCAATCGCGAGAAGGGGCCGTGGAACATGCTGAACCGCGACCCCGAGGAGAACATCCTCGCCTGGCAGACGAAGACCCTCCGACACTGGGCCGAGCGCATGCCCGGGATCGAGGAGCGATTCCCCCACCTGACGATCGTGCGGCTGCGGCATCCGCGCGAGGCCGAGCGCTGGATGCGCTCTCAGGCCTGATCGGGAGTGTCGATCGCTCCGCCGAACCTCCGGTCGCGCGACAGGTAGATGCCGATCGCGCGCCAGAGCTCTTCGCGGGAGAAGTCGGGCCACAGGGTGTCGAGGAAGACCATCTCGGCGTACGCGGACTCCCAGAGCAGGAAGTTCGACGTGCGCTGCTCCCCCGAGCTCCGCAGGAACAGGTCGACATCGGGCATGTCGGGGACGTACAGGTGCCTGCGGATCATCTTCTCGCTGATCGCGTTCGGCTTGACCCGCCCTGCGGCGACCTCTGCCGCGATGGAGCGCATCGCATCGACGATCTCGACGCGCCCGCCGTAGTTCACGCACATGGTCAGCGTCAGGGTGTCGTTGCCCCGGGTGAGCTGCTCGGCGTACTGGAGCTCCTTGATGACGCTGCCCCACAGCCGCGGCTTGCGACCGGCCCAGCGCACCCGCACGCCCCATTCGTTGAGCTGGTCGCGGCGCCGGTGCAGCACGTCGCGGTTGTATCCCATGAGGAAGCGCACCTCTTCGGGAGAGCGCGCCCAGTTCTCGGTGGAGAAGGCGTAGACCGAGAGGTGCTTCACGCCTGCCTGGATGGCGCCGGCCACGACGTCGAGCAGGACCTCCTCACCGGCCTTGTGCCCTTCGATGCGGTTCAGGCCGCGGCGGTTGGCCCAGCGGCCGTTGCCGTCCATGACGATCGCCACATGAGCGGGGACCGCCGGGAAGGCGGGCGGGTGCACCCCGGTCCAGTCGAGCGGGCGGTACGCCACGGCATCCTTGTGGGTGAATGGCTTCGGGCTCACCGTGCTCCTTCTCGGGGGGCGTCGATCACGTGCGCGAGCGAGCGGATGCCGCGCTCGAGGTGCCATTGGGCGTAGGCGGCGATCAATCCGGAAGCCGCGGAGGTCTCGACCGGCGATGCCGCATCGATGAGCTCCCACTCCCCTGCCATCAGCGACCGCAGGAGGGAGAGCGTGCGCTCGGCGATCCGAGGGCTGCCCGCCGGAGCGTCGTTCGTGCACACCGACCCGCCGAGCTGCCCGACGAAGTGCGTGTGCGGACCGGGATCGCCGCATCTGGCGCAGTCCCCCAGCGACGGAGCCCAGCCGGACAGTGCCATCACCCGCAGCAGATAGGAGTCCAGGATGCTGCGCGGTGCATGCTCGCCCCGCGAGAGGGCGCGGAGTCCTCCGACGAGCAGGAGGTACTGCTCGGGCGTCGCCTCCGAGTCGCTCAGCCTGTCGGCGGTCTCGACCATCGCGTTGGCCGACGTGAACCGGTCGTAGTGCGCGGCGATATCGGCTCCGTACGCCCCGAGCGACTCGGCCTGCTGCACGATGTCGAGAGAGCGTCCCTGGTAGAGCTGCACATCGGCGACCATGAACGGCTCCAGGCGGGAGCCGAACTTCGACGACGTGCGCCTGACCCCCTTGGCCACGGCGCGGATCTTGCCGTGGCGCCGCGAGAGCATGGTGACGATGCGGTCCGCCTCACCCAGCTTGTGGGTGCGCAGGATCACCGCTTCGTCTCGGTAGGTCGGCACGGTTCGATTATCCTCCGTGCGCGACAATGGACGGGTGACCGAACCGCTCTTCACCATTCCGCTGTGGGCGGACCTCCTCGGCGTCGGCCTCGGCGGCGTGCAGGGGGCGATGTTCGCCTCAGGCTTCCAGGGTCAGCGCCGACTCGACTGGCTGGGCGTCGCGATCATCGGCATCATGATCGGCATGGGCGGCGGCCTCATCCGCGACATCCTGCTCGGTCAGCCGCCCGCGACGCTGCACGACAACTGGTATCTGGTCACGGCGACGGGCGCCTCCCTGTTCGGGATGCTCCTCGCCGGGGTCTTCAACCGCATCAACACCGTGATCGTCGTGCTCGACGCAGTGGTCATCGGCATGTTCGGCGCCTTCGGCACGAGCAAGGCCATCGCCTTCGGCATCCCCCCGGTGCCCGCGGTCTTCATCGGCGTGTGCGCGGCGGTCGGTGGAGGCGTGCTCCGCGACATGCTGATGGGACTGCCGACCGCGATCATGCACGTCGGCTCTCTCTACGCGGTCGCGGCCGGCGCCGGCTGCACGTTCATCGTCGTCGCGAACCTGTTCCACATGCCGATCACGCTCGCCGCGATCATCGGCATCATCGTGACGGCGGTGATCCGCATCCTCGCGGTGAGCTTCGACGTGTCCCTGCCGGAGCAGCGCCGCCTGTACCGCCGCAAGGTCGCCGCAGAGACCGGCATGATCCCGATCATCAAGCCCTCGGACACCGGGCGCTGACACGTCGGTCGATGTTCCTCCGGGCGACGTACGATCACCCCCGGGTCGTCGAGCGAGGGAGCGCAGCGACCGAGACGAAACGCGTCATCCGACGTTCGACGTCAGTTGACGCGTTTCGTCTCGCTTCGCTCGCTCGACGACCAGATGGTGAGGCCGCTCGCCCGGTGGCTGTCAGACCGCGGCGAGCTCTGCGGCGCGGGTCCGGATCGATCGGTTCACGCCCGACACGATCGCCTTGAGCGATGCCGTCGAGATGTCTCCGTCGATGCCCACGCCCCACAGGCGCTGGTCGCCGACCTGCAGCTCGACGTACGCCGCGGCCTGCGCGTCGCCGCCGGCGCTGAGAGCGTGCTCGACGTAGTCGTAGACGGTGATGTCGAAGCCCTGTGCGCGCAGCACCTCGACGAAGGCGGCGACGGGGCCGTTGCCGCTGCCGGAGATCGCGAGCTCCTGCTCGTCGTCTCGGAGCACGACGTCGAGGACCACCTCGCCCGACATGTCGCTGCGGGTCTGGGTGGCCAGCAGCTCGAATCGGCCCCACTTGGCGGCGGCATCGGCCGCGGGAAGGTACTCGTCGTTGAAGATCGACCAGATCTGCTCACTGGTGACCTCGCCGCCCTCGGCATCCGTCTTGGCCTGCACGACGCCGGAGAACTCGATCTGCAGCTTGCGCGGCAGATCGATCGCGTGATCAGCCTTCAGCAGGTAGGCGACGCCGCCCTTGCCGGACTGCGAGTTGACGCGGATGACCGCCTCGTACGACCGGCCGAGGTCCTTCGGGTCGACAGGCAGGTACGGCACGGCCCACTCGATGTCGTCGACCGTGACGCCACGGGACTCCGCGGTCGCGGCCATCGCCTCGAAGCCCTTCTTGATCGCGTCCTGGTGCGATCCGCTGAACGCGGTGAAGACCAGGTCTCCCGCCCAGGGGCTGCGCTCGGGCACCGGCAGCTGGTTGCAGTACTCGACCGTGCGCTTGACCTGGTCGATGTCGCTGAAGTCGATCTGCGGGTCGATCCCCTGCGTGAACAGGTTGATCCCCAGCGCGACGATGTCGACGTTGCCCGTGCGCTCGCCGTTGCCGAACAGGCATCCCTCGATGCGATCCGCGCCGGCCATGTAGCCCAGCTCGGCGGCGGCGATCGCGGTGCCGCGGTCGTTGTGCGGGTGCAGCGACAGGATGACGTTCTCGCGGTGGGCGAGGTGGCGACTCATCCACTCGATCGAGTCGGCGTACACGTTCGGCGTGGCCATCTCGACGGTGGCGGGGAGGTTGATGATGACCTTGCGGTCAGGCGTCGGCTCGAAGATCTCGATCACCTGGTTGCACACGTCCACCGCGAACTCGAGCTCGGTGCCGGTGTAGCTCTCGGGCGAGTACTCGTAGTAGACCTGGGTGTCGGGGATGGTCTTCTCGAACTTCCGGCACAGGCGAGCGCCTTCGAGGGCGATGTCGATGATGCCCTGCTTGTCGGTGCGGAAGACGACCTCGCGCTGCAGCACGCTCGTGGAGTTGTAGAGGTGCACGATCGCCTGCTTGGCCCCGGCGATGGACTCGTAGGTGCGCTCGATGAGGTGCTCTCGTGCCTGGGTCAGCACCTGGATGGTCACGTCATCGGGGATCAGGTTCTCCTCGATGAGCTGACGCACGAAGTCGAAGTCGGTCTGGCTGGCCGAAGGGAAGCCGACTTCGATCTCCTTGTAGCCCATGCTCACGAGCAGCTCGAACATGACGCGCTTGCGCTCGGGCGACATCGGGTCGATGAGAGCCTGGTTGCCATCGCGGAGATCGACGGCGCACCAGCGGGGAGCCTCGGTGATCCGGGCGTCCGGCCAGGTGCGGTCGGGAAGGTCGACGACGATCTGCTCGTGGAACGGCCGGTACTTGTGGATCGGCATCCCGGACGGGCGCTGGGTGTTCTTCATGATGGGCTTCTTCTCTTCGTCAGAATGTACGGGCCAACACAAGCGCCGCGACGAGGAAGGCCCTAGCTCTTAGGACTCGTCGCGGCAGCTAAGAAGAAGCAGACCGCCGAAAGGCATGCGGCCATGGTAGCAGGGATGCCGATGCGCTTCGACTCGCTCTGAGACGATCCGTGCTGCGGCGACACTGTCGAGTATGAGCACATCGCAGAGTCGCCCGCTCCTCGCCGCCGCATCCGTCGCCTGCCTCCTCGCGCTGACCGCATGCGCGTCCGGCCCGGCAGGATCCCCGGCGCCCACGAGCACCACGGTCCCCTCCGATCAGCGCCTGGAGGCGGTGCACCCCGCGCCGCCGCAGGGCCGGGTCATCGGGACGGGCACGGTGATCGACAAGGGCGGCGACGTGCAGTTGTGCCTGGGCGCCGTCATGGAGTCGTATCCCCCGCAGTGCCAGGGTCTCCCCGTCGACGGGTGGACCTGGGAGGGTGTGGACGGCAGCGAGACGTCGGGAGACGTCACCTGGGGCACCTACGCCGTGTACGGCACGTACGACGGCGAGAGGTACACCATCACCGATCCGCCGATCATGCTCGCGCTCTACGATCCGATCCGTCCGGAGGACCCGTCGGGTGGAGTGGACGGCACCACCTCTGCGGCCGATCTCACGCGCATCCAGGACGACGTCGCCGCACGTCTCGGCTCGACAGCGCTGACGGCGTCGAGTGATCGAGGCTACGTCTGGGTGCAGGTCGTCTGGGATGACGGCAGCATCCAGGACGCCGCGGACGCCGAGTTCGGCGACGACGTCGTGTTCGTCACGTCGGCGCTTCGCGAGATCGACTAGGGGATCAGCGCGATCGCTCCGCCGGGATGGCCTCCGGCGAGCACGCGCAGCGCCTCCGGCGCCTCGGAGAGCGGGAAGGTCATCGCCACCGGCACGACGAGATCGCCGTTCTGCGCCAGCGCGACCAGCTCACCCCTGATCTCGTCTCTGAAACGCGCGCTGTCCGGCTGGGAGCCGGCGATCCAGCGGATGCCGTCGGCCTCCGCACGATGAGCCGCGGCGATCGTCACGATGCGCGTCCGATCGGCGACGAGGGCGAGGGACACGTCGATCGCCTCGTCCGTGCCGACGGCGTCCAGCGCCGCGTCGACCGGGCCGCCTGCCAGCTCGCGCACACGGGTCTCGAGGCCGGGACCGTACGCGACGGGAACTCCGCCGAAACGACGGACGACCTCGGCACGGGCAGCGCTCGCCGTGCCGATCACGCGGATGCCGCGCAGCGCGGCCAGCTGGAGCACGGCGACCCCGACCGCGCCCGAGGCGCCGTGCAGCAGGATGGTCTCCCCGGGCGAGGCTCCGGTCACGAACAGCATCTCCGCCGCCGTGGTCCCCGTGAGGAACAGGTTCGACGCCGCCGCATGATCGAGCGTCGTCGGCTTCGCGAACGCCTTCTCGGCGGGGATGGTGATCTCGTCGGCGTAACCGCCGCGCACGCGGAAAGCGATCACCTGATCTCCCGGGTGCGCCTCGCCAGAGCCGATCCTCGTGTCCGGTCCGATGGCGACGATCTCGCCGGAGATCTCGTAGCCGATCGGCACGGGGAGAGAGACGCCGGTGCGGGGCACGGCGACGTGCTTGGCATCCGCGGGGTTCACTCCCGCGGCGCGGACACGGACCGTGATCTCCCCTTCGCCGGGAAGCGCCGGCTCGTACTCTTCGAAGGACCACGAGTCGGGCGTGCCCCACTCGGTCGCCACCCAATGGCGCGCCATGTTCAGAAGACGCAGCGGATGTTGGTGGTGGTGCCGCCCACATTCGTCCAGCTGCCCGCGTTCGCGGTCGCGAGCACGGTGGTCACGTTGCGCGCCTGCGCATATCCGGAGGCACGATTGTTGTCCATCGACCGCACCGTCCAGTCCCCGGGAACCGCGAGCACCCCGCACCCCGAGTAGCTCAGAAACGCTCCGGAGAGAGACGGCAGCTTGTACACGCAGATGAGGCCCGAAGCGCAGGACCCCGAAGCGGTCCTCGCACTCAGGTCTCCTGCGGTCGGAACAGTGAGCGCCATGCCGAGTTCCGGCCATTCCGCATGGGTCGCATCGACCAGGACTCCACCGGGCACGTCTTCGAGCATCTGCACGACCAGCGGATCGACCTCTTCCGGAGACTCTGCCATCGCAGGGCCTGCCCCTGCAACGACGAACAGCGTCCCGAGCGCGACAGATGCCGCATAACGTCGCATCCTCATCGGACGGCCACCTCACCGATATCCAGAACCCAATAGGAGAGCACCGCGCCCGCGGGGAGCAGGTCGTCCGCAACCAGGACCGTCCGCTCGAGACCGATGATCCTTCCCGTCTCTGTGGAGATGAGCAGCACGTCACTCGCCGCGCCGCTGTCGGTGGGGACGCGTATTCCCGAGACCGAACGACCGAGTCGATCGGTCGAGGTGCCGAGCGCGGTCGAACCGGTGGCGTCTGCGAGTATCCCGAGCAGCTGGGACTCCTGGGCGTTCGTCAGGGTCCACTGCTGGAGCAATGATTCGATCGCTTGGAGAACCTGGGACGCTGAGGGATCCTTCGGCATTCCGAACGCTGCGAGTGCGGCTTCGATCTCCTCCTTGCTCGTCCCTGGCGGTGCGGTCACAGGTGTCGTGAAGTCACCCGGAGCCATCACGAGCTCCCGCGTGATCTTGCCGCTGCTGACCACTTCGATTCCCGCGTTCGCGGCGGCGTCAGACGGATCATAGGGTTCACCCTCGACGTATGTCACCAGACCCGAGCCATCGGCCTCCCACCGCAGCACGGTGAGCTGCGGGACGACTTTCGCCGCACCTGTATCGCCGTTGATGTTGAACGACCAATTGGCCGAACGCACGGTACGCGCCGGTTCGGCTGGTCCGGAGCTGGCGGCCAGCGCCGCCTGCGCGTTCTGAATCGTCTCCGTCACAGTCGTAGAGCCCTCGAACTGCAACGGGGACGGCGTCCCCGCGACGGCAGCGCCCCCGGAGCCGACGACGCTGACGCCGATCGCGACGGCAGCAGCCGCTGCGACGAGACTGGACCCCCAGCCGACGACGCGGTTGCGGGTGCGATGCGGGTGCGGGTCGGTCGCCATGATGCGGTCGAGCATCGCGAGAGCCTCAGCGTCGGGCTTGGCGTCGATCGGAGTGCGCGCGCGATCACCGGCTGCGTAGAGCAGCCGATCCAGCTCCTCATCGGTCAGCTGTGGCATCAGTCCGTCCCCTCCAGGCCCAAGCCGCGACGCAGTTTCCGGTGCGCGCGACGCTTCGTCCGTTCCGCACAGGCACGAGAAACACCCATCGACTCGGCGATATCCCCCACCGCGAGTCCGTCCCAGTACGTGAACATGATGATACGCCTCTCCCGCACGCTGAGGCCAGAGAGCGCTCTCAGGATCTCGGCGTGACTCGCCGGGCACTCCGATCCTGATTCCCCCGCGACTCCCGCGTGCACGGCTTCGGTGACGGCCGGGCGGTCGGCGGTGCGCCCCAGACGGTGCCGCAGTGAGCGGTCCGCCTCGCGGAGCAGCCACACGCGGCCCAGCGGTCGGTTCGGCTTCAGCCTCGTCCAGGCGTTGAAGAACACGACGGAGACGAGCTCCGTGACCTCGGCGTCGTCGTCGATCACGCACTCGATGTGATGTCTGACGGCCGCCCAGTTCTCGTCGAAGACGCGGGAGAAGACCTCATTGCGCAGCGAGTTCGGGTCTTCGCTGCCGGCGCTCATGCCGGCGAGGGAGGCGGGTCGTCCGCCCGAGGTAGACGCGCGCGCATCTCAGAAGCCGAGTCTGCCGAGCTGCTTGGGGTCACGCTGCCATTCCTTCGCGACCTTGACGTGCAGACCGAGGAACACGCGGACTCCGAGGAGCTCCTCGATACCGCCACGGGCGCGGGCGCCGACGTCCCGAAGACGTGACCCCTTGTGCCCGATGATGATGGCCTTCTGACTGTCGCGCTCCACGACGATCGACGCGTGCACGTCCGTCAGGCTGCCGTCCTCGCGCGGCGCGATGTCGTCGACGACCACCGCGATCGAGTGCGGGAGCTCATCCCTGACGCCGTCGAGAGCGGCTTCGCGGATGATCTCCGCGATCCGATCCTCCTCGGATTCGTCGGTGGTGATGCCCTCCGGATACAGCGCAGGGCCCTTCGGCAGCAGCCGGATGATCTCGTCGGAGAGGACCTCGAGCTGATCTCGGGTGAGCGCCGACAGCGGGATCACGGCGGCCCAGTCCTCACGCAGCGCGTCGACCTCGATCAGGCGCTCGGTGATCTCGTCTCGCCCCGCGGCATCCGTCTTGGTGACGATCGCGATCTTCTTCGCGCGCGGATACCCGTCGAGGGACGCGGCGATGCGGCGGTCGCCGGGTCCGACCTTCTCCGTCGCGGGCACGCAGAACCCGATGACGTCGACATCTCCGAGAACCTGCTCGACGAGGTCGTTCAGTCGTTCGCCGAGGAGCGTGCGCGGCTTGTGGATGCCGGGGGTGTCCACGATCACGAGCTGGCCGTCCGGACGGTTCACGATGCCGCGGATCGCGCGGCGCGTCGTCTGGGGCTTGTCGCTGATGATCGCGATCTTCTCGCCCACCAGGGCGTTGGTCAGCGTGGACTTGCCCACGTTGGGGCGCCCGACGAAGGTCACGAAGCCGCTTCTGGTCTTCTCAGTCATCTTCCGTGTCTCCTTCATGGGCCGCGTCCTGCGCCCGTTCGACGAACACCGTCGCGATGCCGCGCCCTCGCCCACGAGAGGCCCCGCCGGTCAGCACGACGCCGTCGACCGTCGCCGTGGCCCCCGGCTGGGGAACCTGTCCGAGAGCCTTGCCGAGCAGTCCGCCGATCGAGTCGACGTCTTCATCCTCGAGTTCGAGTCCGAAGAGATCGCCGACGTCCTCCAACGAGAGCCGGGCGCTCACGCGGTATCTGCCTTCGCCGAGATCGACGACTTCGGCCGACACCTGATCGTACTCGTCCGAGATCTCGCCGACGAGCTCCTCGATGAGATCCTCCAGCGTCACCAGCCCCGAGATGCCGCCGTGCTCGTCGATCACCAGGCACACGTGCACCGCGTCTCGCTTCATCTGCTGCAGCAGCGTCTCCGCGCGCATGGACTCGGGGACGAAGGTCGCCGGCCGGGAGATGGGCCGGATGGGAGCCGTCCGCCAGGCGTTCTCGTCACGGAACGCGAACTGCACGAGGTCCTTGAGATAGAGCACGCCGACGACATCGTCCGCCTCGTCGTCGACGACGGGCATGCGCGAGACGCCGCGGTGCAGGAACAGCGCCATGGCTTCACTCGTGGTCGCCGTCGCATCCACCGTCACCATCTCGGTGCGCGGCACCATGACCGCGCGCACGAACTGGTCGGTGAAGTCGAACACGGAGTGGATGAGATCGCGGTCGTCCGCCTCGATGAGGTCGTTCGATGCCGCCTCGTCCACCATGCTCAGCAGCTGCTCCTCCGAGCTGAATGTGCTGCGTCCCGCCCCGGGGGTGACGCGGTTGCCGAGCACGACGAGGCCCTGCGCGAGCGGTCCGAGGATGATCCGCACTCCGCGCACGACGGGAGCGCACGCACGGAGCATCGCGTCGGCGTGATGCCTGCCGAACGTACGCGGACTCGCGCCGACCAGCACGAACGTGATGCCCGTCATCAGCACGGCGGCGGCCAGCATCGCCCACCAGATGTTGTCGAAGAGGCTGGAGAAGGCGACCGTCACGAGGACCGCGGCCGTCGTCTCCGCGAGCACGCGGATGAACGCCACCGCGTTGACGTGCGCATCGGGGTCGGCGGCGATGCGGGACAGCTGCCCCGCATTGCGTCCCTCGGCGCCCATCTCCTCGAGGTCGGCGCGCGAGGTCACCGCGAAAGCCGCATCGATAGCGGCCATGAGACCGCCGAACGCGACGAGCAGCACCGCCCCCGCGAGGAGGAAGGCCGCGGTCATCGTCGGCGTTCAGAGGCCGCGAAGCCCTGGATGAGCTCCTTCTGAAGACCGAACATCTCGCGCTCGTCATCGGGCTCGGCGTGGTCGAAGCCCAGCAGGTGGAGCAGCCCGTGCGTGGTCAGCAGGATGAGCTCGTCCATCAGCGTGTGGCCGGCCGCCTGCGCCTGCGTCTCCGCGACCTGCGGGCACAGCACGATGTCGCCGAGGAGCCCGGGGGCCGTCGGGCGGTCCTCCGTGCCGGGGCGCAGCTCGTCCATCGGGAAGCTGAGCACGTCGGTCGGGCCGGGCTCGTCCATCCACTGGACGTGCAGCGCCTCCATGGCGCCCTCGTCCACGAGGACGATGGCCACCTCGGCGTCGGCGCTGACATGCAGCTGCGCGAGGTTGAAGTCCGTCAGCCGCTGCAGCACGGTCTCGTCGACGTCGATCGCCGACTCGTTGTTGATCTCGATCATGAGAGTCCTCGTTTCGGCATCCGGTCGCGTGGTCCTGGTCGCTGGGCGCCGCGTCGATCGGCGCGATTGGCGAACTCCGCCGCCTGCTCGCGCTCGAACCGCTGCGCCGTGCGCTTCTCGTCATACTCGCTGTAGGCGTCGACGATGCGCCCGACGAGCGAGTGGCGCACCACGTCATCGCTGGTGAGGCGGGCGAAGTGGATGTCGTCGATGTCGCTCAGCACGCGCGTCACTGTCCGCAGCCCCGAAGCTCCCTGCGGGAGGTCGATCTGGGTGATGTCGCCGGTGACGACCATCTTCGTGCCGAACCCCAACCGGGTGAGGAACATCTTCATCTGCTCCGGGGTGGTGTTCTGCGCCTCGTCGAGCACCACGAACGAGTCGTTGAGGGTGCGACCGCGCATGTAGGCGAGCGGAGCGACCTCGATCGTGCCCGTCGCCATCAGACGCGGGACGATCTCGGGGTCCATCATCTCGTTGAGCGCGTCGTACAGCGGTCGCAGATACGGATCGATCTTGTCGTTGAGCGTGCCGGGCAGGAACCCCAGACGCTCCCCCGCCTCGACAGCAGGACGCGTGAGGATGATGCGGGTGACCTCCTTGCGCTGCAGCGCCTGGACGGCCTTCGCCATCGCGAGGTAGGTCTTGCCGGTACCGGCCGGACCGATGCCGAACACGATCGTGCTCTCGTCGATCGCGTCGACGTACTCCTTCTGGCCGAGCGTCTTCGGACGGATCACCTTGCCGCGGGTGGAGAGGATCGCCTCGCCGAGCACCTCGCTCGGACGCGGGCCGCCGTCCTGACGCAGCATCCTGGCGGAGCTCGAGACGTCGCTCGGAGCGAGGTCGTGGCCGCGCCTGGTCATCGTGAGCAGCTCGTCGACGAGACGCTTGGCGTCGGCGACGGCATCGGCGTCTCCCGACAGCGTGATCTCGTTGCCGCGGACGAGCACCTGCACCTGCGGATGCTCCTTCTCCAGCATCCGCAGCAGCCGGTCCTGCGGCCCCAGCAGCTGCACCATGGCGACGCCGTCTGCGTAGATCTTCTCGACGGCGCTGCCGCGGTCGGGAGCGGAATCGAAATCGTCAGAAGCCAACGAGCTTGCTCTCCTCGATGTTGCCGAGCACATGGGCGTGCACGTGGAAGACGGACTGGCCGGCGCTCGCGCCGTTGTTGAAGATCAGGCGGTACTCGCCGTTCGCGTGCTCCTCCGCGAGCCGCCTCGCCGCGGCCACGATGTCCGCGAGGAGCGCGGGGTCGCCTGCGGCGAGCTCCGTGACGTCGCGGTACTCCTCGGTCTTCGGGATGACGAGGGCGTGCAGCGGCGCCTGCGGGTTGATGTCTCGGATCGCGAAGACCCGATCGGTCTCCAGCAGGATCTCCCCGGGGATGTCGCCGGTGAGGATGCGGGTGAAGATCGAGGGCTCGCTCATGCTCTCAGTCTACTGAGGGGACGCTCACCAGCGGCCGAGCGCCACCGACAGCACCGCGATCGCGGCCGGACCGGCCGTGGACGTGCGCAGCACCGTGTCGCCGAGCAGCACGCGCTCGGCACCCGCCGCGACGAGACGGTCCAGCTCCTCGGGGGCGATGCCGCCCTCGGGGCCGACGACGAGGATCAGGTCGCGACCGTCCGGTTCCCGCTCGGAGAGCCTGATGGTCGCCGTCGGGTCGAGCAGGAGCATCCGCGCGTCCGCCGCGCGTTGCGCGAGCTGTCCCGTCGTGAGAGGCTCCGAGACCTCGGGGATCCAGGGCCGATGCGCCTGCTTCGCTGCCTCGCGCACGATCGTCGCCCAGCGCTCGCGCCCCTTGACGGCCTTGGGCCCGTCCCAGCGCGACACGCTGCGGCTCGCCTGCCACGGGACGATCTCGTCGACGCCGAGCTCGCAGGCCGCCTGGACGGCGAGTTCATCCCGATCGCCCTTGGCCAGTGCCTGAACGAGGACGATGCGGGGCGTCGGCGCGTCGTGGACCGCACGATCGGACACGCGCACGTCCACCCGGCTCGGAGAGACCTCCTCGGCGACACCGGTGAGCCAGACGCCTGCACCGTCGCCGATCGTCACGGATTCGCCCACACGCAGTCTGCGGACGACCGCCGCGTGCTTCGCCTCCGCGCCGGTGAGCGACACGAGGTCGCCGACCGCGGCATCGGTCGACGTCTCGACCAGGAAGTGCAGCGCCATGGCTCAGTGCGAGCGGAAGCGGTCGCGGAGCTTGGAGAACAGCCCCTGCTGGAACTGGGCGAGCTGCGGTCCCGGCGACTTCGCCTTCTTCGCGAAGTCCTCGATGAGCGCGCGCTGTGCGGAGTCGAGCTTGGTGGGCGTGACCACCTGCACGCCGACCCTGAGGTCACCACGCTGGGATCCCCGCAGCGGGGTGATGCCGCGGCCCTTGATCGTCAGGACGTCACCCGATTGGATGCCGGAGCGGATCTCCAGGTCGACCTCGCCGTCGAGCCCCTGGATCTTCGTGTCCGTTCCGAGGATCGCGTCGGTCATGGAGACCTCGAGCGTGGCGAGGAGGTCGTCGCCGTCACGGCTGAACGCCGCGTGCGGGCTCACCGTGACCTCGACGTACAGGTCGCCGTTGGGGCCTCCGGCCTTGCCCACCTCGCCGGAGCCCGGCAGCTGCAGTCGCAGCCCGGTCTCCACACCGGCGGGGATGTCGAGGGACACCGTACGACGCGACCGCACGCGCCCCTGACCAGCGCAGGTTCCGCACGGGTACGGGATCGTCGTGCCGTAGCCCTCGCAGGTGCCGCACGGCTGCGAGGTGATGACGTTGCCGAGAAGGCTGCGGACCTGACGCTGCACGTGGCCGGAGCCGCCGCAGATGTCGCAGGTGACGGGCGACGTGCCCTCCTGGCAGCATGATCCCTGACACGTCTCGCACAGCACCGCCGTGTCGACCTCGATGTCGCGGTGCGCGCCGAACACCACGTCGCCGAGCTCGAGGGTCACACGCACGAGCGCGTCCTGGCCGCGCTCGCGCCGTGACCGCGGACGAGCGCCGCGCCCGCCGCCCTGCGCGGCGCCGAAGAAGGTCTCGAAGATGTCGCCGAAGCCTCCGAACCCGCCGAAGTTGCCTGCGGCGCCGTCTCCGCCGCCCATGTCGTACCGGCGTCGCGACTCGTCGTCGCTGAGCACGTCGTACGCGTGCGTGACGAGCTTGAAGCGCTCCGCCGCCTCCTCGCCCGGGTTCACATCCGGGTGCAGCTGACGCGCGAGGCGTCGATACGCCTTCTTGATCTCGTCGGTGGACGCCTCTCGGGATACCCCGAGAACCTCATAGTGATCCGCCACGATGGCCCTTCTCCGTGTGTGTTCGTTCGGCGGCCGCCTCAGCGGCTCGCCTCGTCTTCGTCGAGCATCCGCGACAGGTAGCGGGCCACGGCCCGCGCCGCCGCGAGGTTGCTCGGATAGTCCATGCGGGTCGGGCCCATGACGCCGACGCGCGCGGTGCCGCTCGGTGCGGCGTAGTTGCTGGCGACGATCGACGCCTCGCCGAGACCGAACGGAGCGTTCTCCGTGCCGATGCTCGCGGCGAGCCCGTGCACGTCGGTCTCCATCTCGCTCATCAGCCGCAGCAGCGTCACCTGCTCCTCGATCGCCTCGAGAAGAGGATGGATGCTGCCGCGGAAGTCCTGTTCGCGCCGGGCCAGCGTCGCGGCCCCCGCCATGACGAGGCGCTCCTGGCGGAACTCGCCCAGCTCGTCGATGATGACGGTCGCGAGGGCGCGCAGCGCGGCATCCGTCGTCGTGTCATCGGCGAGCAGGGTTTGCAGGCGCTCAGCGGCGTCGCTCACCGCACGGCCTGTGATCAGCGCGGACAGCCGCGCCCGCAGCACCGCCACATCGGCCTCGTCGAGCTCGATCGGGAGCGGGGTCATGCGCTGTGAGACGCCGCCGGCGTCGGTGACGAGCACGACGAGCATCCGGCTCGGCGCGAGCGCGACGAGCTCCAGGTGGGTCAGATGCGCGCGTGCGAACGACGGATACTGCGCCAGGGCGACCTGCCCCGTGAGCTGCGTGAGCACACGGACGGTGCGCGCCATCAGGTCGTCGAGATCGGCGGGGTCCGCGAGGAAGGACTCGATCGCACTTCTCTGAGCCACGGTGAGCGGCCGCAGCTGAGCCAGGTGGTTCACGAAGACGCGATACCCCTTGTCGGTCGGCACGCGCCCCGAGGAGGTGTGCGGAGCGGCGATCAGCTCCTCGTCCTCGAGCAGCGCCATGTCGTTGCGGATGGTGGCCGCGGAGACGCCGAAGGAGTACCGATCGACGATCGTGCGGCTGCCGACGGGTTCGTGCGTCTCGACGTAGTCCTGCACGATCGCGCGCAGCACCTGCAGGCCTCGCTCTGTGACCATCTCACCCTCCCGCCTGGCACTCGGACCTATAGAGTGCCAATCCTATCGCGTGCACCCTAGGATGGCGCTCATGACCACGCCGTCCACCGCTTCCGTCAGCACCGGGGTCCTCCGAGGAACCGTCGAGGACGGCGTCCGTCGCTTCCTCGGCATCCCGTACGCCGCGCCGCCGTTCGGGGACAACCGGTTCCGCGCGCCACAGCCCGCTCCCGCGTGGACGGGCGAGCGCGACGCCGTGTCCTTCGGCCCCACGTCTCCCCAGCTCCCCTACTCCGGCGCGACCGGCGAGCTGCTGGGTTCGGTGCGCATCGACGGCGAAGACATCCTCACCGTCAACGTCTGGTCCCCGGTCGACGCCTCGGACGCGCCCGTGCTGCTGTGGATCCACGGCGGCGCCCTCGAACGCGGCACCGCCGCGCTCTCGATCTACGACGGCACGGGGTTCGCACGCGCCGGCATCGTCTTCGCCTCGATCAACTACCGGCTGGGCTCGGAGGGCTTCTCCGTGCTCGAGGACGCACCGCGCAACCTCGGCCTGCGCGACGCCGCGGCCGCCCTCGACTGGGTCCACCGCGAGATCGCGGCGTTCGGCGGCGACCCCGCGCGCGTCACGGTGATGGGCGAATCGGCGGGCGGCGCGATCGTCGCCGGTCTCCTGGCCCGTCCGGAGTCGCGTGCGCTGATCGCTCAGGCGATCATCGAGTCCGGTCCTCTGGAGGCGCAGACACCGGAGAAGGCCGGGCGCGTCACCGCGCAGCTGGCGAAGCGGCTCGGCATCCGCGCCGATCGGGAGTCCTTCGCCGGCGTCGACCCCGATCAGCTCCTGCAGGCCCGTCGCGAGCAGGCCGCAGGCTCCTCACCCCTCGGGGGCGCGCCGGGATTCCAGTTCTCGATCGACCCCGACAGCCTCCCCCGGTCTCCCCACGAGGTGCTCGGCGAGATCGACACCCCGCTGCTCATCGGCAGCAACACCGACGAGTACCGGCTGTGGTTCCCCCCGGAGGCGCTCGCCGGCATCAGCAGGGCGAAGCTGCTGATCGCGCGTCTCGCGCTGCGCATCCCCGGCCGTGCGGTGGCCGCGTACCGCGCCGACTTCCCTTCGGCGTCGACCGGGGAGATCTTCGGACAGCTCGCGACCGATGTCATGCTCCGCGCTCCGCTCAGCCGCGTCGCGGCAGCGCGCCCCGCGAACACCCACGTCTACGAGTTCGCCTGGCCCAGCCCCGTGCGCGATCTCCGCGCCGCGCACGCGCTCGAGCTCGGCTTCGTGTTCGACCGGCTCGACGACCCCGAGACGCAGCGCATGGCCGGGACCGACGCTCCGCGCGAGCTCGCCGCCGACATGCACCGCGCGTGGGTCTCCTTCGTCACCACCGGCGACCCCGGATGGCCCGCTTTCGGCTCCGAGCGCAGGACGCGCCTGTTCGATGCCGTGACCACCACGGTGCCCCAGCGACGCACGATCGGCATGGATCTGCTCCCTAGTCGGTGAGCTCCCGCACGACCGCGTCGGCCAGCAGCCGGCCGCGGAGCGTCAGACGAACGCGGCCGCGAACGGCGGAGGCAGGATCCACCAGACCGCCGGCGATCAGGCCGGCGACGCGGGCTCGGTTCCCTGCAGGGAGGTCGGCCACTGCGATGCCCTCGGCGAGACGGCTCAGCAGCAGCACCCGCTCTAGCATCCGCGATTCCTCATCAGGGCGCTCGGTTCCGGCAGCCGGGGACTCGGATGCCGCGAGCCGCTGCGCGTATGCGGCCGGGTGCTTCACGTTCCACCAGCGCAGGCCCGCGACGTGACTGTGCGCCCCGGGGCCGAAGCCCCACCAGTCGCTCCCCCGCCAGTACGCGAGGTTGTGACGCGAACGCCGATCCGCGGAGCGCGCCCAGTTGCTGACCTCGTACCACTCGAAACCGGCGGCGGCGAGCCGCGAGTCGGCGAGCTCGTACATGTCGGCCTGGAGATCGTCGTCGGGTGTCGGCACCTCGCCGCGGCGGATCTGCCTGGCCAGCTTCGTGCCGTCCTCGATGATCAGCGCGTACGCGGAGATGTGGTCCGACTCGAGGTCGAGTACGGCGTCGAGAGAGGCTTCCCAATCGGCCAGAGACTCCCCCGGCGCACCGTAGATGAGGTCGAGGCTGACCGCGAGACCGGCGCCCTTCGCCGCCTCGACGGCGGTGCGGACGTTCTCCGGCCGGTGCGTGCGATCCAGCGCAGCGAGCACGTGCGGCACGGCGGACTGCATGCCGATGGAGAGCCTGGTGACCCCGGCATCGGCGAGAGTCCTGGCGACCTCGGGGGTCACCGTGTCGGGGTTCGCCTCGACCGTCACCTCCGCGCCGTCGGCGAGCCCGAAGGCCGACACCGCCGCATCCAGCATCCGCGCGAGGTCGCCGGCGGGCAACAGCGTGGGCGTGCCGCCTCCGAAGAACACCGTGTCCATCGGCCGGAGCGCTCCGGCATCCGACAGCACCCGACGGGCGAGGAAGATCTCCGCGGCGAGGATGTCGGCGTAGTCCTCCTGCTTCGCGCCGCGCAGCTCGCCCGAGGTGTAGGTGTTGAAGTCGCAGTACCCGCACCGCACACGGCAGAACGGGATGTGCAGGTACGCCGAGAACGGCACGGAGGGATCGACGGAGAGATCGGCGGGGAGCCCGCCGTCCGCCGGGGCCGGATCGCCGAGGGGAAGAGGACCCGCCATCAGACGGGGGTCGCGTAGAGCGGGGAGATCGCCCGCAGGTACCGGGCGAACAGCTCTTTCCTGCGTCGCTTCACGAGCGCGGGAACCATCCGGTACAGCATCGCGTTCGGCGCGTCGAAGGCGCGGACGGTGAACCACACCTCGTCGTTGTCCTCGCGCCAGTCGATGTCGAACGACTCCTCGCCGCTCACGACCGATCCTCCGACCGTGCCGAGCACGAAGCCGATGCGGCGCTTCTCCTCCGTCACGGAGATCACCCGCAGTTCGGCATCGGCGCTCATGCCTGCCACATGGCCGTGCAGCTTCAGGGTCATTCCCGGGCCGACGAAGGGCGTGCCCTCCGCGTCGAAGCGCTGCTCGATGTCGTGCTTGCTCGGCGCGATGGGGTTTCCCTCGGCGTCGAAGCTCACTCCGGCGTACGCGGGACCGGGGGCCGGGCGCACGTCTTGGATGCCGAGCCCTGCGGCTCGCTGCGCCGTCCACGACAGCAGGGACTCCCCTGCGGTCTGGAACCGCTCGGAGCCGCTGCCGATCCGCCAGGACTGCTCCGCCGGGATGCTGCGCTCCGGCGGGTACTGCATCAGATCCGGGGCGTGGGTGGCACCCACGGCCGCATAGTCAACCGTGTCGTCTCGGAAAGTCCCGCGCCGCATGATCTCCACCCTACTTCGGCTTGCCTGAGCGATCACCCCCACGCGCCGCGGGCACCCAGAACCGGACTACTTCTTGTCCTTGCCCTCGACGTCGCCGGAGAGCGCGGCGATGAACGCCTCCTGGGGGACCTCGACGCGACCCACCATCTTCATGCGCTTCTTGCCCTCCTTCTGCTTCTCGAGGAGCTTGCGCTTTCGGGTGATGTCACCGCCGTAGCACTTGGCGAGCACGTCCTTGCGGATCGCGCGGATCGTCTCACGTGCGATGATGCGGGCGCCGATCGCGGCCTGGATCGGCACCTCGAACTGCTGCCGCGGGATGAGCTTGCGCAGTCGCTCGGCCATCATGGTGCCGTAGGCGTATGCCTTGTCGCGGTGCACGATCGAGCTGAAGGCGTCGACCTTCTCGCCCTGCAGCAGGATGTCGACCTTGACCAGATCGGCCTCCTGCTGGCCGGAGGGCTCGTAGTCCAGCGAGGCGTACCCCTGGGTCTTGGACTTCAGCTGATCGAAGAAGTCGAAGACGATCTCGCCGAGCGGCATGTTGTAGCGCAGCTCGACGCGCTCCTCGGAGAAGTACTCCATGCCCAGCAGCGAGCCTCGGCGCGACTGGCACAGTTCCATGACCGTGCCCACGTAGTCCTTCGGGAGCAGGATCGCGGCCTTGACCATCGGCTCGGAGACGGAGCCGATGCGCCCGTCGGGGTATTCGCTCGGGTTCGTCACGGTGACGGTCTCGCCGGTGTCGGAGGTGAGCACCTCGTAGATGACGCTGGGGGCTGTGGTGATGAGATCGAGGCCGAACTCGCGCGCGAGCCGCTCGGTGATGATCTCGAGGTGCAGGAGCCCGAGGAATCCGCAGCGGAAGCCGAAGCCGAGAGCGACGGAGGTCTCCGGTTCGTAGACGAGAGAGGCGTCAGACAGCTTCAGCTTGTCGAGCGCCTCGCGCAGTTCCGCGTAGTCGCTGCCGTCGATCGGGTACAGGCCGGAGAAGACCATCGGCTTCGGATCGGTGTACCCGGCCAGCGCCTCGGATGCCGGCTTCCGGCTGGTCGTGACCGTGTCGCCGACCTTCGACTGGCGCACGTCCTTCACGCCGGTGATCAGGTACCCGACCTCGCCGATCCCTAGTCCCTTGCTCGGAATGGGCTCGGGGCTGGAGACGCCGATCTCGATGAGTTCGTGGTTCGCGCCGGTCGACATCATCTGGATGCGTTCGCGCGGAGACAGGCTGCCGTCGATCATGCGCACGTACGTCACGACGCCGCGGTACGCGTCGTACACGGAATCGAAGATCATGGCGCGCGCCGGAGCCTCCGGATCGCCCTTCGGCGCGGGGATCTCCTGCACGAGCCGGTCCAGGAGCTCCTCGACGCCGACGCCGGTCTTGCCCGACACGCGCAGCACGTCCTCCGGCTTCCCGCCGATGAGGGAGGCGAGCTCCTTGGCGTACTTCTCCGGGTCGGCGGCTGGGAGGTCGATCTTGTTCAGGACCGGGATGATGTGGAGGTCGTTCTCCAGCGCGAGGTACAGGTTCGCGAGCGTCTGGGCCTCGATGCCCTGAGCCGCGTCGACGAGGAGGATCGCCCCTTCGCACGCGGCGAGGGAACGGGACACCTCGTACGTGAAGTCCACGTGACCGGGGGTGTCGATCATGTTCAGCGCGAAGGTCTCTTCGCCGATCTGCCAGGGCATCCGCACCGCCTGGCTCTTGATCGTGATGCCGCGCTCGCGCTCGATGTCCATGCGGTCCAGATACTGGGCCCGCATGTCGCGGTCGGAGACCACTCCGGTGATCTGGAGCATCCGGTCGGCGAGGGTCGACTTGCCGTGGTCGATGTGGGCGATGATGCAGAAGTTGCGGATCTGCGTGGCCGGAGTCGCGGCAGGCTGAAGAGGAGTGAGAGCGCGTGGTGACATGTCCCCTCAAGTCTAGGGTGAGCGCGGGCCGATCCGAGATTCCCTCATAACTGGTGGTAGTCTCGCGAAGTTGCCCGGGAGCAATCGGTGACACCGGATCCCATGAGCGACAAGACTCCGTCACAGACAGCGTGCAGGCGTCGTGTCGCGCAGTCCAGCAGTTGGTGGTTGAATGACTACCCGGCTCAGCGTTGCGTCGGCAGATCCCGCGCGCGTCTGTAGAAGAGAAAGAATCACACCCTTGATCAAGTATCTCGTGCGCCGAGCACTCGGCTGGCTGCTCATGATCGTGGTCGCGACCAATCTCACGTACTTCCTCGCGTGGGGTTTCCTCGACCCGCGCAGCAACTACGTCGGTCGCCGCCCTCCGGTGACGGAGGAGCAGATCGTCCACCTCCTCAAGCCGCGCAACCTCAGCGACACCGTCCCTCTCATCGAACGGTGGTGGAACTGGCTCACGGGGATCCTGCTGCGGTGGGACTGGGGCGTGAGCCCGACCGGCGGCTCGGTGAACGAGCAGGTCGGCTACCGCATGTGGGTCAGCGCCGAGCTGGTGCTGGGAGCCACGATCCTCTTCACCGTCCTCGGCATCGCGCTCGGCGTGTACACGGCATCCCGCCAGTACAAGCTCGCCGACCGCATCGGCCAGGCCACGAGCATCATCACGATGAACATCCCGATCGTCGTCGCCGCCTTCGCTGTCGTCATCCTCGCGATCGCGCTGAACGAGGCGACAGGCGTGCGCATCTTCTACGTCACCGGCTCGTCGAGCCAGGACGTCGAAGGGTTCTTCCCCGTCCTCGTCGACGTGCTGCA
>NZ_PCOT01000005.1:0-885 GCF_002979415.1 Microbacterium sp. MYb72 | reverse complement strand
TCGCCCTGGTCCTCACCGGCTACGCCGGCATCCACTTCCTCCAGCGCTCACTGCTGCTGGACAACATCAACGCGGACTACGTGCGCACGGCGCGCGCCAAGGGCCTCACCAAGCAGCAGGCCATCCGCAAGCACGCGCTGCGCACCTCGCTGATCCCCGTCGCGACCCAGGTGGCCTTCACGATCCCTGGCGTGTTCACCGGTGCGGTGCTCACCGAGACGATCTTCGCCTGGAACGGCATGGGTCAGTACTTCATCAAGACCATCGGAACGAACGACATCCACGGCACGGTCGCCATCGCGGCCTTCGGCGCCGTCCTCACGGCGATCGGCGCCATCCTCGCCGACATCGCCGTCGTGGTGCTCGACCCACGAGTGAGAGTGAGCTGACATGACCACCGACATGATCGACCCCACGGTCCAGCCACCGTCCGGCATCGCGGGACCTGAGACAACGCGTGTCGCGACCAAGCGGCTCTCCAAGTGGACTCTCTACTGGCGCCGCTATGCCCGCAACAAGGGCGCTCTCGCCGGCCTGGTGATCTTCGTCCTGCTGGTGCTGTTCGCGATCTTCGGGCCGCTCATCGCCCGCTACGACGCGGTCGAGCTCGACTTCCTCAACCTCAGCACGGGACCGTCCGCCGAGCACTGGTTCGGCACGAACAACGCCGGCAACGACCTGTTCGCTCAGGTGGCGCTCGGTCTGCAGCGTTCGCTGATGATCGCCGTCAGCGTCTCGGTCGGCGTCACGATCGTCTCGGCGCTCGTCGGCACCGCCGCCGCCTACTTCGGCGGCTGGACCGAGCGCATCGCGCTGCTGGTCATCCACTTCATGATGGTCATCCCCAGCTTCCTCATCCTCGCGACGAGCGCCATCGACACGGTG
>NZ_PCOT01000049.1 GCF_002979415.1 Microbacterium sp. MYb72 | reverse complement strand
GGATGACGGTGGAGGACAGCAGACGGGAGCGCATGGAAGACACGCTACGGAGGCGCCGGGCCGCCCGAGCCGGCGAAGAAGGCGAGAGTGGACAGCCCTCCCACTCCGTTCCCCCCGCCCTGGTGCCCGCCGACCGATCCGGTCACGATACGGGTGCCGGCGCCGAACACCTTCCGTCCCTGAAGCGGGAGGGCGGTGTTGGGAGCGTCGAACAGCGAGGGGCCCGCCGAGACGAGGTCGTACGCCTGCTCGACGACGATGTATCCGGTCGGCGAACCGGTGACCGTGACGCCGAACACCGGCTCGCCATCGTGCGTCTCCTGCTCGTCCACCGTGTAGTCGACGCCGTCCTGCCACAGGGATGCCGGATCCGTGAACCCGTCCAGAGTGGCGGGGAGCTCGTCCAGCCCGAACACCCGGGTGGACCCGCTGACAGGGGCGAGTCTTCCGGTCCAGTCGTTCGCGCCGCCCACTCCGATCCACTGGCCGCCGTCTTCGGCGAACTCGGGGACGGCCTCGACGACGGAGCGCGCGAGGAAGCGCAGGGAGCCGGTCGGGCTCGGGACCCACGTCCCCACGGTGCCGGCGGGGTTCCAGGCGAGTCCCGTGTACGAGGCGCTGAGCGGGAACACGGTGCCGTCGGCCGCGGCCTGAGCCGTGAGCGTGTCGTTCCCCGGGCCGACGGAGTCGGCGCTGACGAAGATCGCGAGCTCGGCCTGCAGATCGACGACCGCAGCGGCTGCGGCGGAGTACGTGACGGTGATGCGGTGTCCGTCGGGTGACACGGCGAAGGTCGCGAGCTCCACCCCGTCCTCATCGCGCAGCGTCCCGGGGGCGGCCGCCGCAGTGAGATTCGCGGAGAGGTCGATGTTCGTGGCCTCGCCTGGCACGGGGTCGGCGTCGGAGAGATCGATGCGCAGCGCCCAGGTCGGGTACGCGGTGGACGGCCAGGACGGCTCGCCGGGGAAGTACGGCTCCAGCGACACGGCCACGACCGGAGTCACGTCGTCGGAGGGAGCGACCGCGGCGACCGCGGCGGTCGGCAGCGCGACGATCGAGAGAGCGAGAAGGCCGATGACGGCGGCGGGGCGGGAGCGGACAGAGCGCATGGCGTGGCCTATCGGGTGCAGTGGGGGAGACGGGGATGCGATCGGCTCCCCGTGATCACCGTATCGATCAGGACGGTGATCACGGGAACCCTGGAACACTGAACGCATGACCGTTCTGCGCATCAGCATCCTGTTCCTGCTCGCGGCCGTCGCGGAGATCGGCGGTGCCTGGCTGATCTGGCAGACCGTGAAGGAGGACCGCGGGTGGCTGTTCGCCGTGTTCGGAGTGATGGCTCTCGGAGCGTACGGATTCATCGCCGCGCTGCAACCCGATGCGAACTTCGGGCGAGTGCTCGCGTGCTACGGCGGTGTGTTCATCGCCGGCTCCCTGGCGTGGGGCATCATCGTCGACGGATTCCGGCCCACGACATGGGACTGGGTGGGTTCGGCCGTCGCACTGGTCGGGGCGGCGATCATCGTGTTCGCTCCGACGACTGGCGGTGCGAACGAGTCGGCGGCGCTGTGAGTCAGGGGAGATCCGCGGAGGTTCGTTTCATCCGCTCATAGGCCGCGAGAGCCGCTTTCCTCGTGGTGCCCAGGTCGACGATCGGCGCCGTGAGGAGGGAATCCCCGGCCCATCGTTCGACATAGCGGGACTGCGGATCGAACTTCTTCGCCTGAAGCTCAGGGTTGAAGACCCGGAAGTAGGGCGCGGCATCGGCGCCGGACCCGGCCACCCACTGCCAGTTGAAGGGGTTGCTCGCCTCGTCCGCGTCGACGAGCGTGTCCCAGAACCACTCCTCGCCGAGCCGCCAATCGATCAGCAGATTCTTCACCAGGAACGACGCGGCCACCATCCTGACGCGGTTGTGCATGAATCCGGTGCTCCAGAGCTCCCGCATCCCGGCATCCACCAGCGGCACGCCGGTGCGTCCCTGCTGCCACGCGGTGAGCTGTTCGACGTCGACCGGCGGCCAGGGGAAGGCGTCGAAGGACGGGCGCAGGTTGCGGGTCGCCAGATCGGGGAAGTGGAAGAGGGTGTGCCAGGCGAACTCCCGCCATCCGAGCTCGGCGAGGAACTTCCCTGTCCCCGGTGCGCCCGCGGCGCTGTGCCACACGGTGAACGGGCTCAGCTCTCCCCAGCGCAGTCGAGGAGAGAGCAGCGAGGTCATTCCCGCCGCGGGCTCATCACGCGTTCGTTCGTAGTCGTCGACGTCTTCCGTGAGGAACTGAGCAAGGCGGTCGATCGCTGCGGGCTCGCCGGGTGTCCACGTCTCTCGCAGACCTCCGGCCCAATCAGGGGACGACGGGCGCAGAGCCCACCCGGCGATGTCGTCGGATTCGAGAGCGGGCGGGATGCCGACGAAGTCGTCAGGTTCCGGCAGCGGACGCCGGGGCGCCGGAAGCGCCTGGCAGGCGCGCCAGAACGGAGTGAAGACGGAGAAATGGGTGCCCCCGCCCGTCCTGACCATCCACGGCTCGTGCAGAAGCGACGCCGAGAAGGACTCGACCAGAAGACCGGCCTCGCGCAGGGAGGACTTCAGGGCGGCGTCGATCTCGCGCTCGGCCGCCCCGTAGCGCCGGTTCCAGTACACGGCGCTGGCGGAGCTCTCCCGGACCACATCCTCGACGACCCGTGACGCGGGGCCTCGCCTCAGCACCAGGGGCACGCCCTTCTCCCCGAGCCGCTCCGCCAATGACGACAGCGAATGGTGCAGCCACCAGCGAGCAGCCCCTCCCAGAGCCCGGACACCGGGAGACTCCTCATCGAGCACGTACAGGGCGATGGTCGGCTCACCACGGCGCGAGGCCGCGAGCAGAGCCGGGTTGTCCGCGATTCGGAGATCATCGCGCAGCCAGACGATCGTGGGAGAGGGCATATCTCATTGTCCCCTCTGCGTGCTCTTCACCGCGGAGCTCCCACGGTTCGCCCGATTCCGAGGGCGAGAGCGGTCTGAAGCACCCGGTCGTGCGGGTAGCCTGGATTCCTGACCCAGATGGAGTGCTCAGTGCCTGAAAACGCCCAGCCGAAAGACGGCTTCGCCCTGTTCTCTGACCGATCCGTCGTCGCGATGCGCGTCGGCGGCGTCCTCAAGGACCTCGCCGCCACCGTGACCGACGCCGACGAGGTCGAGCCCGTCACCATCGACAGCCCCGACGGGCTGAACATCCTGCGTCACTCGGCCGCTCACGTGCTCGCCCAGGCGGTGCAGCGCATCAATCCGCAGGCGAACCTCGGCATCGGCCCGCCCATCACCGACGGGTTCTACTACGACTTCGGCGTGGACACGCCCTTCACCCCCGAAGACATCAAGGCCATCACCAAGGAGATGCAGCGCATCGTCCGCGAGGGCCAGCGCTTCGTGCGCCGCGTCGTCACCGACGATGAGGCGCGCGCCGAACTCGCCGATGAGCCGTTCAAGCTCGAGCTCATCGGTCTCAAGGGCTCGAACGCCGACGCGGCCGAGGGCGCGTCCGTCGAGGTCGGCGAGGGCGAGCTCACGATCTACGACAACACGACCCGAGACGGCGAGGTCGTCTGGAAGGACCTCTGCCGCGGGCCGCACCTGCCCAACACGCGGATGATCGGCAACGGCTGGGACCTCACCCGCATCGCCGCGGCGTACTGGCGCGGCAGCGAGAAGAACCCGCAGCTGCAGCGCATCTACGGCACGGCCTGGCCGTCCAAGGACGAGCTGCGCGCGTATCAGGAGCGCCTCGCCGAGGCCGAGCGTCGGGACCACCGCAAGCTCGGCGCGGAGATGGACCTGTTCTCCTTCCCCGACGAGATCGGCTCCGGTCTCGCGGTGTTCCACCCGAAGGGCGGCATCATCCGCTACGAGATCGAGGAGAACCTGCGCCGTCACCTGCTGCGCAACGGGTACGACCTCGTGAACAGCCCGCACATCACGAAGAAGGATCTCTTCATGACGTCGGGTCACCTGCAGACGTACGCCGACGGCATGTTCCCTCCGATGCACCTCGACGAGATCGTCGACGAGGAGGGGAACATCACACGGCAGGGGCAGGACTACTACCTGAAGCCGATGAACTGCCCGTTCCACAACCTCGTCTTCCGTTCGCGTGGACGCTCGTACCGCGAGCTGCCTCTACGGCTCGCGGAGTTCGGCACCGTCTACCGATACGAGAAGAGCGGCACGCTGTCCGGCCTGACCCGCGTCCGAGGGCTGACGCAGGATGACGCGCACATCTACGTGGCCCAGGATCAGGTCAAGGAGGAGCTCACCACCAACCTGAACCTCGTCCTGGACCTCCTGCGCGACTACGGGCTCAACGACTTCTACCTCGAGCTGTCTACGAACGAGGAGGGGAACCCGAAGTTCCTCGGAGAGCCCGAGCAGTGGGCCACGGCCATCGAGACCCTGCGCGAGGTCGCCGTCGCATCCGGCCTCGAGCTCGTCGCCGATCCCGGTGGCGCGGCCTTCTACGGTCCCAAGATCTCGGTGCAGGCGCGCGACGCGATCGGCCGCACCTGGCAGATGTCGACGATCCAGCTGGACTTCAACCAGCCCGATCGCTTCGAGCTCGAGTACACCGGATCCGACGGGCAGAAGCATCGTCCGGTGATGATCCACCGCGCCCTGCTGGGTTCGGTCGAGCGCTTCTTCGCGATCCTTCTCGAGCACTACGCAGGAGACTTCCCGCTGTGGCTGGCGCCGAGCCAGGTCGTCGGCGTCCCGGTGGCCGAGCAGTACGGCGACTACCTCGACGACGTGATCGGCCAGCTGCGCGCGGCGGGAGTGCGCGCAGATGTCGACCACTCCGACGACCGCATGCAGAAGAAGATCCGCAACCACACGACGGCGAAGGTCCCCGTGATCCTCATCGTCGGCGAGCAGGACAGGGGCGCTGGTACGGTCTCGTTCCGCTTCCGCGACGGCACGCAGGAGAACGGCGTGCCGGTGGCGGATGCCGTGCGCCGGATCACCGCGGCGATCGCTTCGCACGCGCTGGTGCTGAAAGCAGGGGACCTGGCGTGACCTCGGGTTCTGAGTCGTTGGAGGACGCCGGTCATCTGGCCGGCGTCCCCGACGAGTTCCAGAGGCTGTGGACCCCGCACCGGATGGCGTACATCCAGGCGGGCCCGGAGCCGCTGCGCGAGGAGTGCCCGTTCTGCGAGGCGCCGAAGCACCCGGACGCGGAGAGGCTGATCGTGGCACGGGGCGAGACCGCCTATGTGCTGCTGAACCTGTTCCCGTACAACTCCGGCCACATGCTCGTGTGCCCGTACCGGCACATCGCGACCTACGATCAGGCGACGCCGGAGGAGGTCGCCGAGATCGGCGCCCTCACCCAGACCGCGATGCGCGTGCTGCGCGAGGTGTCACGCTGCGACGGCTTCAATCTGGGCATGAACCAGGGCGCCGTCGCCGGGGCCGGCGTCGACGCCCATCTGCACCAGCACGTGGTGCCGCGATGGACGTCGGACGCCAACTTCTTCCCGATCATCGCCAAGACGAAGGCGCTGCCGCAGCTGCTCGGCGAGGTGCGCGAGGCCGTCGCGAACGCCTGGCCCTCCGCCTGAGCCTCACACGTCTCGTCGCTGCGCTCCTCGCTCAACGGCCGGATGCGGGAGTCCGGTCGCTGAGCGAGCGAGCGCAGCGAGACGAAGCGAGGTAGCGTCCGCGCCTCAGCGCACCTGGCGTGCGGTGAACTGGAGTCGCGGGTTCGCGTAGAACTCCTGCGCCTCGATGAGCTGCAGCTCGCGTTCGCCCGACTCGAGGGTCAACGACAGCAGGTCGAACACGCTCGACGCCGTGCGCTCCAGCGCCGTCTGTGCGCTGCCGGTCTGCACGTAGTGGGCGGTGAACAGTGCGGCGGTGACGTCGCCGGAGCCGTTGGCCTTCATCGGAAGGCGCGGGGTCTGGACGATCCACGCACCGGTCGCGTCGGCGACGAGCATCTCGATCGTGCCCTCTTCGCGGTCGGGACGCTCGACGCTGGTGACCAGCACGGTCGAGGGGCCCATGGCCATCGCGAGGTCGACGGAGGCGAGGGTCGATTCCAGCGTGTCGGGCTCGGTCTCGGTGAGGAAGCCCAGCTCGAACTGGTTCGGCGTGATGATGTCGGCCACGGGGACGACCTTCTCGCGGAGCAGGATCGGAATCGCGGGAGCGACGAAGCAACCGGACTTGGCGTTCCCCATGACCGGATCGCACGCGTAGACGGCCTCCGGGTTGGCGGCCTTGACTCGGGCCACGGCGTCGATGATGACGTCGCCGATGCCCTCTCCGCCCTGGTAGCCGCTGAGCACCGCGTCGATCTCGCCGAAGACGCCGCGCTCCTCGATGCCGGTGATGACCTCGGCGACGTCGGCCGGCGCGATGAGCGGGCCGCGCCAGGCGCCGTAGCCGGTGTGGTTGGAGAAGTTCACCGTGTAGACCGGGAGCACCTCGACGCCGATGCGCTGCAGCGGGAAGACCGCCGCCGAGTTGCCGACGTGGCCGTATGCGACGGCGGACTGGATGGAGAGGACCTTCATTCTCCGATCCTTTCGTTCAGAGCGGGCCGGAGACCGCGGGGGTGGATCATCGCACTGCCGCGACGAGGTCGGTGACGAGCGTCGCCGCATCGTCGTCGGAGAGATCGTGGACAGTGAGGCGCAGGTGGCGCGACGGCTCTGCCCTGTCGTCGAGAGCGAAGTCGTCACCTGTGCGGGCCAGCCAGCCGCGCCGCATGAGGCGCTCGGCGACCGTGCGCGCGGCGATCGGCAGGGCGACCCACAGGCTCAGTCCGTCCGATGCAGCGGCCTCGATGCCGTGCTCTCGCAGGCGCGTCGCGAAGTCGTCGTTCTTGGCCGCGTAGTGCTCGGATGCCGCCGCGATCCGCGCTGCCACGGTCTCGTCGGTCAGCTGCGCGAGCGTCAGGCGCTGCAGCAGGTGGCTCACCCAGGTGGTGCCGGGGCTCAGCCGCATCGCGAGACGCTCTGCGGTCTCGGGATCGGTCGCCGCCACGGCCAGGCACATGTCGGGACCCAGGAACTTCGAGACCGAGCGCACAAGCGCGAACCGTCGATGCGCGGGGCCGATCAGGGTCTCGTAGGGGCGGCGCGACAGCATCGAGAAGTGATCGTCCTCGATGATCAGCACGTACGGGTGCGCGGCGAGCACGGTGCGCAGCTCCGCCGCCCGGCGGGCGCTGAGGCTGGCCCCGGTGGGGTTCTGCGCGCGGGGTGTGCAGATCACCGCGCGGACGCCGGCGTCGAGTGCGGCCCGCAGACCGTCGACCGTCATGCCCTCTTCGTCGACGGGCACGGGGACGGCACGGTATCCGCCGAGCCGGACGGTGTGGATGCTGGCCAGGAAGCACGGATCCTCGAGCGCGACGGCGTCGTCGCGCATGAGAGCCTGCGCGAGCAGTCGCTCCACGGCATCCACCGCACCGCTGGTGATCGTGATGCGGAAGTCGGCGTCGCCGAGGTCTGCGGCGACCCAGTCGTGCGCCCACTCGTCGAGCCCGCGGTCGATCACGGGCTCTCCGTAGAGCACCGGGCGGCCGGCGAGGGTGGCGAGTGCGGGGGATGGGTCCGGGATCAGCCGAGGATCCGGGTTTCCGGTTCCGACATCGCGGAGCACCGTGTCGGCGGCGTATCCCTCCTGGGCGACGGACTCGTGTCCCGCGACGACGGTCCCTGCGCGGCCACGCGACACGACGAGTCCCGCCTGGGCCAGCTGACGATACGCGGCGACCGCCGTGTTGCGATTGACGCCGAGGGTCGAGGCGAGCTCACGCACCGGAGGCAGGACGCTGCCCGCACGCAGCAGGCCGCGGTCGCGCAGCCCGCGCACGCTGTCGGCGATCTCCGCCGCTGTGCTCCCTGTGATGTCCGTCATGAGTCCTCGTGACCGATTCTAGGTCGTTCCGGACAGTGCTATCTTTTGACATAGATCAAAACGAGCTTTGGTTCATCCTGACAGGAGCCCCTCATGACCGAACAGACCACCACCGGATCCTCGCGCGTCAAGCGCGGGCTCGCCGAGATGCTCAAGGGCGGCGTCATCATGGACGTCGTCACCGCCGAGCAGGCGAAGATCGCCGAAGACGCCGGCGCCGTCGCCGTGATGGCCCTCGAGCGCGTTCCCGCCGACATCCGCGCCCAGGGCGGCGTGTCGCGCATGAGCGACCCCGACATGATCGACAGCATCATCGACGCGGTCTCGATCCCCGTGATGGCGAAGGCGCGCATCGGCCACTTCGTCGAGGCCCAGGTGCTGCAGGAGCTCGGTGTCGACTACATTGACGAGTCCGAGGTGCTCTCGCCCGCCGACTACGTCAACCACATCGACAAGTACGGCTTCACGGTGCCCTTCGTGTGCGGCGCCACCAACCTCGGCGAGGCACTGCGCCGCATCAACGAGGGCGCGGCGATGATCCGCTCCAAGGGTGAGGCGGGCACCGGAGACGTCTCCGAGGCGATGAAGCACATCCGCAAGATCCGCGGCGAGATCGCCGCGCTCACCGCGCTCCCGAAGGACGAGCTGTTCGTCGCAGCCAAGGAGCTGCAGGCGCCGTACGAGCTGGTCGCCGAGATCGCCGAGACCGGCAAGCTCCCCGTCGTGCTGTTCGTGGCGGGCGGCGTGGCCACCCCCGCGGATGCCGCCATGATGATGCAGCTCGGTGCCGACGGCGTCTTCGTCGGGTCCGGCATCTTCAAGTCGGGCAACCCCGCAGAGCGCGCGAAGGCCATCGTGAAGGCCACGACGTTCTTCGACGACCCGAAGGTCATCGCCGAGGTGTCCCGCGGACTCGGCGAAGCCATGGTCGGCATCAACGTCTCCGACCTCCCCGCACCGCACCGCCTCGCCGAGCGTGGCTGGTAGCCCGAAGGTCGGCGTGCTCGCGCTGCAGGGCGACGTGCGCGAGCACGCCGCCCTGCTCGCCGGTCTCGGCGCCGAGGTCGTGCTCGTGCGCCGTCCGGAGGAGCTCGCGACGGTATCGGGGCTCGTGATCCCCGGCGGCGAGTCGAGCGTGATCGACAAGCTCTCCCGGATCTTCGGTCTGCGGGAGCCCATCCGCGAGGCGATCGCCGCGGGGATGCCGGTGCTCGGCACCTGCGCCGGTCTCATCATGCTGGCGGATGCCGTGGTCGACGCGATCGACGGACAGGAGTCGTTCGGCGGGCTCGACGTCGTCGTCCGACGCAACGCCTTCGGCCGCCAGGTCGAGTCCTTCGAGGCGGAGCTCGACGTGCCCGAGCTCGGCACGGGGTCCGTGAAGGCGGCGTTCATCCGCGGACCGGTGGTCGAGAGCGTCGGAGAGGCGGCATCCGTCCTCGCCGCACTGCCGGACGGCCGCGTCGTCGCCGTCGAGCAGGGCGGTCTCCTCGGGCTCAGCTTCCACCCGGAGATCACGGGGGAGAGCCGCTTCCACGCGCGCTTCCTCGATCGGGTCGCGGCGCGCGCGGCGTGATTCGTTAGACTGGACGATGCCCTGGGCCAGGCGCCCGGGCGGATTCGACGAGCGGGAGACTTATGTCCGGGCATTCCAAGTGGGCCACGACCAAGCACAAGAAGGCGATCATCGATTCGCGGCGTGCGAAGTCGTGGGCGAAGCTCATCAAGAACATCGAGGTCGCGGCCAAGCTCGGCGGCGCCGACCTGCAGGGCAACCCGACGCTGTTCGACGCCGTCCTCAAGGCGAAGAAGACCTCCGTCCCGAAGGACAACATCGACCGCGCCATCAAGCGCGGCGCCGGTATCGGCGGCGAGGCCGTCGAGTACACCTCGATCATGTACGAAGGCTACGGACCCAACGGCGTCGCCCTCATGATCGAGTGTCTGACCGATAACAAGAACCGCGCGGCGGCCGAGGTGCGCACCGCGCTCAGCCGCAACGGCGGCACCCTCGCCGACCCCGGCAGCGTGGCGTACAACTTCAGCCGCAAGGGCGTCATCGTGGTGAGCTCTGAGTGCACCACCGAAGACGACGTCATGATGGCGGCGCTCGAGGCGGGTGCCGAGGAGATCGAGCCGCACGCCGAGGGCTTCGAGATCGTGACCGAGCCGACCGACATGGTCTCGGTGCGCTCGGCCCTCGTCGACGCGGGCATCGAGTACGAGTCGGCCGACGTCGAGTTCGTCCCGAACCTCAAGGTCGAGATCGACGCCGACACGGCGCGCAAGATCTTCCGACTGATCGACGCCCTCGAGGACAGCGAAGACGTGCAGAACGTGTTCAGCAACTTCGACCTGTCGGCCGAGGTGCAGGCGGAGCTCGAGAACGACGAGTGACGGGCGCGCCGGGCAGCCGGCGCCGCTGACCGCGCATAGCCTGGAGAGGTGACCTCCTCCACGTTGCGCGTCCTCGGCATCGACCCCGGTCTGACCCGGTGCGGTGTCGGCGTCGTCGACGTCGACCGCGCCCGTCGTGGGACGCTCGTGCACGTCGGCGTGATCCGCTCCGCCGTCGACGCGCCGATCGGCGAACGTCTCGCGACGGTGGCCGCCGGCATCCGCGAGGTGATCGCGGCGCACCGCCCTGACGCGGTCGCCGTCGAGCGCGTGTTCGCTCAGCAGAACAGCCACACGGTGATGGGCACCGCGCAGGCGAGCGGTGTCGCGCTCCTGCTGGCGGCCGAGGCCGGTCTTCCTGCGGCGACCCACACGCCGAGCGAGGTGAAGGCCGCGGTCACGGGCTACGGTTCCGCCGACAAGAGGCAGGTGCAGGCGATGATCGCCCGCATCCTCCGTCTCGACGCCCCGCCGCAGCCCGCCGACGCCGCTGACGCGCTCGCGATCGCGCTGTGCCATGCGTGGCGCCGAGGGGCTGCGGGAGCGCCGGGGCAGGACGTGCTGACGCCCGCGCAGAAGGCCTGGGCGGATGCCGAGCGTGTCGCTCGAACGTATGTACGATCCGGTGCCTAGACTGGTGAGATGATCTCCTCGCTGCACGGCATCGTCCTGCACACGACGCCGGACCAGGTCGTCATCGAAGTCGGAGGAGTCGGGTTCTCCGTCGCCGTCCCCGCCGATGTCGCGCACACCGCCGCGATCGGGGAGCGGCTGATGCTGCACACGAGTCTCATCGTCCGCGAGGACGCCCTGTCGCTCTACGGGTTCGCGGATCGCAGCGAACTGGAGGTCTTCGGCCTGCTCATCAGCGTCACCGGTGTCGGACCGAAGTCCGCGCTCGGTGTCCTCTCGCACCTGACGGTCGACCAGATCGCCGAGGCCGTCACCGCGGAGGACGACGCGCCGTTCCGTCGCGTCTCCGGCATCGGTCCGAAGACCGCCAAGCTGATCGTCGTGCAGCTCGCCGGAAAGGTGGCTCCCGTCGGAAGCCCGGCCAGGAAGCCCGCCGCCGGGGGAGTCGACGTGATCGATCAGGTCGCGGCGGCTCTCATCGGGCTCGGCTGGTCCGAGAAGGTCGCCGTCGAGGCGGCGACCCAGACGGCTGCCGACGCTTCGGAGGCCGAGCGCTCGTCCGTCGCGTCGCTCCTGCGCCGCACCCTCGCGATGCTGGGGCCGGCGCGTGTCTGACGCGCGCGACGCGACCGAGCCGGTCGACGAGACAGAGCTCGCCATCGAGGGCGCGCTGCGACCGACCAGTCTCAGCGACTTCGTCGGTCAGCAGAAGGTCCGCGGCCAGCTGCAGCTGCTGCTGGACGCCGCCGGCATCCAGAGCCGCCCGGCCGACCACATCCTCCTCGCGGGCCCCCCAGGGCTCGGCAAGACCACTCTGGCCATGATCGTCGCTCACGAGAGCGGGCGTCCGCTGCGGCTCTCCAGCGGCCCGGCGATCCAGCACGCCGGTGACCTGGCCGCCCTGCTGTCGAGCCTGACCCCCGGCGAGGTCCTCTTCATCGACGAGATCCACCGCATGGCGCGCTCGGCCGAGGAGATGCTGTACCTCGCGATGGAGGACTTCCGCATCGACATCATGGTCGGCAAGGGCGCCGGGGCCACGAGCATCCCCCTGGAGCTCGCCCCGTTCACCCTCGTCGGCGCGACGACCCGCTCCGGTCTGCTCCCGAACCCGCTCCGGGATCGCTTCGGCTTCACCGGCCACCTCGAGTTCTACGACGAGTCCGAGCTGGAGCGCGTGATCGACCGATCCGCTCGCGTACTCGGAGTCGATCTGCCCTCTGACTCCCTCGCAGAGATCGCACGGCGCTCCCGTGGCACCCCCCGCATCGCGAACCGCCTCCTCCGGCGCGTCCGCGACTACGCACTCGTGCACGGCGGGGGAGAGGCGACCCTGTCCGGCGTCCGCGCGGCCCTCGAGCTCTACGACGTCGACTCGATCGGCCTCGACCGCCTCGACAGGGCAGTGCTGGAAGCGCTGGTCCGCCGGTTCAAAGGCGGCCCCGTCGGTCTCAGCACGCTCGCCGTCGCGGTCGGCGAAGAGGCCGAGACCGTGGAGAGCGTCGTGGAGCCGTACCTCGTGCGGATCGGCTTCCTCGGTCGCACTCCGCGGGGTCGGATCGCCATGCCGGAGGCCTACGCGCACCTCGGCGTCGCCCGTCGCACCGAAGACGGACTGTTCGATCACCTATAATCGCTGAAGACTTCCTTCCGATCCCCCCTGGTGCACGCCGTCGTCGGCGTGTGCGCGACTGAAAGGCATCCGCGATGGATCCCACACTCATCATGCTCCCGATCCTCGCGGTGCTGATCATCTTCATGTTCGTGAACACCCGCAAGCGTCAGAGGCAGATGAAGGCCGACCAGGAGGCCAAGGCGACGAAGACCGTCCCCGGCGCCAAGGTCCTGCTCCAGGGCGGCATCTTCGGGACGATCGTGGCCTACGACCCGATCGACCTGGACGAGCCGGCTCTGGTGGAGATCGCACCCGGCACGATCATCGAGGTGCACAGCCAGGCGATCCTGCGGGTCGTCGAGCCCAAGGACGCCATCGCGGACGACGTGACGGATGCCGTCGACGAGACGCCCGCCGCTGACGCCGCTCCCGGCATCGAGACGGCCGAGGAGACGCGCGCGCGTCTCGAGCGCGACGCGGACGACAAGTAATCCTCCTCAGGACCATGGCGCCGCACCGGCGCTCCGGCATCTCAGAAAGCTGATCACGTGGCTTCTTCCTCTCCGGTCCGTCACGCCTGGAGGGTCCTTCTCGGACTCGTCCTGGTGACAGGCGTCCTCTTCGGCATCAACGCGCTCGGCGTGTATGTGTTCAAGCAGAGCTCGTGGACCCCAGAACTCGCCCTCGACCTCCAGGGCGGCACGCAGATCGTCCTCCAGGCGCAGACCGAAGACGGCGCAGCGCCATCGCAGGAGCAGATGGACCAGGCGGCCGCGATCATCCGGCAGCGTGTCGACGCCTCCGGTGTGAGCGAGGCCGACATCACGACCGAGGGCGGCCAGAACATCGTCGTGCAGATCCCCGGTGTGGCCGACGAGGCCACGCGCGAGCGGATCAAGTCGAGCGCTCAGCTGGAGTTCCGCGCGGTGCTCTACACGACGGCCGCCGCGACGTCGTTCACCGGGGAGGACGGCAACACCACGCCGTATCCGACGCCGGACCCCTCGCTGAACGCCACCCCGACGGTGAAGCCGACGGACTCGAGCGACCTCGCGTGGGTCACCGACAAGCTGCAGGCCGAGTTCCTCGCCTACGACTGCGCGAACCCGCCGGCCGACGCCTCGCGGGCTCCCCAGGACCAGCCGTTGATCGCCTGCGACCCGAGCGGCACCGCCAAGTACCTCCTGGGCCCGGCCGAGCTCACCGGCACCGCGATCACCGATGCGACGGCCGGCCGCGACCCCAAGTCGGGCGCCTGGCTCGTGCAGCTGACCATGACGTCTGAGGGGGCCGACGCCTTCGGCAAGGTCAGCACGCGTCTGTACCAGAACAAGCTCGCCAACCTCTCGCCGCGCGACCAGTTCGCGTTCGTGCTCGACGGCAGCGTGATCAGCGCGCCGCAGATGAACGGGCAGATCCTCGACGGCCGCCCGAGCATCTCGGGCAGCTTCACCCAGGAGTCCGCGACCACTCTCGCCGACCAGCTCAAGTTCGGCGCCCTGCCGCTCAGCTTCGTGGTGCAGAGCTCGGGAACCGTGTCGGCGACCCTCGGTACGCAGCAGCTGCAGATCGGCCTCATCGCCGGTCTCATCGGCCTCGCGCTCGTCGCGATCTACTCGCTGATCGTGTACCGCGCTCTCGGCGCCGTCATCGTCGCCTCGATCGCGGTGATGGGTGTGCTGACGTACATCATCATCTGCATCCTCGCGTGGCGCATGGGCTTCCGTCTCTCGCTCGCCGGCGTCGCGGGTCTGATCGTCTCGATCGGATTCGTCGCGGACTCGTTCATCGTGTACTTCGAACGAATAAGGGACGAGCTGCGCGACGGCAAGTCGATCACGGCAGCCGTGGAAGACGGCTGGGGCCGCGCGAAGCGCACGATCTACATCTCGAAGTCGATCAACATCCTCGCCGCCGTCGTGCTGTACATCCTGGCCGACGCGACGGTGAAGGGCTTCGCGTTCACCCTCGGGCTCACGACCCTGATCGACGTGTTCATCTTCGTGATCTTCACGCACCCGGTCATGCAGCTGCTCGTGCGCACCCGCTTCTTCGGCGGCGGACACAAGCTCTCGGGCCTCGACCCGGAGTCCCTCGGCGCGGTCTACCGCAGCCGCTCGCAGTACCGCGAGGTCGCGACGGCATCCGCCGGCCGCGGGGCGAAGAACGCGCGCTCGCGCGGAGAAGCAGACCGCAGGCAGACGATCGCCGAGCGCAAGCGCGCAGAGGCACTCGCCGGCGACAGAGCCGGCAGCGGCGGAAATGAGGGGGCGAACTGATGGCTTCCATGAGTGAGTTCGGCAACAACCTGTACTCGGGGAAGACCTCTTTCCCGTTCGTCGCCAAGCGTCGACTGTGGTTCATCATCGCCATCGCGCTGGTGGTCGGGTCGATCCTCGTCCCGTTCATCCGTCCCGTGCAGTTCTCCATCGAGTTCACCGGCGGATCGCAGTTCACGGTCACCGCCCCGAACAGCATCGATCAGAGCACGGCGACCAAGGCCGTGCATTCGGTGGTTCCGGATGCTGCGACGAAGGTCGTGGTCGTCAGCGGCAAGGACATCCGCGTCCAGACCGATCAGATGAGTGACGAGGAGACGCAGAAGGTCTCCGCCGCTCTCGCCGATGCCTACGGAGTCGACCTGAAGAGCGTCACGTCCTCGTTCATCGGCCCCGCGTGGGGTGAGAACGTCACCAAGCAGTCGCTGTGGGGACTCGCGATCTTCCTGGCGCTGACCTTCCTCATCCTCGCCCTGTACTTCCGCACCTGGAAGATGTCCGCGGCGGCGATCATCGGCCTGCTCGACGTCCTCGTCATCACGATCGGCGTGTACGCTCTCGCGGGCTTCGAGATCTCTCCGGCGGCCGTCATCGGCTTCCTGACGATCCTCGCCTACTCGCTGTACGACACGACCGTCGTCTTCGACAAGGTCCGGGAGAACACCACGGAAGACGGGGAGAAGTCCGGACGCACCTTCGGGGAGTCGGTCAACCTCGCCGTCAACCAGACGCTGGTGCGCTCGATCAACACCTCGGTCGTCGCCGCACTGCCTGTCGGGGCGATCCTCTTCATCGGCGCCTTCTGGCTCGGCGCGGAGACGCTGACCGACATCTCGCTGTCGATCTTCGTCGGCATCCTGGTCGCGACGTACTCGACGCTGTTCGTCGCCGCTCCGCTCTACTCGCTGTTCCGCGAGAACGAGCCGCAGCTCATGGCGCGTGACGCGAAGATCCGCGAGGCTCGCGCCAAGGCGACCGTCGACGCGTGATCGTGCTCGTCCTGCGGGGCTCGGCCCCGCAGGACCCGCGTAAGATGTAGTGATTGGGGAGGTGAGCGGATGGCGGAACCGCAGACGTCGTCGCAGGGTTCGAGCCTGCGACGCCTGGTTCCCCGCATCTTCTCCCGCGCGCCCCGGATCAATGATCTCGACAACCTGATCCGCACGGTCCGAGCGAATCATCCTCGTGGTGATTTCGCCGTGATCGAGCGCGCCTACGCGGTGGCCAAGGAGAAGCACGAGGGCCAGAAGCGTCAGAGCGGCGAGCCGTACATCACCCACCCGCTCGCGGTCGCCCAGATCCTCGCCGAGCTGGGCCTCGGACCCAGGGCGATCGCCGCGGCTCTCCTGCACGACACCGTGGAGGACACCGGCTACGCGCTGAGCGAGCTCACCGCCGAGTTCGGCGACGAGGTCGCGATGCTCGTCGACGGCGTCACCAAGCTCGACAAGGTCAAGTACGGCGAGAGCGCCCAGGCAGAGACCGTCCGCAAGATGATCGTGGCGATGTCGAAGGACATCCGCGTGCTGCTGATCAAGCTCGCCGACCGACTGCACAACGCGCGCACCTGGGGCTTCGTGCCGCCCGAGAAGGCGGCGAAGAAGGCCAAGGAGACGCTGGAGATCTACGCGCCCCTGGCCAATCGACTCGGCATCCAGGCGATCAAGTCCGAGCTCGAGGACCTGTCCTTCGCGGTGCTGCACCCGAAGATCTACAACGAGATCCACAGCCTCATCGCGCAGCGCACGCCGCAGCGCGAGAAGTACCTGAACCAGGTCGTCCAGGAGATCGACGAGGATCTGCGTGACCTGCGCATCCGCGGCAAGGTCGTCGGACGCCCCAAGCAGCTGTACTCCGTCTATCAGAAGATGGTCGTGCGGGGCCGCGAGTTCGACGACATCTACGACCTGATCGGCATCCGTGTGATCGTCGCCTCCGTGCGCGACTGCTATGCGGTCCTCGGCGCGATCCACGCCCGGTGGACTCCGCTGCCCGGCCGGTTCAAGGACTACATCGCCACCCCGAAGTTCAACCTGTACCAGTCGCTGCACACCACGGTGATCGGTCCGGCCGGTCGCACGGTCGAGATCCAGATCCGCACGCAGGAGATGCACCAGCAGGCGGAGTACGGCGTCGCCGCCCACTGGATGTACAAGGAGCGGATGAACGGCGGCAAGGCCGAGGTGCGCGCCGCCGATGCCGACATGGCGTGGCTCGCACACATCTCCGATTGGCAGGCGGAGACGGCCGACCCCGGTGAGTTCCTCGACTCCCTGCGCTTCGAGATCGGAGCCAAGGAGGTCTACGTCTTCACGCCGAAGGGACGTGTGATCGGCCTTCCGGCCGATGCGTCTCCGGTGGACTTCGCCTACGCCGTGCACACCGAGATCGGTCACCGCACGATGGGCGCCAAGGTCAACGGACGCCTCGTGCCCTTGGAGTCCGAGCTCAAGAGCGGAGACGTCGTCGAGGTCTTCACGTCGAAGAACCCCGACGCGGGTCCGAGCCAGGACTGGCTGGGCTTCGTCAAGAGCACACGGGCGCGCAACAAGATCCGTGGATGGTTCACGAAGGAGCGTCGCGAGGAGGCGATCGAGCAGGGCAAGGAGGCCATCGCCCGGGCGATGCGCCGGCAGAACCTCCCGCTGCAGCGCCTGATGAGCCAGGACTCCTTCGCAGAGGTCGCGCACCAGCTTCGCTACGAAGACGTCTCCGCACTGTACGCCGCGGTCGGCGAGGGGCACGTCTCCACGCAGTCCGTGCTGGAGAAGGTCACCGCGCTGGTGGCGGCCAACGATCCGGCCACGGGTCCCATCGACCTCCCCGGGAGCATCCCGACCAGGGAGCCCCGTGCCGGAGACTCCGGCGTGCTCGTGCGCGGAGCCGCCGACATCCTCGTGAAGCTCGCAAAGTGCTGCACTCCGGTGCCGGGCGATCAGATCGTCGGCTTCGTGACCCGTGGCAGCGGCGTCTCTGTCCACCGGGCCGACTGCGTGAACGTGAAGGCCCTCAGCAGCGAGGAGGACAAGGACCGCTTCGTCGAGGTGTCCTGGGCGCCCACGACCAAGAGCGTGTTCCGTGTGCAGATCCAGGTCGAGGCGCTCGATCGCTCCGGACTCCTCTCCGACGTCACCCGCGTGCTCAGCGAGCACCACGTGAACATCCTCTCCGCCACGGTCTCGACCACCGACGAGCGCCTCGCGCTCAGCCGGTTCGTCTTCGAGATGGGCGATGCCGTGCACCTCGATCGCGTCCTGAACGCGGTGCGGCGCATCGATGCGGTGTACGACGTGTACCGCGTCACCTCCTCCTGAGCCTCAGCCTCTCGAGAGTCGCGAGAGCGCCACGTGATCCGGGGACGCGCGTCCTCACCGACAGGGAGAGCTCGGCCTCCTCGACGAGCGGTGGGCTCTCGGCCGCGAGCAGGCGCATCCAGACGAGCATCCGCGGGTCACGGGTGGTGGTGAGCGCGAGATCGACCATCGTCCTCACCGGAGTGGTCGTGAGGACTCCGCCGAGCAACTGGACATCGGATGCCGGGACGCGCGTGTCGTGGAAGATCAGCCGATGATCGGGGTCCGGTCTGAATCTCCTCTCCGCGGTGCGCTGCACGTGGTGGGGTGTCGGGGGCGTGTCGCCGGCCCCGTGGATCCACGCGGCTGTCGGTCCCGAGGCCGCAGTGCCGGCCGGGACCAGTCCGGCGATCATGCGGGCCCTGAGCGCCGGCCCCTCGACGAGATCGGCGGGGATGTACCCCTCGCCGAGCTCGACCACGTGCCCGTCGAGCCGCGCGGAGCTGAGCTCGGGCAGAGTCAGACGATCGCCGGGCAGATACACGAACGCGGGATGCATCACGCCAGTGTGGCGTACGGCATCCCGCGTCCGGGCGTCTCTGCGGAGACCTGTGGAGAGGCTCAGCCCCCGAGGGCGTTCAGCCAGGTGCGACGAGCCTCGAGGGCGTCAGCCGCGGTCTTGGCCGCCTTCTTGTCTCCGGCCTTCTCCGCCGCGGCGAGCTCGGCCTCGAGCTTCTCGATGGCCTCGACCAGCTGCGAGCTCATGTCGTTCGCGCGTGCCTTGGTCTCGGGGTTGTTCTTCTTCCAGTCGACCTCTTCGCGGGCCTTGAGCGCCTGTTCGATCACGCGCAGGCGGTCATCGAGAGCGCGCTCCTTCTCGCGGGGGAAGATGCGACCGACCTCGTCCCACTGACGCTGGATGCGGGTCAGCAGTGCGCGGGCGCTCTTGATGTTCGGCTCGTCGGCGACGGCCTTGGCGTCTTCGAGGAGCGCCTGACGGGCCTCGATCTTCGGAGCCGACTCGGCTTCCTCCGCCGCGGCCTCCTCGGCACGGGCCGAGTACAGCGCATCTCCTGCGGCCTTGAAGCGCGCCCAGAGCGCGTCGTCGGCCTTGCGACCGGCGCGGCCGGCGGCCTTCCACTCGTCGAGGAGGTTGCGGTACGACGGGATGCCGTCGGTGCCGCGAGGAGCGAGGGCCTCGGCGCGCTCGACGAGGCGGGTCTTCGCATCGCGGGCCGCCTTGTGCGCGTCATCGAGCTCCGAGTAGAACGCTCGGCGCTGCTTGTCGACGACGGCGCGCGCATCGCGGAATCGCTTCCACAGCTGCTGTGAGACGCCCTTCGACAGACGAGGACCGTTCTGCTGGTGGGCCTGCCACTCGTCGAACAGCGCGCCGAGCTCGGCGGTCAGCTGCTTCCACTGCACCTTCGAGAGGTCGCGGGCGGCGATGGCCTCCGCGCGCTCGACGAGGGCGGTGCGCTCGGCGACGGCCTTGTCGACCAGCTCCTTGGCCTGGCGCGCCTCTTCGGCGGTGGCCTCGGACAGGGAATCGGTCAGGGCGTTCAGGCGGTCGCGGAGTCCGGCGAGATCGCCGACGGCCGCGGCATCCGTCGCCTCGGTCAGAACGTGGCCCGCCTGCTTCGCGAGATCGCCGGCCGAAGCGCCACCGGCCTGGTGGCGCTGCTCCAGCGCGTGCACCTTGAAGGCGATGTCGTCGTACTTGCGCACGAAGTAGGCCAGCGCCTCCTCAGGAGTGCCGTCGGGGTACTGACCGACGACGCGCCAGGTCTCGCCCTCGAGCACCTCGACGGTGCCGTCCTCCGACACGCGTCCCCACTTCGCCACCTCCTCGGGAGTGGACGTGGGGGGCGTCGCGGCGGCTGCGACGGGCGCGACAGCGGCCGGCGACGGCAGCTTGCGCGGCAGCGGCGCGGCAGGGGGAG
>NZ_PCOT01000048.1 GCF_002979415.1 Microbacterium sp. MYb72 | reverse complement strand
TGGTGGAAAACCCCGGGGACAGGGCCGATCTCTCCCCGGGGTTTTCCACCAGGACAGGGGGCGTCTGGCATGGCTCGATCGACGGCGCAGATTCGTCCGCTGGGGGAGTCGACTTCCGCGAGATCTCGCGGGAAGCAGAGTTACTCGGAGGCGTTCAAGGCGGATGCTGTCGCGAAGGCGAAGGCTGCTCAATCCGTTGCGCAGGTCGCCAAGACGCTCGGCATCTCCCGGAACACGCTGTCGACGTGGATGAAGGACGATGCGCCAGCGCCGAAGTCGCTACTCGAAGCGGTGCAGTCGGGCGACGAGATGGCGTCGCTGATCGCCCTGCGCGACCTGTACGCGAAGCAGATCTCGGACGGGCTGTCCGGGCGCGACCTGCCACCGACGGCGCGACTGCTGCGCGAGACGATGCGGGAGATCGCCGAGCTCGAGCAGCGGCAACGCGAGGAGGCCGCAGATGCCGAGTCCGCGCCCGACGAAGACCTCGACCCCGACGACCTCTGAGCGCAAGCTTTCCGACGTCGCGAAGCACCTCGTCGTGCCCTCGGGGATCAAGACCACAGGGTATCCCTCGGTTGAGGCGCAGTGCCGAAAGATGGGCGTCGCGCACGATCCCTGGCAGAAGGGGCTCGGGCGCGCGATTCTCGCCAAGCGCGAGAACGGTCTCTACGCGGCCGGCATCGGAGGCGTGCTGATCTCGATCTGCCGCCAGGTGGGCAAGACCTTCACCATCGGGACCATCATCTTCGCGCTGTGCATCATCTTCCCCAGGATCAAGGTGCTGTGGACCGCGCACCACTCGGCCACTTCGGATGAGACGTTCGAGACGCTGTCGTCGCTGGCGAAGCGCCGCCGCATCGCCCCGTACATACGGTCGGTGCGTGCTGGCAACGGCAAACAGCGCATCGTGTTCACGAACGGGTCGCGGATCATGTTCGGCGCCCGCGAGCACGGCTTCGGCCGAGGCATCCCGGGTGTGACGATCGTCGTGTTCGACGAGTGCCAGATCCTCAAGGCCAAGGCGCTTTCGGACATGATTCCGGCAGCGAACACGGTGAAGAACCCGCTCATCATCTACATGGGCACGCCCCCGAAGCCGGAGGATCCGGCCGAGGTGTTCAAGGCCCGGAGGAAGAAGGCGCTCGCCGTCAAGAAGCGCCGTGCTGCCGGCGAGACCGTCGACTTCGACACCCTTTGGGTCGAGGTCGGCGCCGACCGGGACGACGACGTCGAGGACCGCAATGTGCTCGCCAAGGCGAACCCGTCTTTCCCGCACCGCACGCCGTGGGAGGCGATACTCCGTCTGCGGGAGAACCTGACAGACCCGGCTGACTGGTCCCGTGAGGGTCTGGGTATCTGGGACGAGGAGAACGCGGTCGGTGGCCCGCTCAAGAAGCTGTGGCCGCAGCTCGCCGTCGGTGCTGATCAGGTGCCGACTGATGGCGTGCGCGCGTACGGTGTCGCGTTCTCAGCGGACGCGATGCGCGTCTCCCTCGGCGGATGCATCATCGCCGGCGAGCGTGCGCACACGGAGCTCATCGACGCGCAGCAGGGGCCGGTCGAGGAGACCCTCGCCCCGCTCGCGGACTGGTTCGTCGAAGAGATCGACGGCGTACCGCGGTGGCGGCGCGCCTCGGCGATCGTGCTCTCGGGGCGTGCCGGCGCGATCGTACTCGAGCGGCTGCTGATCGAGCGGCGGGTGCCGCGGCGACGCATCATCGTCGTCACGACTCCGCAGTACTTCCAGGCGTGCGGACTGCTGCTCGAGCAGGCCACGGCCGCCGCCAGCGCAGTCAAGCGCGGCGAGCAGCCGATACTCACCCACCTGGCATCCGGTCAGGTGCAGATGGACGACTCCGCCGACAAGGCGGTGCAGGAGAAGCGGGCGCGGGACGGCGCATGGGGCTGGGCATCGCCAGCCGGGGACGAGACCCCGGTCGAGGCTGTCAGTCTCGCCCTTTTCGGGGCACGCACGGGACGCAAGAAGCGGGAAGGCTCGGGGGTGATCCTTTGATCGGCGGAATCGGGCTGGCGCTCAACCATCAGGACGCGAACTTGTTCGACGAGCTCTATCGGACATGGCAGAAGCGGCGCCGCATGAACGCGATCCGCTCGACGTACTTCGACGGAGAGGCCGCGCTGAAGGACTTCGGGATCTCGCTGCCTCCGCAGATGCGCGGCATCAACTCCGCTCTCGGGTGGACCGCGAAGGGCGTGCGCGCTGTCACCGACCGGTCGAAGTTCGAGGGCTTCGTGTCCACGTCGGACGAGACGTTCGGCGTCGACGAGATCGCCGCCGACAACCAGTTCGAGATCGAGTTCCCCGGCGCGCAGGTGTCATCCGCGGTGCACGGCCCGGCCTTCCTCTCGGTCTCTCACGGCGACGTGCAGGCAGGCGAGCCCGACGTACAGGTGATCCCGCGCGCCGCGGACTTGTCAGCGGCCATCTGGGATCGTCGCCGGCGTGCGCTGGCGGGATTCCTGTCGATCGTCGACGTTGACCGTGGGAACAGGCCGACGCTCATGGTCATGTACACGCCGGAGAAGGTCATCACCCTGACCCGACAGGAACGCATCTGGTCGGCGGCGTGGGTCGTGACCGTGATCCCGAACCCCCTCGGCCGCGTCAGCGTCGCCCCCCTCGTGTACGGATGGGAGCTGCTGCGCCCTCTCGGGCACTCGCGCATCACGCGCGCGTCGATGGGCTACTCCGACTCGGCGCTGCGCACGATCGTCCGCAGCGAGGTCTCGTCGGAGTTCTACTCCGCCGTCGAGTACTGGCTGTTCGGCGCCGACGTGGAGAGCTTCGTCGGCAACGACCGCTGGTCGGCTGTCATGGGGCGGATCAAGGCGCTCGACACCGAATCGAACGCGAAGGAAGACAAGCCGGACCTGCACCGGTTCACCGGCGCGTCTCCGCAGCCACACGTAGAGCAGCTGCGCATGTGGGCGAACCTGTTCGCCGACGATCAGGATCTCGAGGTGAAGTTCGCCGACTCATCGAACCCGTCCAGCGCAGACGCGATCTTCGCGGCCAAGGAGACGCTGATCACCACGACCCGCGACGCGAACACGACGTGGGGCGCCGGCGCGGTGTCTGCGATGCAGATGGGCGTGATGCTCCGCGACGGGCTCTCGGCGCTGCCTGCGGAGATGCGAAGCCTGCGGGGACAGTTCACGGATCCCGCGATCGTTTCGCCGTCGGCCCGCGCCGACGCGTTCAGCAAGCTAGCCACGAGCATCGACGGCTTCGGGAACTCGGAGGTCGGCATGGAGTACGCGGGGCTCTCGCGAGAGCAGATCCTGCGGTTCCAGGCAGAGCAGCGCCGCACACAGGCGCTCCAACTGCCGGCGAACGTGGCCGCCGCGGCGGGGCGAACCGCTTTGGGGGATCAGGATGCTGCTATCGCAAGTCGATGAGCACCGTGAAACCATCGTCGACATCACCACGCTCGCGCAGGACGACCTCGTGGGCTACACGGCATCGATCCTGAACGAATCACCGGAGAGGGTCGCCGTTCAAGTCCGCGCCGCCACCCCGGCGGTCGTGTCCCAGTACGGGGAGACGGCGGCCGTCGCCGGAGCGCTGTTCTACGAGACGAACCGGCCGTCGCCAGGGTTCACGGCAGATCTCGCGCGACCGGCGATCGGGGATCAGGTGTCGAAAGACATCACCTGGGCGCTGGCGCCGCTGTTCGCGGGGCAGTTCGATGAGGCGTCGGCGCTCATGATCCTGGACCGCCTCAAGGGCATCGCTCAGACGTATGTTGCAGAAGCCGACCGCCGGACGCTGCTGACGGCATCGGCGGCGGACCCGCTATCCCGCGGTATCCGCCGGTACGCGACGGCCGGGGCCTGCACCTTCTGCGCATATCTGTCGACGATGGAGGCAGTCACCTACGAGTCGTCGGAGTGGCACAAGCACTGCAACTGCGTGAACGTGCCGTCGTGGGAGGAGAACCCGGCTCCGGAGAACCCGCATGAGGCGCGCTGGGCGCAGTCCGCGATGGACGCGCGCGCCGAGCTGATCCGGCTGCAGCACGAGTTGAAGCCGGACGACATGCGGTGGCGGAACTTCTACAAGGCGCGCCCCGACCTGACCGTCACGACGAAGAACATCCTGCGGCTGATGCGGGCGGATCTCGGTCTGACGCACTGAACGCATACCCAATTGCGGGGGAGCGGCGTTGGCCGCGAGGAACCTGCCGATCATCTTCATCACGCCGCGATGGCGTGATGTCACCGCGGCGCGATGCCGCTCAGCACAGGAGGAACAATGTCCACCGTCAAGACCCTTGGCCCGCTCCCGGCTCCGGCCTGGCATCGCCCGTGGTTCCGCTACTTCGCACCCGTCGAGGGCGCCGAAGCCGGTACCCCGGCACCGCCCGCGCCGGTCCCGACCCCGCCGCCCGCCACTCCCGCGCCGAAGGCCGATGAGCCTCTCGGTGAGAAGGGGCTCGCCGCCCTGCAGTCCGAGCGCGATGCTCGCAGCGCCGCAGAGAGGGAGCTCGCCGCGGCGCGGCAGAAGCTGCAGGAGATCGAGGACGCCGGGAAGAGCGAACAGCAGCGCGTCGATGACGAGCTCGCGGCGAAGAAGACGGAGATCGCGCAGCTCACGGTCGCGAAGACCCGAGCCGAGATCGCCGCCACCAAGGGGGTTCCGGTCGAACTGCTGTCCGGCACCACGCAGGCCGAGGTGGAAGCGTCTGCGGACGCCCTCCTGAAATTCAAGGGACCGGCGGAACCCGCTGCACCGCAGCGGTACGTCGTGCCCGACGAGGGCGGCAAGCCTGCCCTCGGCAAGACCGAATCCACTCGTCCCGGCATCGGCACGCTCCGAGCCGCGTACGAAGAGAACGAAGGGAAGTAGCCTCTCATGGCAATCACGCTCACCGAGGCAGCGAAGCTGTCTCAGAACACCCTGCAGAAGGGCGTCCTCGAGACGTTCGTGCAGACCTCGCCCCTGCTCGACCGGATCCCCTTCATGGAGATCGAGGGCAACGCGTTCGCGTACAACGAGGAGGGCACCCTCCCCGGCGTCGAGTTCCGCGGCGTCAACGACTCCTACAGCGAGTCCACCGGAACGGTGAACCAGAAGACGGAGACGCTCGCCATCCTCGGTGGCGACGCCGACGTCGACACGTTCATCCAGAAGACCCGGTCGAACTTCAATGACCAGCGCGCCGTGCAGACGGCGATGAAGGTCAAGGCCGCCTCGTACAAGTTCCAGGACACGTTCATCAACGGTGACGTGGCCGTGGACTCGAAGTCGTTCGACGGCCTGAAGAAGCGCCTCATCGGCGGGCAGGTGATCACCGCACCGGGCGCGAACGGCTCCCCGGTGTTCGGCACCAACGCCGACACCGAGGCGTTCTGGGGCGCGATGGACGACCTCGTCGCGTCCGTCCCCGGCCTCGACGGCACGAACGGCGCGATCTACGCGAACGCGAAGCTGCTCGGCAAGATCCGCTCCGCGGGACGCCGCGCGGGTGGCACCGAGATCGTGAAGGAGGATCTCACCGGGAAGCGCGTGCTCACCTGGAACGGGATCCCGGTCCTCGACCTGGGCACGAGCGCCGCGGGCGTCGACATCCTCCCGCTCACCGAGACCAAGGGCACGTCGAACGTGACGTCCTCGATCTACGCCGTGAAGTTCGGCGAGGACGAGGGCGACCAAGCCGTCACCGGTCTCACGAACGGCGGCGTCGACGTCCGCGACCTCGGCGAGCAGCAGTCGAAGCCCGCCTTCCGCACCCGCATCGAGTTCTTCTGCGGTGTCGGCGTGTTCGGCGGCAAGGCCGCGGCCCGCTCGACCGGATGGCTGAACGGCTGATGGCCCGCCGGCCCATGGCCAAGCCCGGCGAGACGACCCCGGTCGTCACCCCGGAGGAGCAGGCCAAGATCGACGACGCAGCTGCCGAAGTGGCGAAGGCCGCGGAAGCCGAGGTCGCTGAGAAGGCGGCCGAGGCCGAGAAAGCCAAAGCCGACGCGGCGAAGGCCGCTGCGACCGCGGCACCCGCGGCCGCGGCGCCCGCCAAGCCCGCACAGGCGGCGAAGCCGAAGGAGCCGAAGCACCGCTTCGAGGAGTTCGACGCGACCAAGCCCGACGGCACGGTCGTCCACATCCACCGGAACATCGACACCGGCGAGCAGGAAGTCACCGAGAAGTGACCAGGAGGGGCGGCGGCCACGGTCGCCGTCCCTCCCCACGTCTGACTAGGAGGCCATCATGTCGCTCTCGACCGCGGTCACCCCATCCAACATCGCCACGGAGCTCGCGAGACTCGAACCAACTGGGGCTACGGCCGAGCAGTGGCAGGTGTGGATCAACGACGCACTCCTGCTGATCGACGACCGAGCCGCCGCGGAGGGCGTTACCCCGGCGCAGACGAAACTCGACTACGTGATCCGGCAGGCGGTCGTCGCGCAGGTCAAGAAGCCCGACGATGCGACGCAGATCACGGTCGCCGTCGATGACGGATCGACATCTCGCCGGTACGAGTCGGGCAGTGGCCGCGTGACGATCCTCGACGAGTGGTGGACGTTCCTCGGCATCGGTCTCAGGGCGAGCGGGGCGTTCTCGATCGACCTAATTCCTTCCACCTCGCCGTTCTACGTGAGTCCGTCATGATCGGCGACGACATCGACGCCGCGCTCCCGGAGTTGCGGGAGCACGCGGAGTCCCGCATGACCGACACCGTGGCCGTCGGCCTCTATGCCGACAGCACCGATCCGGCGACAGGAGACGCGCTCCGCGTGCTCACCACGGAGCGGTACGCGGGAATCGGACGGCTCCGCTGGTCGTCCCGTGACGTGGCGGCGACCCCGTTGCCGGCGCAGTCCGTTGCAGTGCAGGATCCCTACCTGTCGATCCCGTACGGATCCCCGCTGCTAGTCAAGGGCGACGAGGTCGCCGTGACTGCATCCGCTGATCCGCTCATGGCCGGTCGACGCTTCTCGATTGATGGGCGTCCCGCCGCGGGGCAAGTCACCGCCTACCGCTACCCGCTCAAGGAGCTGACATGACCGCAGATGGATTCGACGAGCTGCTCGAGCTGTCGTCCGACCTGAGGGGAGCGCCCGAGGCCGCAGCGCGGAACGTCGACAAGGCGCTCAAGGTCACGTCGATGCACATCAAGAAGGACTGGGCGCAGTCCGCGCACAGGTCCGGTCTGGCGGGGTATGCGGCATCCGTCGACTTCGACATGGAATACGGAGGCGGGGAGATCGCGTCCGATATCGGTCCGAATCTCGACCGGAACCAGGGATCCTTCGGGTTCGTCGAGGACGCGCCAGGCGGAGTCCTCTCCGCCCCACAGCATGCCGGGCGCGACGCGCTCGAGGCGAACGAGCCCGACTTCGTGCGAGGGCTCGAGATCGCGGTGTTCGACGCGACCGCGGAAGCGATCACGGGGCCGCTCGGCGCCGGGGAGATCGGCCCGAAGGGGGCGGCATGAAGGCCCACTTCGCAGCGTTCAAGGCGTTGCTGATGGTCGTCGCCCTGCTGGTCGGGAAGGTGTTCACCTCTGTCCGGTTCGAGTCCGGGAAGCCGGTGCGCGCGAACTACGTCGTGCTGTTCCCGGATGGGCCGGCAGATCTCGGCGATGACCGCTTCGCGGCGCCGCAGCGCGCCGACTCGAAGTCCAGGTGGCGGTACGACGTCCGCGTCGTCGCCGTCGACGCGGACGGGCTGCTGCTGCTTGCCGACGCCGTGCTGAGCGTGATCGGGAAGATACCGGCGGTCGTGGGGCGCAGGTGCGACCCCGTGACGCTGGTTCCATCCGTCGAGGAGGGCAAGGCCCGATACGACGAAACCACAGACCTGCACTACATGGATCTGTCGTTCGAGTTCTGGTCAAGGAGGGCCATCTGATGTTCATTCGAGTCCGCGGTGCAACGCCCGGAGATCCCCTTCACGAGTTCGACGTAAGCGTCGACGAGTGCGAGCGAAATGCCGACCTGTACGAGGTCATCGACACGATGCAGGTCCCGAGAGCGCGACCTGCATCCCACATTCCCGGCGTCGTGCCGGACCCGCAGGAGGAACCTGCCCCCAAGCCCCGCACGAAGCGGGCTTCCAAGACCGGTGAGGACACCGCCCCCTCCGCGGGGCTCAACCCTGAGGAGAAGAACGAATGACGACCGAAACTGTGCAGGAAGGCTTCGGGTACGACGGCAAGGGCATCGTGCTCTTCGTGCCGACTCTCGCGAACCCGGCCGCGCCGACCATCGCCGAGCTCAACGCCGGGACGGTGAAGAAGCTGACCTACGGTCTGTACGGGCCGCAGGGCTACGCGCTCGCGACGACGCGCAACGAGCGCGTCTCGACGCGCTACACGCTCGACCAGGAGCTCACTGCGGACGGCACCGTGAAGTACAAGCTGACGCTGCTGTACGTCTACAACCGAGAGACGCCGACGGTCGCTGAGACCGTTCTCGGCGTCGTCGGCACCAGCGGGTACATCGTCCACGCGCTCGGCTACGACAACGGTCACACGTTCGAGGCCGGCGACAAGATCAACGACATCGTGCCGATCACGACGTCTGCGAGCGACGACATCCCGGCGACGGCGAACACCGACGCGCACAAGACGACCTCGCCGACGATCCGCGGCAAGGTCGAGCGCGAAGTCGTGGTCGCCGCGGCGTGACCCCAGATCCCCGGGGCAGGGTTCCTCACCCCCTGCCCCGGGCCTACCCGGTGAGGACGCAGGTGAGGAGAAGAATCATGGTCGATCTGAAGGCGCTGGTCGCCACAGCGAAGCAGGAGATGGAAACCGTCAAGGTCTCGAACGTGCAGGTCGTGCTCGGAGGCACAGAGATCACGGTCGAGGTCGCGCAGCTGCACCCCGACCCGTGGGAGGAGCTCGTGGCGCGGTGCCCGGTGCGCGCAGGACTGCCCGGTGATATGACCTACGGGTACAACCCCAAGGAGCTGACTCGCACGTACCCGGGCATCACGATCGACGGGCAGCAGCTGTCTTCCGACGACTGGGCAGAGGTCTATTCCGCCCTCGCGTCGGTGTGGCGCAACGCCGTCGAAGTGACGATTTGGGGAGTCAACGTGCTCGAGCAGGCTCAGGAGATGAGCAAGCTGGGAAAAGCGCTCTCGGGCAAGGGCTCGCCCTCGCCCGAGAACTAGGAGTTTCACCGCGTCGTCTTCTTGGGTGGGAACCCGCCGAGATCACGACGTACGAGTACGACGGCGCCGGGCGGATGATCCGCTCGGTGACGGTTCGGGAGCCGGAGTGGAGTCCGTGGGACGTGCGGGTCGTCGCTGAGGCGCGTCGTCACGAGCGGCAGTCGCGCGGCCACCACGGGCGGCTGCTTGATGAAGCGACCGATCCGAACAACATGGGCCGGTTCACCGTGCCTCCGCCGACGACCGACTTCGCTGCGAAGGCGCTGCACGAGGCACAGGCGGAGTGGAAGAAGGCGTACGGCGAGCAGGCCGGTATGGATCACCTTCTCTGGACGGTGGACCTCGCGGACTAGCCGTTCGTGATGCAGTACCGGGCGATCGCGTTTCCGGCCATGAACACGTCGACCAGGCTCACGGTGGCGTTCTCGGTCAAGTAGAGCGGCCCCGTGAAGGTCGCGACATCAGCTGCGACGTCAGCATCGGCCTTCGTCTTGAGCGCGTCGGCCCACTCTTTGAACGGCTCCATCTTGCTCGTCGTCACGGGCTCAGTCGAGTCGAGGGCGTCCTGATACGCGGTCCGCTGCGCGTCGAACACGTCACAGAACGGTTTCGACTCCCACTCGCTGGCGGCGGCCGTCGATGGGGCGGCCGTAGGCGACGACGTGGTGGGTGCGTCGGGCGTGCCCGCACAACCGACGAGGACCACTACCGGCGCGACGAGCGCGATCAGTTTCATTCGCATGCCGCCGAGTGTAGTGGCAGACCAGGAGGTGCATCATGGCCGAGCGCGTCGTCAAGGTTCGGCTGGTCGCCACGGTCGACGAGTACCGGAAGGGGATGGCCGACGCTGCGGAGGCGACACGCACCGTCGGCACGCAGGCGGAGAAGCTGGCGCAGACCCGGCAGGCTCTGACCCTGCTCGGCACGGCCGGCGTCGCGATGGGAGCGGCGATCGTCGCAGGTGTCGGGATCGCGGTTGCCAAGTTCGCCGAGTTCGACAAGGCCATGTCGAACGTGCAGGCGGTGTCCCACGCGTCCGCGGAGGATATCGGGCTTCTTCGGCAGGCGGCGCTGGATCTCGGTGCGAGCACCGTGTTCTCAGCGACAGAGGCAGCCGGCGCGATCGAGGAGCTTGCGAAGGCGGGGGTGTCGACGGCCGACATCCTCAATGGCGGACTGGCTGGTGCACTCGATCTCGCCGCCGCGGGCGGCCTGGGCGTCGCCGAGGCAGCTGGAATCGCAGCGACAACGATGCAACAGTTCGGTCTCGCCGGATCGGATGCTTCTCACGTCGCTGACCTTCTCGCGGCAGGCGCGGGCAAGGCCATGGGTGACGTGACGGACATGTCCCAGGCCCTCGCGCAGGGCGGGCTGGTCGCGAACCAGTTTGGGGTCTCCGTCGATGAGACGGTCGGTACGTTGTCGGCGTTCGCCTCGGCCGGCCTACTCGGATCCGACGCGGGAACCTCCTTCCGCACGATGCTGCTGCGTCTCGCCAACCCCTCCGGCGAAGCCGCCGAGAAGATGCGAGAACTCGGCATCAACGCGTACGACGCGCAGGGCAATTTCGTCGGCATGGCCGGACTCGCGGGGCAGCTCGAAACGAGCATGAAAGGCCTAACGCAGGAGCAGCGAAATGCGGCGCTCGCGATCATCTTCGGACAAGACGCGATCCGTGGAGCGAACGTGCTGCTCGCCGAAGGTAAGAACGGCATCAACGACTGGACGGACGCCGTCAACGACCAGGGGTACGCCGCAGAAACTGCCGCAACCCGCCTCGACAACCTCATCGGTGACTGGGAGCAGTTCAACGGCGCCCTCGACACCGCGATGATCACCATGGGTGAATCCGCGAACGGCCCGCTGCGCGCCTTTGTGCAGGGGCTGACCAACCTCGTCGACGCGTTCAACGGGCTGCCGGACGGCGCTCAGCAGGCGGTACTCGCAGGCAGTCTCGCCGTCGGCGCGATGCTGCTCGCCGGTGGTACGGCGATGCTGATGGTTCCGAAAATTGCCGAGTTCAAGACGGCCCTCGAGACCATGAAGTGGTCGATGAAGGGGGTCTCGCTCGTCGGCGGGGGAGTGTTCATCGCCCTCACCGCGCTAGTCGCTGTCATCGGCGCCGTGTCTGCCGCGCAGGCCGAAGCTCGCGCGCGAGCGAGCGAGTATGCCGACGCGATCCGTGCTGGTGGAGATGCGGCCGAGGACTTCATCGCCGAGCAGCTGGCGATGAAGGACAGCTTCATGTGGATGGACCGCGGATCCGCGGTCGAGAACGCCCGCAAGCTCGGCATCAGCCTCGAGGAGGTCACGGATGCCGTGAAAGGCACCAGCGCCGAGTACGAAACGTTCCGCGACCGCGTGTCGGACGCGTATGCCGCCGCCGGCAAGACACTCGATGCGGGCTACGCCATGGAGCAGCTCGAGAACAAGGTCGCCTCTCTTCGTGAAGCCGAGGAAGAAGCTCGCGGTCAGATCGACGACACCGGTGCGGCGCGTGATTCGCTCACTGCATCGACAGAGGACCAGACACGGGCGACGGAGCTCGCGGCCACCGCCTACATGGACGAGACCGCGGCTGTTCAATCGCTGAGCGACGAGCTCGTCGGTCTGATCGATCGGATCAACGAGGCAAATGGCGTCGGTCAAGACGCCGTAACAGCGAACGCGCGATGGCAAGAAGCCCTCGCCGGGCTCGGCGATCAGGTAGCGAAGAACGGTACCTCGCTGAACGAGGCCTCGGCCGCGGGGTCCGCGAATGCGGCATCCCTCGCTGACGTGGCGAAGGCGGCGCAGGACGCGGCGAAGGCCCAGTTCGAGCAGGATCAGGCCACGATGTCGGCCGAAGAGGCGACGCAGAAGTACGTCGGGACGCTGGGCGCTCAACGACAGGCATTCATCGACGCCGCGATCCAGGCCGGCTACAACGCGACGGAAGTGCAGGCGCTCGCCGACAAGGTCTTCGCCCTGCCCGACGCGAAAGAGATCAGCATCATCTCTGAGACCGCTGCGGCGCAGCAGAAGATCGACCAGTTCGTGACGCTGAACAGCGGCCGGCGCGTGAAGGTGCATGTCGATGTCGAGGGAAACCAGTCGTTCCGTGTCGGCAGCGTGACCGTCTCGGCGAACGCGGCTGGCGGCTACTACTCCGGCGGCGTGAAGGCGTTCGCTGGCAGTGGGTTCGAGCCGGGAATCTACCCGTATCGACCGGGTGGGATGCACAAGTTCGCCGAGGAGTACGACGAGGCGTACATCAGCCTCGACCCGGCGCGCCAGGCGCGATCGAAGCAGGTCTGGGTGCGCACAGGCCAGGAGCTTGGCATGTTCGGCGGCGGGTTCGGCGGTGGATCGACGGATGTCGCTTCTCAGCTGATCGGGCTGGCCATCACCGGCCAGTTGGAGATCGGCGGCGATGGTCTCGTCAGGATCATCGACGGCCGAATTGTGTCTCTGTTGCCGTCATCAGCTGCCACTCGATCCCAGCTCGGCAGGTAGCGACGCACGCCAAGTAGGCCCCGCCTGAGCGCGGGACCTACTGGCATATCTAAGGGGGACTCATGGTGCAGTGGGCCGCGAACTACTCGGGACGCACGAACTACGACCTGTACGTCGTCATCGATCTGGTGTCGCAGGACATCGGTGCGAACACATCGACGGTGCGGATCCAGATGTTCGCGCACTCGAAGTCGGGTGGCGGCTCATGGGCGGTCGACAACTTCGCGTGGTCGCTGACGGGGACGTGGTCGTTCTCCGGGGCGCGGAACCTCGACTTTCGGCCGGACTCGGCAGGCAAAGTCCTCTACATGCTCGACACGTACCAGACGGTCGGGCATGCGGCGGACGGCACCCTGTCCGTCGCCCTGCGCGGTGTCCACTCGACGACATCCGTCTTCGGATCCGCCGACACGGGCACCCAGTGGTTCACGCTGCCGACCATCCCGCGCACGCCGTCGTCGCTGACCGTGACCCGCGTGGCCGACGAGCAGCACGCGCTGAACTGGGTCCGCAATTCGACGTACACGTCGGTCGTGATCCAGCGGCAGACGAACGACGGCGCCTGGCAGCAGATCGCCGTCGCCGCCGGCAACGCGGCGTCCTTCACCGACACGACCACCATCGCCGCCCAGAAGTACACCTACCGCGTCGCCGGCGGCGCGGCGGCCGGCTGGTCGGGGTGGTCGAACACAGCATCCGTGTTCACCACTCCGCCGGTGCCGACCGGGCTCGCGGCGACGCGCTCGTCGAACGACATCAGCGTCGCCGCGACCGTCGCGGGCTACACGATCGCCGTTGACATCCAGGACGAGACGACGACCGTCGTCTCGGGCCTCGCGGTGGGCTCCCTGCCGTGGACGCACGTCACCCCGAACCCTGCGGTCCCGCACCGCTACCGGGCGCGGGCGAGCCTCGCCTCCGGGGGCGTCGGGTCGACGACCCTGTACTCGGCGTGGTCGGTGTACTCGAACACGGTGCAGCTGCTGTCGGCCCCGAACCCGCCTACCGGCCTCAATCCGAACGGTGCGGTGCGCCCGGTCGACGAGACCATTCAGTTCCAGTGGACGCACAACCCGGTCGACTCGTCGGCGCAGACCGCGTACGAGCTGCGTCACCGTGTCCCCGCGGGGGCGTGGACGACGCTCAGCGGCACGACCGCCTCGTCCCGCACGGTAACTCTGCCGGTGGGCGATCGCGAGTGGCAGGTGCGCACGAAGGGCTCGCATCCTGACTGGTCGGCCTGGTCGGCGACCGCGGTCGTGACCGTGATCGACCGCCCCGGCGTCGCCGTCACCCAGCCTGACGGCACCTGGGACGCGTCGCTGCTGACGGTGACCTGGTCGTGGCTGCAGGCGCAGGGCCGCCCGCAGTCCGCGTGGCAGCTCGAGCTGATCTCCGCCGGCATCGTCATCGAGTCCCAGCAGGGATCTGGTGCCTCAGGGTCAGTGGTGCTGGCGACGAAACTCACGCAGGGGGCATGGACGCTGCGCGTTCGTGCCGCGACGGGTGACGTCTGGTCTGTCTGGGCGTCGGAGGCATTCGTCGTCACCTTCGATCCGCCCGCGGCGCCGGTAGTCAGCGGGGTATGGGATGAGACGCAGGGCGGGGTAGCTCTTGCCGTAGCGGCCGGGGTCGACCCAGCGCTCGACCCGACCGTGCGGATCGTTGTCGAGCGCGCGATCGCCGGTATCTGGGAGGTTGTCGTCGACCTCACTGCTGGGGCGACGCTGATCGACTGGGAGTCCCTGTCGTACGGAGATACCCAGTACCGGGCGACGGCGTACACGGTCGAGAACGCGACTGCCGCGACGACGATCACCGTCCAGTCGCGGTCGGATTCTCTGTGGCTGTCTACCGGGGTCCGTTTCGGAATCACAGGGCGACTCCCGTTGAACCCGGAGGTTACACACACCGTCGCGCGCGAGCGGGCGCTGAAGCACTACGCGGGCCGGAAGCTGCCTGTCGGCGTGACCGGCGAAGCGCTGCATCGCTCGATCGATGTCGCCGGGAACGTGTGGGACGCAGGTGAGACGGCGACTGTGCAGCGTCTGCGGGAGATCGTGCAGTCCGATGCGGAGCAGTTCCTTTTCCGCGACCCCGACGGCCGCCGCATCTACGGGGTCGTCGACCAGATCAGCATTCCCCGGATCATGGCCGCGGACAGCGGCGCGACGTGGAACGGGTACTGGGGGTATCGATTCACCTTCACGGAGACGGAGGCGAGATGACCGGGTGGGCGTTCGCTCTGCTCGACGCGAGCGACCGCGAGCTGCACCGTATCGACGGCGTGACTGGCGGATCCGCCGAGGTCGTGGCGCAGTCGGTGCTCGGCGGCTCCGGGTCGCTGAGTATCGACGGCGACCAGGGCATCGACTGGATGTCGCACCGGGTGCAGGCAATCTACACCGACCGCGGCATCTCGTGGCCCTTCGGGACGTACCTGTTCGCGTCGCCGACGGCGAAGCACACCGCGGTCGACGTCACCCACACGGTGCAGCTGCTGTCGAAGATGAACATCATCGCCGAGGACACGGTCGAGGCCCGCTACTCCCTCGCGGTGGGCACGGTCGTCGTCCCGGTCGTGGTCGCTCTGATCACCTCGGCGGGGGAGACCCGGATCGCGGCGACCGCGAGCACGGCCGCGCTAACGTCCCCGCTGACGTGGGAGGCCGGCACGTCGAAGCTGACCATCATCAACGACCTGCTGCAGGCGATCGGATACTGGTCGCTGTGGTGCGACGGCGCCGGGCAGTTCCGGGTGCAGCCATACCTGAACCCCGCGTCCCGGCCGGTCGCGTTCGAATTCGAGCACGGCGCACGGTCGCTGCATTTCCCCGACTGGGACCGTGAGCAGGACCAGACGTCCGTGCCGAACCGGTTCGTCGCCGTCGGGCAGGGCAGCGACACCGTCGCTGCGCTCGTCGGCGTCGCGACCAACGAGGATCCGAACTCGCAGTATTCGTTCCAGCGGCGCGGCCGGTGGATCACCGCGACCGAGGAAGGCGTCGAAGCGGCCAGCCAGCAGGTCATCGACCAGTACGCGGCGCGAAAGCTGCGCGACGCGATGGACCCTGTCGCCCGGCTGACCGTCACCCACGCGCTGATCGGGCTCGAGCCGAACGATCTGATCGGTTTCACGCCCGAAGACGGGATCCGCCGGCTCGCGACGGTGCAGCGGATGGCGGTGTCGTTCACGTTCGACACGGACGTGAGAGCTGAATGGCGGGAGGTGTCGTGACCAACATCCTCGACCCGGTGCTCGCGCAGATCGGCAAGCTGTGGGCGCGCGTTGACGTCATGCCCGCCGTCCGGTGGGGGACCGTCACGGACACGACGCCGCTCGCGGTGCAGCTCGACGGGGACGCCGCCCCGCTCCCGTTCCCGCCGGCATCCGCGATCTTCCCGCTGCGCGAGGGTGCGCGCGTGCTCTGCGTCGAGCAGAACCGCCGCGTCACCGTGATCTCCGCAGACGTCGCACTGCGTGGAACGACCGCGCAGCGTGACGCCACCTTCGGGGTGCCGTCAACGGATCCTGAACGGGTATCGCTCGCGAACCGAAAGATCACATGGTTCAACACGGATCTGGGCTGGGAAGAGGGCTACTACGCGCCGAGCGGACTGTCCGGACTCACCGCCAAGGGGCTCGTGGCAGGGGTGTCGGCCTCCTGGTATCCGACCGGGCTGGACGGGCCAGAGATGACGATGGAGCCGACGGCGGCCGCCGCGGCGTCGTCAGGTAACAACCTCACCGGATGGACTGGCAACGTGTGGCGTCGCGGCGGCGCAGCGGCGTTCGATATCAACGGCACGTACCAGGGCATCTGCAAGATACCCGGCTACTACGATCTGCGGTTCTGGACGACGCAGCAGAACGGCAGCGGCACTGCGAACTACTTCCTCCGCCACGTCAACGCGGCCGGTAACGCGGTCCCACGCTTCCAGGACGGTCTCGCCTACACGCTGGTCAGCACCATGCTGACCTACGTCCACGGCGATCTTCCCCACGAGCTCATGCTCGCCGGAGACCGCTTCGACACGGTCTGCCAGTCCGGCGCGCTCAGCGTCCACGTAACCGCACAGGCCGCCGCAGTCCGCGGCCAGATGGGTGCCCGCTACCGCGGTCCGGCACTTGTCACCGACTAGGAGTCGCATGAAGAAATGCCTTGGGTGCGGCCTGGATGCCGTCGACCCGACCGAGCCCGCTCGCTACGACGTCCTGCGCCCCGACGCTGATCTCGACGACCCGAGCTCGCTCGGACCGTACTGCGCCGAATGCTGGCCGTCCACCCACACCGGCGCGTCGGCCGCCGACTAGCAGTAACAGCACACCCGCCCTCGGCATCCGCCGGGGGCTTCGTCATGAAGGGAGGTGCCCACCGTGGCATCAGAGAACGTGCCGGCCGACGTGCCGGTGTACGAGGACATCGAGAACACCCCCGAGGGGGACGTGCAGACGGAGGTGGAACTGTGAGCAAGGGCATCCTGTCCGGCGTCGATGCGGCGAACCGCTTCGCGTCCTGGACCCGCTACGCGACCGGGAAGTGCCTGCAGGCGGTCTACGAGGCGCTCGGCTCGCGGCAGTCTGATCGGCCGGGGTTCTACACGTACGCGCTGCGTGCGCTCGAGACGGTCCCGGTCGCGAACCGGAAGTACGACCGCACCCCGCCGAAGGGCGCGATCGTGTTCTTCTCCGCGGGCGGCAACGGGTACGGCCACATCTGCATCAGCGTCGGTGGCGGCAACGTCGTCTCGACCGACATCCCCTCGTCGGGGCGTGTCGGGATCACGTCGATCGCGGCGATCGAGAAGGCATGGGGGCGCCGGTTCCTGTGCTGGACGAACTGGGTCATGGGCTACGACGTCTCGACGGCTCAGCCGGCCGTCACGCCGCCCGCGCCCGCGCCTGGTGGGCACGACTCCCTGCGTGGCCTGCCGTGGGTCGGCATCCAGCGGATGCTGAAGTCCGACTTCGGGTACCGCGGGAAGATCGACGGCGACCCTGGCACGGGCACGATCGCCGCGTTCCAGCGCTTCATGAACGCGAAGGGCTACTCCGAGCGTGCGCTCGGCCGCCGCATCGCGGAGGACGGCGACGACGGCGGCGACACCCTGCGCGCCGCGCAGCAGTGGCTCAAGGAGAAGTGGGGCTACGCCAGCAAGATCGATGGCGACCGTGGGCCGGGCACGACGGCCGCGTGGGGTCGCGCCGAGGCGGCGAACGGTCGCGCGTACTCGCGGGTGAACTGATGCAGGGCTCGAACATGCGTCACGCTCAGGAGCGCCCACGCCCGCGCACGAGCGTGTGGTGGGTCGTCGCGGGCGTCGTGCTCGCGCTGGTCGTCGCCTCACCGTTCGTCTACGTCATCTTCGGGAATCTGTGATGTCCGCGGGGGCGCAGGAGGACGCCGAGCGGCACCGGCGCCGCACGACTCCGTCGTGGGTGATCATCGCGATCGGGATTGTGGCCACGGGAGCCGCGCTGATCTGGTCCTCGGGACTGCGCGACGACACCGGAGAAGCGCTGCTCGATGAGCCGACCGCGAAGGTGCTCGTCGCGCTGCTCGGCGCCGCCGCCACCATCCTCGGGCTCGTGCTGCAGCGCGCCGGCGACATCCGTCATCAGGTGAAGAACAGCCACGGCACGAACCTGCGCGACGACATCGACCAACTCGACGCCCGGATCGCGCGCGTCGCCGAGACCGCTGAGCACGCCGTGCGCGCCGCGCGCAAGGCATCCGACGACACCGTCCAGCTGCGAGAAGACGTGCAGGCCGGACGCATCGAAACCGGGGAGGTCCGCGCCGACGTGCGCGGTCTCCGCAAGGACATCGGTCGGCTGACCGACGCCATCAACAACAAGGAGAAGTGACCTGTGATGAGCATTCCCAGCGAGACCCCGAACGTGGTCATCGAGAACCCGAAGGTGCGCATCATCGCGCGCACCACGCTCGACGTGATCGGTGCGGTGCTCGGCACCGTGATCGCTGTCGACGCGGCCGCGAACGGTTTCGACCTCACGTGGCTGACGGTCCCCGCGGTGGCCGGGTGGACGTACCTGCGCCTGGTGTTCGGCCTCGCCGTTGACAACACCAACACGCCGAAGAGGATCTGACCGTGAGTTACCCGGACGGCGTGGAGACCGCGACCGTGGTGTTCGGCAAAGGCATCACGGTCGACGGCACTCCGGTGGCCGCGATGCTGACGGCCGAGGCGATCTTTGGCGGCGCGACGCGCAGCGTCACGTGGACGACAGATGGTACTGCTCTACTGCCGGTCAACGCGATGGCGAAGGCCGGTGAGGGCGTGCTCGGATCGATCACGGTACCGGTCGTGGATCAGGCGGGCTGGGTCGACGACGGACAGCACCCGATCACGATGTGGGCGTATCGCCTCACGGAGACCGCCGGCGGTCGCTCCCGTGTGAAGCACCTGCAGCCGCTCGCGGGTCAGGGCGTGATCGACTTCGACCGCATCCCTGACGGTTCGGTAGGGCTCCCGGTGTCTGGCCCTGTCGTCGCCGTCTCTGACGTCGCGGGGCACACCGGCTCCGTCACTGCCCAGCAGATCGCCGACGAGGTCGGCCCGCTACTCGGCGAGGGTGGCGGCCCTGGTACGCCCGGTCCTGCCGGGAAGTCCGCCTACGAGGTGGCCGTTGCGAACGGGTTCGTCGGCACGGTCACGCAGTGGCTCGGCTCACTCGTCGGAGCTCCCGGTGCTCCCGGTGTTCCCGGCGCACAGGGCGCACCTGGTGCGCAGGGAGTGCAGGGTGCAGCCGGGGCGACAGGCGCGACCGGGGTGACGGGCGCGACCGGTGCGAAGGGTGACTCGGGTGCCGCCGGGGCGAAGGGCGACAAGGGTGACCCGGGAGATCCGGCATCCAATCTCGTGCAGTCAGTCGCGGGACATCAGGGAGTCGTGCCGCGCGGCGGGCTGAACACGGTCGGGCTGGGCGAGGTGGTGTTCATCCCGAACGGCGGCATGCCCCCCGCAGGGACGCCGCCGTACACGCTCGTATGGGAGGCGTCGGCGTAATGGCTCTGTTCGGCACGCCGACCTACGACGGGATCGGGGCGGGTACGTCGCTCGCGCCGGCGCGCCCTGCGGATCTCGTCGACAACGGCTGGGTGATGCTCGGCGCGCGCTCCCAAGACGGCACCGGCACCACGCAGTGGACGCCGCCCGCTGGCTTCCAGCCCGTCACCGTGACCCCGACGCTGCCGAACAACGCGAACCGTGTCGCTCAGGTGTGGGTGAAGCAGATCGGCGCCGTCTCCGCGGAGCCCGCGACGTACGTTGTCAGTGGACCGAGCGGACGCGCGGTCGCGTTCGCCGTCCGGTACAACCCGGAAGAGCTCGGCACGCTCGCCGTCGTCGGGACGACGCAGTACGGCGGGAACTCCGCGAACGCGGGGATCGTGATGTTCAACGCGCACACTCTCAGCGGCGCGCCCGCGCTCACGATCGTCATGCTCGCCGCCGAGTGCACCGCGGGGATCTCGCACGTCCCCTCGACCATCCCGGCCGGGTGCACGACGATCGCGAACGCGCAGAACACCCTCAACGAGGTGACGACGGGATCTCGCACGGCCCTGTGGATCGGGTACCGGGTCGAGAGCTCCACGGACTTCGCCGCGCTGTCCGGCGGCTTCGCCGGCGCATCGGCATCCGGAGGGTACTCGGCGACGATCCGGGGCGGGAAGGTCGCCCCGCCCGCACCGATCGGCGTGCCGGTGAAGCTCGGCGACGGCACGCTCGGGTACGTCAGCTACATCGACGGTGACGGCGTCCGCCGTGCGCCCGCCTCGGTGCGGTTCACCCGCCCGGCGTTCACGCTCGCGCAGAGCCTGAGCACCCCGGGGGTGACGATGGGGCACCGCGGTGCGTCGGCCGTGGCAGGCCAGCCGGAGATGTCGCGTCGCGCGTATCGGTACGCCGCGACCGCACGCGACTACCGGATGCTCGAGTTCTCCTGCAACCGGACCAGCGACGGCGTGTTCGTCGGATGCCACGACGCGGACATCAACCGGGTCGCGATGGAGACGGGTCTCCCGAACCTCTCGGCGATGACCTGGGCGCAGGTGCAGACCCACGTCAACGCGCTGAACGCCGCCGGGCTACCCGCGCCGTTCTACCGCCTCGACGCGTTCCTCGACGAGTTCGCCGGCGAGGCGCTCGTGCACGTCGACCCGAAGTACAACACGGGCGGGACGGCGGCGTTCCTGAACGTCCTCGACGCGCACGGCGGGCCGAGCCGCATTGTCGTGAAGTACGTCGGCACGGGGTCCGGTGCCATGGCGATCGCCGATGCGGCGAAGGCGCGCGATTACATGACCGCGTGCTACTTCTACGAGGCGGACTGGGCGGCCGGGAAGATCGATGCCGAGCAGTCTCACTGGGACATCCTCGGCATGGAGTACACCGCGTCGACCGACGCGTGGTCGCGCACGACGACGGGCACGTTCCCCGGCATCCGCTCGTACGGGAAGCCGGTGCTCGCGCACATCATCCCCAGCATCGCCGGGTACAACCTGGCGAAGGGGAAGATCGAGGAGGGTGGCTGGGTGAACCCCGGCGCCGGCCGCTCCTGGATCGCGCAGATCAGCCGCCCGGACCTCGTCACGCCCGTGCGGTGAAACCATGATGACCCCCACTCTCCTCCGGGAGAGTGGGGGTCTTCTGTC
>NZ_PCOT01000047.1 GCF_002979415.1 Microbacterium sp. MYb72 | reverse complement strand
CGCCCCGACCGCCCGCAGGGCGGCGACCATCTGAGCAGGAGTCGCCTCCGGGGCGACCAGCGAGAGGTTGTCGGCGATCGTGCCGCGGAACTGGTGCAGCTCCTGCGACAGGTAGTACGGCTCATCCGTGGTCGAGGCCAGGTGCACGCTGCCCGAGGTCGGCGGGTGGTGGCCGGCGATCACCCGGGCGAGGGTGCTCTTGCCCGACCCTGAAGTGCCGACCAGCGCGGCGGTCGTGCCCGGTGAGACGTGCAGGGTCACGTCGCTGATACCGCGACCGGTGGTGGGGTAGAGGAACGTCACGTCGCGCACCTCGATGCCGGCGGATGCCGTCGGCGCCGCATCCACTGCCGTGCCCCGTGCACCCGAGGCCGCAGGGGTGAGGTCGATGACGCCCACGAGGCGCGCGAGCCCGATCGCCGCGCGCTGGATGTCGTCGAGACCGAAGATCAACTGACCGACCGGGCCGAACAGGCGGTGGAAGAGCAGGGCGGCGGTGGTCACCATGCCGACGGTGATCGCGCCGCCGGAGTGCAGCAGGAAGCCGGTGCCGAGGATCGCGGCCAGGCCGACGAGCTCCCCGCCGTTGATCCACCGGAACAGGCGATTCGTCACGCGCACCCCCTCGATCTGCATCCGGATCGACGCCTCGGCCCGCTCTGACACGCGGGCGAGAGCGTGCTCCTGCTCGTTGAACGCGGTGAGGGTGTCGATGCCCTCGACCGCGTCGAGCACGGCCTGGCTGCGCGCGGCCTCGCGCACGCGCACCTCACGGAACACGACGCGCGACCTGCGCAGGAACGCCCGCGTGCCGAGCACGTAGAACGGTGCGGAGGCGATGCCCGCGAGCGCGAGCCAGGGGTCGAGCGCGGTCAGAGCGGCCACCGAGACGGCGATCGCGAAGGCGGCCGACAGCAGGGTCGGTGCGACGTTCCCACCGGCCTCCGCCACGGCGTCCACGTCGCCGGTGACGCGCGAGAGCAGGTCGGCGCTCTCGCCGTCGTCCACCGCGCCCACCGGCAGGCGCATGGCCGAGGTGAACACGTCTTCACGAAGGCTGGCCAGCATGTCCTGCACCAGTCCGGTGAGCACCCGCACCGCCCACAGCATCATGACGGCGGCGCCGATCGCGCCGGCGCCGGCTCCGACGACCCAGCCGGTGATGGTCGCGACGCCCGCGTCGGATGACACGGCGTCGACGATGCGCCCGAGACACGCGGGCATCACGATGCCCAGAGCGGATGCCGCGAGGAACAGCACGGCGACGCCGGCTGCCCTGGCCGAATGCTGTCGTAGCAGCGCTCCGACCGCGGCGCGCACGCGGACGCCGGAGGCGATCGGAAGCAGGGGAGTGGTGGTGTCGATGGCGTCACTCATGCGGCGCATCCGATCCGTGTGAGGGGATGTCGATGATCCTGTCGCAGGCGCCGAGCAGTACGGGGGACGTGCTGATCACGATGACGGTGTCGGTGTGCGCCGCGAGGGCCCGGGCGATGTGCGCCTCGGTGACGGCATCCACCGCCGAGGTCGGCTCGTCCAGCACGAGCACGTCGGCCTCCGCGTGCAGCGCCCGCGCGATCCCGATGCGCTGCCGCTGTCCGCCCGAGAGCCGTCGACCGGCCTCGCCCACCTGCGACTCCCAGCCGCCGACCTGAGCGACGGTGTCCTGCAGCGCCGCCATGTCGACGAGCGCGGGGTGCGGCGAGCCGTCGATGCCGTGTCCGCGCACGGCCTCGCGCAGGGTGCCGCTCACGATCGTCTGCCCGTGCGGTGGAGCGACGACGCGGCGGCGGTACTCGATCGGATCCCACTCCGTCAGGTCCCGCCGCTCGCCGTCGATGGCGAGCTGCACCCGCCCGTGCTCGGGCGGTGTGCGCAGGCCGAGGAGACGCGAGAGCGAGCGAGCGGTGTCGCTGTCGGCGGGGCGGATGCCGAGCAGCTCGCCCTCCCTCACCTCGACGAGCGAGTCAGGGGAGTCGCCGGGGCGGAAGGCCAGCACGACGTCATCCGCCGAACCCCGACGGCCCTCGCGCGCGATCGGGGCCCCGAGCAGGTCGTCGGCGTCGATGACCTCGGCGAGTCGCTTGGCCGAGGCGAGCTTGTGGATCCAGTTCGAGGGGAACGACCCGGCGTAGGCGAGGTAGCCGCTGATGAACTGGGCGAGGCCGAGCACGGTGACCAGCTCGCCGATGCTGATGCGGCCCTCCGCCGCGAACCACGCCGACATGCCCGCGAGCGCGGTCGTCGCGACCGCGGCCAGCGTGGTGCTGACGGCCTCGTACGAGGCGAGGGATCGACCGGCGGCGGTCGCGGCGCGACGGGAGGCGTCGCTCGCGGCGACGTAGCGCCGCACGGCTTCCTCGCGGGCGCCGATGCCCACGAGCACGCGGAAACCGCTCATGAAGTCGGCGGCGACGGCCCCGGCCTCGGTGGCCGCGTGCTGCTCGGCGAAGCCGCGGCGCTCGAGCGGACGCGACACGACCTGCATCACGAACATCATCGCGATCGTGGAGCCGAACACGACGAGGGTCGCGACCGGCGAGATCACCAGCATCGCCAGCCCCGCGCCGAGGATCGCGGCGATCGTGGAGCACTGCTGCGCCACCGACCAGGCCACACCGGCCACGCGATACGTGTCGGAGGTCACGAAGGTCAAGGCCTCGCCCGGCGTCACCGCACGGCGGGACAGGCGGGGGCGCAGCATCCGCGACAGGGTGAGGTGGCGCAGCGCCTGCTCGCCGTAGCCGTAGATCGAGACCATCAGGCGGGATGCCGACTGGTAGCTCGCGGTCAGCACCAGGAACGTCGCCACCAGCACGCCGATCCACAGCGCGAGCGCCGCCGGGTCGGCGGGGAGCACTGCCCGGTCGATGGTCGCGCCGATGATGACGGGGATCGTGGCCTCCGCCAGCGCGTGCACGATGAGCAGTGCCGTCGCCGCGGACAGGGCGATACCGCGCCCCTCCGCCTTCAGCGCGATCCCGAAGAGTCGCCGCGGAGTGTTCGTCACGGCGTCCGCCGACCGAGCGGGAGCACCAGCGGGCTGCCCGAGACCGGGTCGGTGATGACCCGGCAGGGCAGGTCGTACACGGCCTGCACGAGCTCGGCGGTGATGATCTCGCGCGGGTCGCCCTGCGCCACGATGGCCCCGTCGCGCATCGCCACGAGGTGGGTCGCGTAGCGCGCGGCGTGGTTGAGGTCGTGCAGCACGGCCACCAGGGTGGTGCCGTTGCGGTGCAGATCCGCGAACAGCTCCATCAGATCGATCTGGTGCGCGATGTCGAGGAAGGTCGTCGGCTCGTCGAGCAGCAGGTGCTTCGTCTGCTGGGCGAGAGCCATCGCCACCCACACGCGCTGCCGCTGGCCGCCCGAGAGCTCGTCGACCAGTCGGCGGGACAGATCGGTCACCCCGGTGGCCGCCATCGCCTCGGAGACGGCGCGCTCGTCGGCGCTGCTCCAGGTGCGCAGGGCGCTCTGGTGCGGGAATCGTCCTCGTCCGACGAGGTCGGCCACGGTGATCCCGTCGGGGGCGATGGATGACTGTGGCAGGAGCCCCAGCTTGCGCGCCGCCTCCTTCGGCTTGAGGGAGCGCAGCTCGGCGCCGTCGAGCAGCACGGCGCCGGTGGTCGGACGCAGCAGCCGGGCGAACCCGCGGAGCAGGGTCGACTTGCCGCACGCGTTCGGGCCGATGATGATCGTGAACGAGTCGTCCGGCACCTCCAGCGACAGCGTGGAGATGATCGGGGTCTCCCCGTAGCCCAGCGTGATGTCGCGGGCCAGCAGCGAAGCGGTCATGGGTGTTCCTTTCAGGTGCGGCGCGCGTACTGGGCGGCCAGCAGCCAGGCGAGATAGAGTCCGCCGATCGAGACCGTCACGACGCCGACGGGGACGGCGACGAGCTGGGCGACCGCGTCGGAGACCACGACGAGGGCGGCGCCGGTGAGCATCACGGGCGCGGCGCCCATCGGGGTGTTCGAGCGGGTGAGGCGCTGCGAGATCTGCGGAGCCGCGAGCGCGATGAACGAGATGGGACCCGCGGCCGCGGTGACCAGCGCGACGAGGGCGACGCCGCACACCATCGCCGCGAGCCGGGTGCGACCAGGGCTGATGCCCAGCGCGGTGGCCGCGTCGTCGCCCATCTCGAGCACGGGCAGCGTGCGGTTCAGCGGCAGCGACAGCAGGGTGACGATCGCGAACACGATCGCGGCGGGGATCAGCTGGTCGAACCCGAGCGAGGCGAGCGAGCCGGCACCCCAGGTCGCGGCCATCATGGCCTTCTCGACGCTGACCGAGATCAGGATCCAGGAGGTGAGCGATCCGAGCCCGGCAGAGACGCCGATGCCGACGATGATCAGGCGGAACGACGACAGGGTGTTCTTGTTCGCCAGCACATACACGAGCAGCGCGGTGATCAGGCCGCCGACGAGCGCGCCGACCGCCTTGAACATGTAGGTGTTGAGCTCCAGCACCACCATCATGAGCGTCACGCCGAACTGCGCGCCGATGCCGAAGCCGATGATGTCGGGGGAGCCGAGCGGGTTGCGGGTGAGTGACTGGAAGATGCCGCCGGCGAGGGCGAGAGCCGCGCCGCAGAGCACGGCGAACAGCACGCGCGGCAGCCGCCACTCGAAGACGACCTGACGGATGTCGGGGTCGGAGGACGGGTCGACGATGGCGCGGACGACCGAGCCGAAGTCCACCTCGTAGGCGCCGATCGTCATGGATGCGAGGCCCGCGGCGATGATCACGACGGCCAGCACCGCGCAGACCACGATCGAGCGCACCGGGATGAGCGTCGCGATGCGCGCGGTCTCGATCCGGACCTGCCGACGTCCGTGGTCGACGGGGGCGAACTCCGTGCTGTCCTGCGCGGCGGCGGTGGGTCGCTGGTCGATGCTCACAGTCCGCTCACCCGCTTGCGGCGCACGAGCGCGATCAGGAGCGGGGCGCCCAGCAGCGCGGTGACGATCCCGACGCGGAGCTCGCCGCTGGGGAGCACGATGCGGCCGAGGATGTCGGCGAACAGCAGGAAGGACGGACCGATGATCATCGAGTAGGTCAGCACCCAGCGCTGATCGGGACCCGTGAACCAGCGGACGATGTGGGGGATCATCAGCCCGACGAAGGCGATGGGGCCGGCGGCGGCGACGCTCGTTCCGGCGAGCAGGGTGACGGCGATGATCACCAGCACACGGGTGACCTGCGCGCGGGCGCCGAGCGCCAATGCCAGGTCATCGCCGAGCGCCAGGGCGTTCAGGGAACGGGCGCAGAGCAGCCCGATCAGGAGACCCGCGACGATGAGGGGCGCCGCCCAGGCGAGCTGGTCGACGGTGCGTCCGCCGATCGAGCCGACACCCCAGAAGCGCATGACCTGGAGAGTGCCCAGATCGCGCAGCACGATCGCGGTCGTGAGGCCCGTGAACGCCGCGCCGAGCGCGACCCCGGCGAGCGTCAGCTTCATGGGCGTCGCGCCGGAGGCCCCGAAAGAGCCCAGTGCGTACACGAGGACGGTGAGCACGAAGGCGCCGGCCAGCGCGAAGGGCACATAGGCGCCGGGGGCGGTCAGTCCCAGCACGCCGACCGCGAAGGTGACGGCGAAGGACGCGCCCGCGTTCACGCCCAGGATGCCGGGGTCGGCCAGGGGGTTGCGGGTGAAGGCCTGGATGAGTCCGCCGCACACGGCCAGGGCGGCGCCGACGACGATGCCCAGCAGCGTGCGGGGGACCCGCAGCTCCATCACCATGAGGTGCAGCGCGTCGGCGTCGTCGTAGGCGAACAGGGCGTGCAGAACGGTGAGGGGGTCGATCGCTCGGTTGCCGACCGCGAGCGACGCGATGGCGGCGATCACCAGCACCACCGCCGAGACGATCAGCCCCAGCACGAGCGTCGCGGTGCGGTGCGGGGAGCCGTCTGCACGACCCCCCGCACCTGAGTTCGAGACGTCCGTGCCGTCTTCCGTCGCCAGGGACATCTCGCGCGTCACTCTCCTGCGATGGTCGGCTCACCCTGCAGCGCGGCTGCGAGGTCGTCGACGTACTTCGGGAGGATGTACTTCAGCGACAGCACGGTCGGAGCGCTGATCGCGGAGGCCTCCGCGGCATCCGCGTAGATCACGTAGGAGCCGTTCGCGATGGGGTTCCAGCGCGAGACGACCTTGTTCTCGACCGTGTACTCGCCCTCGGCCGCGCTGCCGCCCCACGCGGCGAACAGGTCGGCCTGCACGTCGTAGAGCTTCTCCAGGCTGACGCCGGTGTACCAGTTGTCGCCCTCGGCGCTGGCGAGGAAGCTGTCCATGGCCGAGGTGGAGGTGAAGCCGAGCGCCTCGGTGATGCGCACGCGGGGGTCGTACTCCAGGTAGACGCCGAGGTCGGTGCCGCCCTCGTTCAGCGTCAGGCCCCAGACGAAGGTCTTGTCTTCGAACTCGGGGTGCTCGCCGGCGAGCGTGCTGATCTGCTCCTCGGTCTCGGCGATCAGCTCCTCGGCCTTGGCGTCCTCCGACAGCGCCTTGCCGACGGTGCGGGTCATGCCCTCCCAGGTGCCGGGGTTCCAGGGGCCTTCGATGTAGGGCACGGTGGGCGCGATCTCGCTCAGCCGCTCGTACTCCATGTCGGTCACGCCCGAGTACAGGCTGAGGATCAGGTCGGGCTTGAGAGCCTTGATCGCCTCGTAGTTGGGGCCGTCCTCGGTGAACGGGATGATCTCGGGGGTCTCGCCGTACTCCTCGGTGACGAACTCCTCGAACCAGGGCTGGTAGCCGCTCTCGCCGGCGCCCCACACCTCTTCGATGCCGACCGGGTTGGTGCCGAGTGCGGCGACGATGTCGGGCGTCATCCAGCCGAGGGCGACCACACGCTGGGGCTTCTCGGGGATCACGGTCTTGCCGTGTCCGTGCTCGATGACCACGCCGTCGGTGGACGTCGACGACGAGGCGGACTCCGCGCCTTCTCCGGTGGTCGAGCACCCGGCCAGGGTGAGGGCGGCGGCGATGGCCGCGGCGACGAGCGCGGAGCCTCGCCGGATCTTCGGGCGCGCGAGAGCGTGCGACATGGTTCTCCTTCAGAGAGATGGGGAGGGGAGCGCCGCGTCGACGCGGCAAGAAGTTAGGTAAGCATGCCCTAACAGAACGATGCTAGAACGCCGAGAACACGGCCAGTGTCGATCGATGGACGACTTGTGTCGCTATACGGACAGAACGCGTCGGATGGGCGCGAGGGTCAGCGCCAGTAGAGGTGGTGCGCCGAGTCGGCCTGCACGCGAGCGACGTGCTGACGCGGGGTGAGTCCGAACCGCTCCTTGAAGCTCGCGGAGAACGCGCTCGTCGTGGCGTAGCCGCACCGGTGGGCCGCGGCTCCGATGGGGGTGCCGTCGACGATCAGGCGGGCGCCGAGGGTCATCCGCACGCCGGTGCGCCACCGGCCGAACGTCATGCCGACGTCGTTCTGGAAGATGCGCAGGACCGTGCGCTCGTGCAGGCCGTGCGCGAGGAACAGCTCACCCGCGCTGCGCGGGTCGCCCGGATCGTCCAGCACCGCCTGCACCAGGGCGCGCACGCGCTCGTCGGCGGGCAGCGGGACCTCGCCCCAGCCGTCGAGCGCCTCAGGCGCCGGCTGCTGCAGCATCTCGATGAGCGTGCCCTGGATGCGCACGCGCAGATCGGTGGGCATGTCGTTGATGCCGAGGTGCAGCAGCATCTCCTGGACGGCGCGCGGCACGAGCACCCGGGTGACGTCGTCGATCGGCGCGATCGCGGATGTCGCGGGCAGGTACGTGTAGCACCCGACGGAGTCCCGCTCGTGGTGCGCCGTGTGCGGCGTCCGCGCGGGGATCCACACGCCCTGACCAGGGGCGAGGCGCCACATCGCGTCCTGCAGGTGCACCCACACGGTGCCGCGGTAGCACCACGCGAGCATCGCGTCGGCGTGGGAGTGCGGAGGGGAGAGCGGGCGGGTTCCGGTGTCCTCTCCGGTGACGACCCCCGTCCCCATCAGGTACGGCGCGACGACGGTCGACGGAAGCTCAGGGCTCGCCTCCCAGTCGTCCCGCCGATAGGAGTTCATCGTGCGTCGGTGCGCGCGCTCGCCAACCGCGCCTCGACCGGCGACCATCCGCTCTCCAGGATCGCGAACCCGGCGTCGAGCGTGCCGAGCTGATCGTCGGCGTCGTTGACGAGCAGCAGCATCTGCAGGACGAAGCGGGAGTAGACCCTGATCTCGGCGGTCGGCGCGTCGAGTCCGAGCTCGTCGGCGATCGCGTCCGACAGGGCGTCCTCGTGGCGGAGCCACATCCGAGCCGCGTACTCGCGAAGCACCGGCGTCTCGTTCAGGAACGCCATGAAGATCCGGGTGACGTCGTCGCCGTGCTCATCGACGTTGGTGCGGACGTCGGTGGAGTAGAAGTCATGGAGCGCCCGGTTGATCGAGATGCCGTCTGCGCGTCCGCGCACGGCGCTGACGAGCCGGTCGCGCTGCTCGTCGTCTTCGTCGAAGACCAGCGCCTCCTTCTGCGGGAAGTGCGCGAAGACGGTGGTGGGGGAGACATCGGCGGCGTCGGCGATCTCGCGGATGCTGACGTTGTCGAAGCCGCGATCGAGGAACATCTTCGTCGCGACGTCGGAGATGTTCTTGCGGGTCGCCGCCTTCTTCCGCTCGCGTCGACCCATCGGCTCGGTGCTCGTCATGCCGACCACTCTATCGCGGACCGGATTCATAAGTGGCTTGACACTGAAACTGGTATCGATACACTTTCGGTATGACTTCACTCAATTCGACCGGTCGCGTCGGCAACCGCGCCTGGGTCATGCTCGTCGTCCTGACGATGCTGACCGTCATCGGGATGACCGTCGTCCTCCCCGTCCTGCCCTTCGTGGTGCTGGAGTACGTCTCGAATGAGAAGGACCTTGCGATCTGGGTCGGCGTCCTCGAGGCGATCAACGGACTCTGCGCCTTCCTCGTCGCCCCCTTCCTCGGGCGCCTCTCCGACCGCTTCGGCCGACGCCCCGTGATCATCGCGGCCGCGTTCGGCGCCGCCTTCTCGATGACCCTGTTCGGCATCGGCGGAGCGATCTGGGTGCTCGTGCTCGCCCGTGTCATCCAGGGGCTGACCGCCGGCGACATGCCCGCGCTCTTCGCCTACCTCGCCGACATCACGCCGCCCGAGAAGCGCGCCCAGCGCTTCGGCCTGCTGGGCGCCCTCTCCGGCATCGGCATGATGATCGGGCCGGCCATCGGCGGCCTCCTCGCCGCGATCGACCTGCGCCTCCCCGTCTTCCTCACCGCGGCGGTCGCCCTCACCATCGCGATCCTCAGCATCTTCCTGCTCCCCGAGAGCCTCAGGCCGGAGAACCGGATCTCCGCGATCTCCGCCAAGGACGTCCAGCCGTTCGCGGTGTTCACGGACGCGTTCGGCCGCAAGGAGCTCCGCGGACTCATGATCGGCTTCGGCATCCTCGCCCTTCCGTTCGGGTTCTTCGTCAACAACTTCAGCGTTCTCGCGCTGGACTCGATCCAGTGGGGGCCCACCCAGATCGGTCTGCTGACGGCCGCGGTCGGCATCATCGACATCCTCATCCAGGGCGTGGTGCTCGGCATCCTGCTGCCGCGCATGGGAGAGCGCGGGGTGATCGTCAGCGGCATCGTGGCGCAGGCTGTCGGTCTCGCCGCCCTCGCGATCGTGGCCTCCGTGCTCGCGCAGCCGTGGGTGTTCATCGTCGGAGCGCTCCTCCTCGCCGCAGGTCAGGGCGCATCGCAGGCCGCGATGGACGGCGCGATGTCGAACGCCGTGGGTGACGACGAGCAGGGCTGGCTGGGCGGGGCGACGCAGTCGCTGAACGCCGCGATGAGCACGGTCGCGCCCCTCATCGCCGCCGCCCTCTACGCCGGTGTCAGCCACGCGGCCCCGTACTGGCTGGGCGTCGTGCTCATGATCGTCGCCGCGATCGTCCTCGGGCGCGCCCACATCGCGAACACCGCGAAGGCGGCCCCGAAGGGCGCCGCCGCGGCCGGGGTCCCGTCGCCGCTCCGGCCGCCGCGGATGCGGCCGTCGACGCCGCGGTCTGATCTCGCCGCGGGAGCCCCGCGGGCCGGGGCGATCGGTTCACAACTCCTCAAGAATCGGCGTCAGACGGGGTGATCCGGCCGAAGCTCGGCCGGATCACCCCGTTCGTGAGGAGTTGTGAACCGCGAGCTGGACACAGGGCGCGAGATGATGGATGCATGCCCTCTCCCCATCGCCCCGGACTGCGGGTCACCGCGGGCGTCACGATCCCCGAGTCCGAGCTGTCGTGGCGGTTCTCGCGGTCGTCGGGACCCGGCGGCCAGGGCGTCAACACCGCAGACTCCCGCGTGGAGCTGGTTTGGGATGCCGCGGCTTCCGCTGCGCTGTCGCCGGTCCAGCGGGAACGCGTGCTCGACCGGCTCAGCGGCCGGCTGGTCGGAGGGGTGCTGACGATCGCGGCATCCGAGCACCGCGCCCAGCTTCGCAACCGGGATGCCGCGCGCGAGCGTCTCGCGTCGGTCGTCGCCGAGGCCCTGCGCCCGCCCGCCCCGCCGCGCCGACCCACGAAGCCGAGTCGCGGCGCGAAGGAGCGCCGGCTGAAGGAGAAGCAGCGCCGCACCGACGTGAAGCAGCTGCGCAAGCCTCCGCGCGACGGCTGAGGCCTCGGTCGGCCCGCCCGGCCCTCGCACCCCAAGCACCTGCGTCGGCCGCCTCGCGACGGCTGAGCGCGTTCAGTCGCGGGGCCCGCGCACGAGCTCCAGACCGGCTCCGGCGAACTGCCGCAGCGTCGCGTCGGGCAGGAACGCCCTCGTCAGCGCCCCGCCGATCGCGGCGAGGTCGCTCTCGTCGCGGAACAGCAGGTACATCGTCTCGTAGCGCGGGTGGAACTTCTGCTTGAAGCGGTGCAGCGACCCGAAGCCGTAGACCGGCTCGAGCGCCTCGGCGAGGCGGTCGCTCAGCGCCGCGATCATGCCGGCGTCCGGCGGGTAGTCGTGGGCGAGCGGGGCCCCGGAGAGCGACATGATCTCGCAGCCCTCCTCGGAGAACTGCGTCGCGGACGAGCCGATCAGGTACTCCATGACGGGGCCGAATCCGCCCTCCCTGCGCCGCATGAGATCGAGCGTCCACCCGCGCACGACGCCGCCCTCGCCGTAGATCGGCAGCCAGGAGAGGAAGCCGTCGACGTCTCCGTTCGGCGCGACGGCGAGCGCGAGCCGCACCTCGTGCGCCTCCGCCTCGTCCAGGGTGCCGAGGGTGAAGCGCATCTCGGGGAGGTCCTTGTCGCCGACCCACGCCTCGGAGATCGCGCGGAGCTGCTGCTGCACGCCCCACGGCTCCGACTTCAGGTGCGTGAGACGGAAGGTCATCTCCTCGCGGCCGGCCTTGTTGAGGGAGGTGCGCACGGAGTTCCAGCGCTTGCCGGTGAACGACAGGCCGGGCAGGTCGACGATCGTGTCGTCGGCGACGACCAGGCTGCGCCAGGTGTCGGGCACGGCGGCGCGCGTCGCGTCGTCGGCGCTGAAGAAGCACGGCACGAGCCCCGCGTTCTCGGCGGTGTGGATGAACTCCTCCACCGCCGCGGCGCGCGTCTCGGCGGGGCCGATCGGATCGGCGAGCGCCAGGGCCACTCCGCCCCGTCGTTGATAGGCGACGATGCCGCCGGTCGTCCCGGCGTAGCTGTTGCCCTCCCACGTCGTCATCCAGGAGAGGGTGCCGCCGCCGTGGGCGCGCAGCGTCCGCAGCAGGTCGGCGAGGGTCGGGGCGGGCTGGATGCCGAGCTTCGACGACCTCTTCGCCCGGAACGCGCGCCGCACCACGATCAGGTAGATCAGCACGAGCAGCCAGAGGAACGCGCTCGCGAGCGACAGCTCGGTCTCGCCGTAGATGACGGACTCGAGCTCCGCGGCGCTGGTGAGCATGATGAGCGTCAGGACGAGGACCCCGCCCAGCACGTTGAGCGCACCGAGGATGATCGCGAGCACCCAGCTCCAGCGGCGACCCCGGCGGAGCCCACGCACGATGAGGAGGACGACCGCGACATCGATCGCCACGTCGACGACACCGCCGGACACCGGTTCGGTCGGGCCGAACGGCCCGTCGGTGGGGAGGAGGATCGTGATGATCTCGGCCGCGGTGAGCGCGATCACGGCGATCACGGCGATCAGGCGCTGCTCCCGCACGGTCGTCCTGCGGACCCGCAGCGAACGGTCCGTGACGAGGATCAGCAGCACGGCGAGCAGGTGCTCCAGATCGTCGACCGCACCCCAGAACAGCATCATGACGAAGACGAAGCCCAGGAGCACGAGCCAGCCGCGCACGCGCCACGGCGCCCGGAACAGGCCCACGGCCGCGGCGATGCAGGCCATCGTGCCACCGGACGCTCCGACATCGAGCGACTGGGCCTGCGTCTGCGCCCAGGCCCAGGGGACCTGCGACAGGAGCAGCAGCGTGAGGGCCGTGGCGAGGACGGCGAAGAGCTGTCCGACCCAGAAGTAGGCGAGGGCCACGCGCGAGCCGCGACGGAACTCGAGGTAGCCCATGCCCCAGAAGCTGGCGATCGTGATCGCATAGACCCACGGCTGGCCGATGAAGAACGTTCCGGTGACCGGCGTCCACCACCTGCCGTCGGAGAGGTTCGGCAGCCCGTAGGCGACAGTCTCGAAGAGATCGGCATCCTCGAACGGCATCCACAGCCCTCGGGATGCGACGCCGACGAGGAGGATCAGCCCCACCATGGTCAGGGTGGCGGGGATCCTCCGCAGCGCGGAGACCGCCTGGCTCGGTGTGATGCGTCGCGACCGGGTCATGTGCTCAGCGTAACGATGCGGGCGGCGGGGCTTCCCTCGGCGCGGCGCGGGGCGTTGGATGGGACGCATGGTCGGGACGAGCGGACAGAGAACGGCGGTGCTGCGTCGCACGGTCGCGTGCTGCGCGACGGCATCCGTCTTCGCGCTCGCCGCGTGCACGTCGTCGAGCGGGCAGCCTGTGGCATCCGCACCGGCTCCGATCGTGCTCGCCGACGGCCTCGATGCGCCCTGGTCGATGGTCCTCCACGGCGATGCGCTCCTGATCAGCGAGCGCGACAGCGGCCGGGTGCTGGAGTTCGACGAGAGCGGAGCCAGGCACGAGGTCGGAGTGATCGGCGGCGTCGTCGCAGGCGGGGAGGGCGGGCTCCTCGGGCTCGCGGTGCGCGACGGGGACCTGTACGCCTATCTCACCGCCGACGACGGGAACCGGGTCGAACGCCGGACGCTCCTCGGCGAGCCCGGCGCCCTCTCGCTCGGCCCTCCGGCGACGGTGATCGACGGCATCCCCTCCGCATCGAACCACAACGGCGGGCGCCTCGCCTTCGGGACGGACGGGATGCTCTACGTCACCACGGGCGATGCGGGAGACCGCGACAGCGCGCAGGACCTCGACGCCCTCTCCGGCAAGATCCTCAGACTCACGCCCGAGGGAGGCATCCCCGACGACAACCCGTTCCCCGGGTCGCCCGTGTACAGCTACGGCCATCGCAACCCGCAGGGCATCGGGTGGGATGCCGACGGCACGATGTACGCGACCGAGTTCGGGCAGGACACCTGGGACGAGCTCAACGTCATCGAGGCAGGGGGGAACTACGGCTGGCCGGAGGTCGAGGGCGCGGCCGATGACGCGGACTACACCGACCCCGTGCAGCAGTGGCGTCCGGCGGAGGCGAGCCCCAGCGGCATCGCGGTGACGAACGGCGACATCCTCATCGCGAACCTGCGCGGTGAACGACTGCGCAGCGTGCCGCTCGACGACCTGTCCACGAGCGCCGAGAGCGTCGTCGGAGAGTACGGACGGCTCCGCGACGTCATGGTCACGGCGGGGGCGATCTGGCTGCTGACGAACAACACCGACGGCCGCGGCGACCCCGCGGAGGGCGACGACCTGGTCATCCTGTTCCCGATGGACTGAGGGCTCAGTCGAGCAGGCCCTTCTCCCTGAGCAGCGGTCGGACCCCTTCGGCGAACCAGTACGCCTCCTCGAGGTGGGGGTAGCCCGACAGCACGAACTCCGTGAAGCCGTGACCGTGGTACTCGGCGACGAGATCGGCGACCTCCTCGTAGCTGCCGACGAGCGCCGTGCCCGCCCCGCCGCGCACCAGCGACACCCCGGCCCAGAGCCCCGGGTGCACCTCCAGGTCGCTGCGGGTGAGCCCGCCGCTGCTGAGCGCGTTCTGACGCTGCTGGCCGACCGACTGCGAGCGGGAGAGCGTGTCCCTCCGCCGCGCCAGGACCTCCGGGTCGAGGCCGTCGATCAGCGAGTCCGCGATCGACCACGCCTCCTCAGAGGTCGGACGGGCGATCACGTGCAGGCGGACGCCGTAGTCGAGCCTGCGCCCGAGCACCGCAGCCCTCGTCTGCACGCGACGGATCTTCTCGGCCGCCTGCGCCGGGGGCTCGCCCCACGTGAGGAACACGTCGGCGTGCGCGGCGGCGACCTCGATCGCGGCATCCGATGAGCCCCCGAGGTAGATCGGCGGCGCCGGCACGGCCGTCCGGAGCTGCGCATCCTCGATCCGGAAGAACTCGCCGTCGTGGGTGACGTTCTCTCCGGCCCAGAGGCGGCGCAGGATGCCGAGGTACTCTGCTGCCCTGCGGTATCGATCGTCCTTGCCGATGGTGTCGCCGAAGCGGCGCTGCTCTGCATCCTCGCCGCCGACGACGATGTTGACCCGCAGCCGCCCGCCGCTGATGCTCTGGAACGTCGCGGCGGTCTGCGCCTGCAGCGTCGGGGAGACGAGTCCCGGCCGGACCGCGATGAGGTAGTCGAGCGCGCGGGTGTGCTGGGTGAGAGCCGAGGCGATCGTCCAGCTCTCCTCGTTGCCGCCGCCGGAGGGCACGAGCACCGCCTCGTAGTCCAGCTGCTCGGCGGCGCGCGCGATCTGCGCGAGGTAGTCCACGGTGGGCTCGCGCTGAGCCGCCACCCGACCGGCCGGGTCGTAGGCGGTCGCGCTGCCGAGGCCGATGTCGGTGCGGGAGTCTCCGGTGAGCGGCAGGAACCAGTCCAGCGAGATCGCGCTCATGCCGACGCGCCTTCCGGACGGGGGAGGATGCCGCGCACGATGCCTCCGTCGTTCACAGATGCCATACGTCGAGTGTCGCCCGTCCGCCACCTCGCCCGCACGCCGAGCGACGCTGTGAGACGCTCGATGACGTACTGCGTCGGCGTGCGGCATCCGCCCTGTGCGCCGCGGGTAGCGTGAGGCGACGCCGGGCGGGCGCCCGGGTGGACCCCGAGGAGATACGCAGATGACCGCACCCAGCCCGCTCGAGACCGAGGCGCTCGAATTCATCCGCGCGCTCATCCGCATCGACAGCGTCAACACGGGGGATGCCGCGACGATCGGCGACGGCGAGACACGAGCCGCGCTGTTCGTGAAGGAGAGGCTCGAAGAGGTGGGCTATCGGGTCGACCTCGTCGAGCCGCAGCCCGGACGCGCCAGCGTCGTCGCGCGACTCGAGGGTTCCGACCCCGACGCGGGGGCGCTGGTCGTGCACGCGCACCTCGACGTCGTGCCCGTCGAGGAGGCCGACTGGACCCACCCGCCCTTCGGGGCCGAGATCCACGACGGCGTCCTGTACGGCCGCGGAGCGGTGGACATGAAGAACTACGCGGGCACGATCCTCGCGATCGCCCGCGCGTTCCGTCGCGACGGCGTCGTTCCCCGCCGCGACCTCATCTTCGCCTTCTTCGCCGACGAGGAGGCCGGTGGCGTGTGGGGAGCGCGCTGGATCGTCCGACACCGGCCGGAGCTGTTCGCCGGCGCCACCGAGGCGATCAGCGAGGTGGGCGGCTTCTCCGTGCCTCTCGCCGACGATCGCCGCGCGTATCTCGTCGCCACCGCCGAGAAGGGCGTGACCTGGGCGACCCTCACGGCGCGCGGCCACGCGGCCCACGGCTCCCGCCCGACAGCCGACAACGCGGTCGTGCGTCTCGCCCGCGCCGTCGCCGCCGTCGGCGCGCACCGGTTCCCGGTCGTCCGGACGCCCGCCCTCGACCGGTTCCTCCAGGTGTTCGAGGAGCACCGCGGCCTCCGCGTATCCGGCGCCGACAGCGAGCTCGACGAGCAGCTCGCCGAGCTCGGGTTCGTGTCCTCCCTCGTCGGAGCATCGGCGCGCAACACGGTGTCGCCCACCGTGCTCGCCGCCGGCGGCAAGACGAACGTGATCCCCGCGGAGGCATCAGCGCGCCTCGACATCAGGGTCCTGCCCGGAGCGGATGCCGCGCTGCGCGACGAACTGGCGGCCGTGGTCGGCGAGGGGGTCGACATCTCGTGGGGCCATGCGGTCCCCGCGATCGAGGCGCCGCTGGATGCGCCGCTGATCGACGTCCTGCAGGGGGCGATCGCCGCAGAGGACCCGGGGGCGCTGGTGGTGCCGTACCTCCTCCCGGCGAGCACCGACAACAAGCACCTCGCTCAGCTCGGCATCCGCGGCTACGGCTTCGTGCCGCTGCGCGTGCCCGCCGACTTCGACGTGTTCGGCGAGTTCCACGCGGCCGACGAGCGGATCCCCGTCGACGCCCTGCACTTCTCGACGAGGGTGACGGAGCAGATCCTCCGCAGGGCCTGATCCGCCGCTTCCCGTGTTACCGGCGGAGCCGTCCGGTTACGCGACGAGCCCCTCGGTTACGGCGTGCGTCTGCCGGTTGCGACGTGTGAAACCCGGCTGTGATCAGCGATTGCGATGCCCCTACCTTGGCTTCACGCGGCACACCCGGTGCCGCTCGGAGCACGAGGATCACCATGACTGACACAGCCGCCCCACCCGTCGGCACCGCGGTCGATCTCGAGATCGACCGCCCCCAGGATGCGCGGGGGAAGGTGGATCTCGGCGCCGTCACCGTGGTGCATCCGCGCCACTGGTGGCGATGGACGATCGCCGCGATCATCATCTTCGTCCTGGCCCAGTTCGTCTGGAGCCTCTTCACGAACGACCGCTACATGTGGGACTCGTTCGCCGAGTACTTCTTCTCCGGTCCCGTGCTCATCGGCATCGGCTACACGCTCTCGATCACCGCGGTGTCGGCGGTCGTCGGCTTCGTGCTCGGCACGATCATCGCCCTCGGCCGGCTCTCGACGTCGACCCTGCTGAGCTCCGCGGCGTGGGGGTACATCTGGTTCTTCCGCTCGGTGCCGCTCGTCGTGCAGATCATCGTCTGGTACAACCTGGGCTACCTCTACCCGACCCTCGGGCTCGGCACCCCGTTCACCACCGACTTCTGGATCGTCGAGTTCCCGACCGTGCAGCTCATCAGCGCGTTCGCCGCGGCGATCCTCGGGCTCGGGCTGCATCAGGCCGCGTACTCGGCGGAGATCATCCGGGGCGGCCTCATCTCGGTCGACCAGGGGCAGCAGGAGGCCGCGGCCGCTCTCGGCATCCCGGCCAGCAGACGGCTCTTCCGCATCATCCTCCCGCAGGCGATGCGCTCGATCATCCCCAACGCGACCAACGAGGTGATCGGCCTCGTCAAGGGCGCCTCCGTCGTGTTCGTGATCGCGATCCCCGAGCTCTTCTACGCCGTGCAGGTGATCTACAACCGCAACAGCCGGGTCATCCCGCTCCTGCTCGTCGCCGTGGTCTGGTACACGATCATCACCACGATCCTCAGCATCGCCCAGTTCTACATCGAACGGCACTTCGCCCGCGGCTCCGTGCGCACCCTGCCGCCCACCCCGCTCCAGCGGGCGCGCCGCTGGGCGAGCGCACAGTGGACGCGGCTGGGGGATGCCCCACCCGAGGCGCCGGTCGCGTCCGCGCTCACCGCATCCGGAGGGGGCGTCCGATGACCGCCGTCGCCGCGGAGACCGCGACCAGGGGGCTCGTCGAGATCCACAACGTCCACAAGAGTTACGGCGGCGTCGAGGTGCTCTCCGGCATCGACCTGACGGTGCAGCCGGGGGAGGTGGTCGCACTGCTCGGCCCCAGCGGTTCCGGCAAGTCCACGCTGCTGCGCACGATCAACCACCTCGAGAGCGTCGACCGCGGATCGGTCACGGTCGACGGCGAGCTGATCGGCTACGAGCTGCGCGGAGAGAAGCTGCAGGAGCTGCGCGAGCGCGAGATCCTGCGGCGCCGCACGCAGGTGGGCATCGTGTTCCAGAACTTCAACCTGTTCCCGCATCTCACCGCGCTCGAGAACGTCACCGAGGCGCCCATCGCGCTGAAGAGGCTGAGCACGGACGATGCGCGGGAGCTGGCGCTGGGCCTGCTCGACCGCGTGGGTCTCGCCGACAAGGCCGACGCCTACCCGCGGCAGCTCTCCGGCGGCCAGCAGCAGCGCGTCGCGATCGCCCGCGCCCTCGCGCTGAAACCGAAGGTGCTCCTGTTCGACGAGCCGACCAGCGCCCTGGATCCCGAGCTCGTCGGGGAGGTGCTCGACGTCATCCGCGACCTCGCGCAGCTCGGCACGACGTTGATCATCGTCACGCACGAGATCGGCTTCGCCCGGGAGGTGGCCGACCGCGTGGTGTTCCTCGACGCCGGCGTCGTGGTCGAGCAGGGGCCTCCGGCCGACGTGCTCAGCAACCCCCAGAACCCCCGCACCAGGGACTTCCTGTCCAAGGTGCTGGGCTGACCTGCACGACCCGAACGCGGCCCGTCCGCAGCATCCAAGGAGAACACAGAAATGGCACTCAGCAAGAAGCAGGGCGTCGCGATCGGAGTCGCCGCCGCGGCGGTGCTCGCGATCGCCGGCGTCGTGACCGCCGTCACCCTCAACCGCCCGACGGAGGCGGCCGCCGACAACGCGACCCCCGCCCCGAAGGAGACCTCGGCCAACGTGTCGGCCGACGACATCGAATGGGTCACCGGCGAGGTCGTCCCCGAGGCCGTCGCCGCGCTGAAGGAGAGCGGCTTCGAACCGATCGAGAAGGGCAAGCTCACCGTCGCCGTCGGCGCCTTCGTGCCGCCGCTCAGCTACGTCCCCGACGGGGAGACCCTCCCTGCGGGCACCGAGCCGAACATCGGCAGCCTGATCGCCGAAGGGCTCGGGCTGGAGTACAACCCCGTCGTCGTCGCCTGGGCGGACTGGCCCCTCGGCGTGCAGTCGGGGAAGTACGACCTCATCACCTCCAACGTGACCGTCACCGAGGAGCGCAAGGAGCTCTTCGACTTCGCGAGCTACCGGCAGGACCTGCTCGGCTTCTACGTGAAGGCGGACAGCACGATCGACAAGATCGAGGAGGCGGCGGACATCTCCGGCCTCAAGATCGTCGTCGGCTCCGGCACCAACCAGGAGCAGGTGCTGCTCAAGTGGAACGAGGAGCTCGAGGCAGACGGCAAGGCCCCGGCCGAGCTGCAGTACTACGACGACAACGCCGCTGCGACGCTCGCGCTGCAGTCCGGCCGTGTCGACGCGAGCTTCGGCCCGAACGCCACGGCGGCCTGGGCGGCGCGGGAGACCGGCGACACCAGGCTCGTGGGGATCGTCCCCGGCGGCTGGCCGCTCGCGGCGACGATCGCCGCCGGGACCGCGAAGGGCAACGGCCTGATCGAACCCGTCGGCATCGTGCTGAACGAGCTCATCGCGAACGGGAAGTACGCCGAGGTCCTGAAGGCCTGGGGGCTCGATTCCGAGGGCATCGACGCGTCCGAGATCAACCCGCAGGGGCTTCCGAAGTCCTGACCCAGAGGTGCGGGCCGTGCGCGAGAGCGCCGGCCCGCATGCCTCCGCCGCACCTCCGCACCGAGAAGGACGAAGACCATGACCGACCGCGCACCACTCAGCATCCTCGACCTCTCGCCCTTCGGCGCCGGGTCGACTCCGGCGCAGGGGCTGCGCGACACGATCGCGCTCGCGAGGACGGCGGAGCGCCTCGGCTACCGCCGGTACTGGCTCGCCGAGCACCACCTGAACCCCGGTGTGGCCGGCGCCGCGCCGCACGTGCTGCTCGCCGCGGTCGCCGCAGCCACCGAGCGCATCCGCATCGGCACCTCCGCGACGATCATCGGCAACTACTCGGCGCTCCAGGTGGTCGAGGCCGCCGGCGTCGTCGCGGCCCTGCATCCAGGACGCTTCGACCTCGGCATCGGCCGCTCCGGCTCGACGACGCAGCCGACCGGCCGTGCGTCGGAGCCGGCGCCGCCGCAGGCCAGGGTCGTCGACGGACTGCTCCTCCCCGCCGCGCGGCCGTTCGCCTTCGACGCCGTGCGGTTCGCCGCGCAGGCACGGCTGCTGAGACGGACCGCGGGCGACGCCGACCGCTTCGAGCAGGACGTGCTCGACATCCTCGCCCTGATCGAGGGCTCCTACGTCGCACCCGAGGGAGTACCGATCCATGCGACGCCCGCCGAAGGGCAGCCGATCGAGGTCTGGCTGCACGGCAGCACGGCAGGACCCAGCGCCGAGCTCGCGGGCCGACTCGGACTGCCGTTCGGCGCGAACTACCACGTCGCCGGCAGCTTCGTGCTCGACGCGGTCGACGCGTACCGTCGCGCGTTCCGCCCCGGCGTGCTGGATGCGCCGCACGTGATCGTGTCGGCCGATGTGCTGGTCGCCGACACCGCCGCCGACGCCGAGCGCGTGGGCCGCGGCTACGCTGAATGGGTGCACAGCATCCGCGCCGGTCAGGGCGCCATCGCCTATCCGCGCCCCGAAGACGCTCTCGTCGAGCCGTTCGAACCCGACCTCCTGGATGCCGTCGGGGACCGCCTCGACACCCGGTTCGTCGGCGATCCCGATCACGTCTCCGAGCGGCTGGAGACCCTGCAGCGGGTCACCCGCGCCGACGAGCTGCTGGTCACCACGATCACCCACGACCCCGCGGACCGTGCGCGCTCCTACGAGCTCCTCGCCGCAGCGTGGGGGCTCGGCTCTCCCGCCGAGCGCGCCCTCGCCACGGCGGTGCGGGCGTGACGGCATCCGCACCCGGCACGCGGGCGCCCGCCCTCGTCATCCGTCTCATCGCGCCGGCCGAGCACGCTCTCGTCGGGCGCCTCACCGAAGAGGCGTACCTCTCCAGCTACACCGGTCTCTCACCCGCGTACGTCGAGTCCCTGCGTGACGTCGACGCCCGTGTCGCCCTCGGCGACGTGTGGGTCGCGGAGGACGCAGGCGGCGTCATCGTCGGCAGCGTGTGGGTGCCGCGCCCCGGGGAGCAGCTCTCCGAGCTGGCGGAGGAGGGAGAGCTCGACTTCCGGCAGCTCGCCGTGTCTCCGTCGGCGCGCGGCCGCGGCATCGGCGAGGCGCTGACGAGGCACGTGATCGCGCTGGCCGTCGAGCGCGGCGCCCATCGCGTCGTGATGAACAGCGGTCCCGAGATGCTCGGCGCGCACGCGCTCTACGCGAAGCTCGGCTTCCGTCGCCTCCTCGAGCGCGAGCACCGCATCGAGGTGGAGCCGGGGCTCTTCCTCGACCTGCTGGCTTTCGGTCTGGACCTCGGTCCGCGCAGCTGACAGGGGAAAGACGCGGAAGGAGGACGTGTCCCGCGGGGCACGTCCTCCTCTCTGTTCTCCGTCAGAGTCGACCGGACGGCACGATCCCCGTGGCGGAGAAGACACCCTCCACCCGGTCGCTCGGCGTCTTCTCGCCGGCCTCGACCGCGATGCGCAGACGGTTCTCCGCCGGCGGCAGCGGGCAGGTCGCGAAGTCCGTGTAGGCGCACGGGAGGTTCACGGCCCGGTTGAAGTCGATCACCGTGTCGTCGGAGTCGTCCGCCACCTCGATCGTCACCGTGCGGTTCGCCGCATAGGTGGTCACGCCGCTCGTCGCATCCGTGAAGAGGATGAACAGCTCGCCCGGTCGATGCCCGGGGAAGGCGAGCAGGCGGAAGACCTCCCCGTCGATCGCGAACTCCGCATAGCCGGGGGAGTCGTACACGTGGCTCAGACCGTCGACCGCGGCTCCCACCTCGATCGATCGCGGCGCGATGAAGCGCACGAACCGTGCGGGAACGCGCCAGCCGGGGTCGGCCGGATAGACGGGGGTCCCCGCGTACGCGCGCAGGAATGCGAAGTCCGACCGCCGGGGACGGAGGATGCCGCGGCCGCCGCGCGTGGCGACCTCCACGACGCCTCCGGAGAAGCCGACCGTGACGCCGTCCCGCTCGGCGATCGGGCCGAAGCGGTGCGTGCCTCCCACGGTCGCGCCCTCGACGATCAGTTCCTCGTCGTGCGCGAGCTCGACCGTGGGACCCTCGGCGCCGGTGCTCCACAGCCCGGGAAGACCCGGCACCGCGGTCGGCTCCTCCGACAGCCAGAACAGCCCGGTCACGGCGAGGAAGCCGTGCGGATCGGCGCGCCGGCGCTCATGCGCGGCATGCCAGTCCTCCCACTCCCGGGTGAAGGCCGCGGCATCGATCGTCGCGGGGATGCTCATCGCGCGCTCTCCGTCCCCGCCGAGAGCAGCTGCCCCGCGCGTTCGGGCACCGGCAGACCGAGGTTGTCCCGCAGGGTCGTGCCCTCGTAGTCGGCGCGCAGCGATCCGCGCTCCTGCAGCAGCGGGACCACCTGGTCGACGAACTCGTCGAGCCCCGACGGCACCAGGTGCGAGCCGAGGACGACGCCGTCGCCTCCGCCCTCCTGCACGAACGTGTCGAGCTGGTCGG
>NZ_PCOT01000046.1 GCF_002979415.1 Microbacterium sp. MYb72 | reverse complement strand
GCATCCGCGCCCGACGTATCAGCGGCAGCGGCAGCCTCTCGCGCCGCGCGCATCTCGGCGCGCGTGCGCGGCACCGCAGGGGCGTCCGGCCGCTCGTCGTCAGTACTCATACGGATCCCCCGGCTCGTCGATCGCCTCGACCGAGGTGGGCTCGACGTGCAGTGCGCCGTCGGCATCCGCCTTGACGGCTCCGGTGACCTTGACCCACTGACCGGTCTTGAACTCGCCGGCGGTGATCGTGACCGGGACGTTCGCGGGCTGCGCGTCGATCACGCAGTGCGTGATGACGAGCCTGGTGAGGTTCACGCCCTTGCTGCCCTGCGGGGTGATGAAGCCGGTGAGGGTCACGGTCGTGCCGTCGAAGGCGGAGGTGTTGGTGGAGGTCGCGAAGACGCTGGCCCAGTCGCCGACCCCGAACTTCGTGGTGTCGGCGACGCCGAGCGTGACGTCATCGGCCCCGGCGAACAGCGCGGAGGACTCGCCCGCGCGCGACATGGCGAGCTCGACCGAGAGCGAGGCGGGGGGCAGCACGAGCGCCGCGACGACGACGCCGGAGGCGATCACGCCTCCCGTCACCGTGGCCGTGGCCGCCAGAGCGCCGGGGCTCGCGTGCTCGTGGCCGTGATCGTGCCCCTCCTCCTCGCCGAGCGGCAGGGTGCACGACCAGATCGCGCCGATCAGGGTCACGACGGCGGCGGCACACGCGAACCAGACCGACTCCGGGCTGATGTAGAGCGTGAGTCGACCGGTGACGCCGAGCCCGAGGGTCACGACGGCGAGCACGGTCGCGAGGCCGATGCCCAGCCACCGGGAGCCCAGCGAACGGGCCCGGGACGGTGCGTGAGTGTGCGCGGACTCAGACAAAGACGTTCACCCCGATCCCGATCGCGAAGGCGGCGAGCACCACGACGCCGACGATGCCGGCCAGGGTGCGGGTGGTGAACGTGGTGCGCATGAGCGCGAGCATCTTCACGTCGACCAGAGGACCGACCAGCAGGAACGCCACGAGGGCGCCGGCCGAGAACGTCGAGGCGAACGACAGCGCGAAGAAGGCGTCGACGTTGGAGCAGATCGCGACCGTCATGGCCAGGGCCATCATCGCCACGATCGACAGCACCGGATTCGCGCCGATCGCGAGCAGCACGTCGCGCGGCACCAGCACCTGCACGGCCCCGGCGAGCGCGGATCCGATCACGAGCGCCGGCATCACGGCGCGCAGCTCGACGAGGAACTGCGTGAGACTGCGGCGCACGGGCGTGCCGGGCTCGTGCGCGACGCGCTCACAGGTGTCGACGAAGCGCTGGGTGAGCAGGGCGTCGGGAGAGGGATGCCGGCTGTAGATCCAGCCGATCAGGTTCGCGATCAGGTAGCCGCCGACGAGACGGGCGACGAGGATGCCGTCGTCGAAGCCGAAGGCCGCGTGCGTCGTGAGGATCACGATCGGGTTCACGATCGGCGCCGCGATCAAGAAGGTGAGCGCCTCGGCGGGGGCGAGACCGCGCATCATGAGACCGCGGGCGAAGGGCACGTTGCCGCACTCGCACACCGGGATCAGCATCCCCAGCAGCGACAGCACGGCCCGTCGAGCCCACGCCCTCTTCGGCAGCCAGCGGTGGATGACGTCGGCGGGCAGCCACACCTGCACGACGATCGACAGCAGCACGCCGAGCACCACGAACGGCAGCGCCTCGATGAGGACGCTCATCGAGAGGGTCAGGCCGTCCTGCGCGCGATGCGGCAGGGATGCCGTGTACAGCGTCGGAACGAAGCGGTCGACCAGGAACAGCGCGGCGACGATCGCGGCGCCCAGGCCCACGCCGATCCACGGAGAGCGCGGCGGGCGTGCCGAGCGGTGCGCGTGCGGAGCGGGCGGCGCCGCGGTGGCGGAGCTGCTCACGCGCTCGCTTCCTCGAGGTCGGTTCGAGCCGCGGCGGCCTTCTTCGAGCACGGGGTGCAGAGTCCGAAGATGTCGACGACGTGCGCGGCATCCGTGAATCCGTGCAGGGCGGCGGTGCGATGCGCCCACTGCTCGACGTCTTTGGCCTCGATCTCCACGGTCAGACCGCAGGATCGGCAGATCAGGTGATGGTGGTGCCCCTGGGTGGTGCAGGCGCGGTACAGCGCCTCCCCTTCGGGGCTCTGCAGCGAGTCGGCGTCGCCGGATGCCGCGAGTCCGGCGAGCGCGCGGTACACCGTCGCGAGGCCGATGCCGGTGTTGTCGTCGCGGAGGCTCGCGTGCAGGCTCTGCGCGCTCACGAATCCGCGGGCGTCGGCGAGCGCTTCGCGCACGCGTTCGCGCTGCCAGGTGTTCCGCTGAGCCATAAGGAGAGTCTAATCGCCGGTGTTCTCCCCGGCCTGGGAACCGTCACCCGCCCTCCCGTCGCCCCCGTCGACTTCCCGTGAAGTCGACGAGTGCACCGGATCTTCACGTCGACAAGCCGTGCACTCGGCGAGAACCCGTGCGCTCGACGGCAGGCGAGAGGATGCCGGGACGGTGGGGGCGAGAGACGCGGGAGCGGGGAGTGTTACGGGCGGGTTCGGCCGGGGTGCATGCGACTCGGTATCGTTGCGGCATCCGAGACGAGGGAGTCCAGATGACCGGCTGGCGACTGCGCGAGTTCCACAACGACGATCTGGGCGGCATCCTGCACCTGTGGGAGGAGCTCAAGCGCGCCGGCATCGAGCCGGTGTACGACCTCAGCGAGGTCGTCGCCTCCTGCCAGAAGGACCACGCGATCGTCGCGGTGCACGGAGACGATGTGATCGCCGCCGTGGTCGGACGCGCGGCTCACGACCAGGGCTGGGTCGTGTTCTTCGCGATCGACGAGGCCTGGCGCGACCGCGGCATCGGCTCGGCGCTCCTCGGCGCCCTGGAGAAGAGCATGGCGCCGCACGGGCTGACGAAGCTCTCAGCGCTGATGCCCGAGGTCGAGACGCGGCTCGCCGCCTTCGCGGCGCGCGGGTTCGAGTCGAAGCACCACCTGAAGTACTTCGAGCGGCGCATCCCGGTGCAGCGGCAGGAGCTCACCTCCCTCGCCGAGCTCGGCGGCCGCCTCATGCCGCGCGACCTGTGGGAGTCGGTGTCGGGCATGCGGCGCGAGAAGGAGATCCTGGAGCAGCGGCTCGTGCTGCCTCTCGCCGAACCCGACCTCGCGGAGAGCTTCGGCGTCGTGCCACCGCGCGCCGTGGTGCTGTTCGGCCCTCCCGGCACCGGTAAGACGACCTTCGCGAAGGCCATCGCCTCGCGTCTGGAGTGGTCGTTCGTCGAGGTGTTCCCCTCGCGGCTGGCCGCCGATCCGAAGGGTCTCGCCGGCGCGCTGCGGGACACCTTCACCAAGATCTCCGAGCTCGAGCACGCCGTGGTCTTCATCGACGAGGTCGAGGAGATCGCCGCCCAGCGGTCCGGCGAGCCGCCGTCCCCGCTGCAGGGCGTCACGAACGAGCTGCTGAAGATCATCCCGACCTTCCGAGAGCAGCCGGGCCGCCTCCTGGTGTGCGCCACGAACTTCATCCGCGCGCTCGACAGCGCGTTCCTCCGCCACGGACGCTTCGACTACGTCATCCCCATCGGGCTGCCCGACCGGGCGGCGCGGGCGGCGATCTGGCTCCGCTACATCCCCGCACAGGTGTCGGATGCCGTCGACATCGACATCCTCGTCGACCGCACGGAAGGCTTCTCCCCCGCCGACATCGAGTTCGCGGCGCGGAGCGCCTCGCAGCGCGCGTTCGAGGTGGCCATCGCGTCGGGCGCCACGGCATCCGCCCCCGACGGACCGAGCACGCAGGACTACCTCGAGGCGATCGCCGGCACCCGCACCACCGTCTCCCCCGAGACCGCGGCCGAGTTCCTGGAAGACATCGAGGCGCTCGCCCGGGTGTGAGCCGAGACGCGTCCGAGTCGATTCAGCTCGACAGCCACCACACGAACCCTGGCCGCCCGATGCCGGGGGGCGGGTCTGCGGCGAAAGCGAGCAGCGATCGCCGCAGCCTCTCGAGCCCCGGCCGAGTGCGCGGGAAGCGGGCGTGGTGGCAGAAGACGACGCCCGCGTGGTCGGGAAGCCGCGCCATCGCGATCCCGAAGGTCGTGACGTCCTCGGTGACGACGATGCGCCCTTCCCCGTTCGCTGCGCGCAACACGGAGGTGTCGTCGACCCCGAGCATCTCCGCGCGCTCCACGATCGCCGTGGCGTCGAGCCCGGCCTCGCGAAGCGATGCAGCGAGCCGAGACGGGTAATGCTCGTCGAGCAGCAGCCTGATGTCAGGCGGCGTCAATCGCCCTGCGCCTCTCCCACGCGGCCAGCGCCTCGTCCTGTGCGGACCGGTGCCGCTCGATGACGTCGTCGATCTCGGCACGGTTCTCGGCCCAGTAGTTCAGCGCATCGTCGATCGTCGCCAACGGCAGGCCCAGTGTCTCGGCCAGCGCCTGCGGACTGCGCTCGCTCACGTCGTGAGCAAGCCAGGCCTCGGCGATCGTCCAGACCTGGGGACCGCCGATCACGGCGGCCCGCCGCTCTCCGGTCTCGACGGCGAGGAAGCGGATGCTCGGGTGCAACTGCATCCGGAGCCACTCCTCGACGGCGCTGTTGATGACGCTCGACTTCGTCTGACCTGTGGTCTTGACGAAGCGCGTGAGTGCATCGTTGACCGCCTCTGTGAAGCGTACGTTCGTCGGCGCTACCATGCACTACAGTGTAGCAACAGCCGTGGACGTCAGGCCCGGCGCACCCGCCCGCGCACGCGCTGCACGAGCCAGCACACGACGTAGATCAGGAACGACAGCGTGGTGATGTACGGGCTCACCGGGAGGGTTCCGGCGAGCGCGAGCAGGATGCCGCCCACCGCCGCCGTGAAGCCGAACAGCGCCGCGAGCAGCGGCACGGCCAGCGGCCCGGCGGTGACGCGCATGGCGGCGGCTGCGGGGGTCACCAGCAGCGCCATGACGAGCAGGGCGCCGATGATGTGCACGCTCACGGCCACGATCAGGCCGAGCAGCACCATGAAGATCAGGCTCACCGCGCGCGTGGGCACGCCGCGCGCGGCCGCCGACTCGGGGTCGAGCGAGTCGAACCGCAGCGGGTTCCACATGAGCAGCAGGCCGAGGAGGACGACGAGGCTGATGCCGATCAGCCAGCCGAGGTCGGGGCTCGACACCGACACGATCTGCCCGGTGAGCAGGCTGAACCGGTTGGCGCTGCGCCCGTCGTAGAGCGACAGGAAGAGGATGCCGAGTCCGAGCCCGAACGGCATGAGCACGCCGACGACCGAGTTGCGGTCCCGCGCCTTGGCGCCGAGCAGCCCGATGAGGATCGCGGCCACGAGCGCCCCGCCGAGGGATCCGGCCACCACGCTCCCGCCGAACAGCAGGGCCGCGGCGGCGCCGGCGAACGAGAGCTCGCTCACTCCGTGGACGGCGAAGGCGAGGTCGCGCTGCATCACGAACACGCCGATCAGGCCGCCGACGATGCCGAGCACGGCGCCGGCGATGATCGAGTTCGCGAGGAGGGCGACGAGCTCGCCGTAGTCCTGGAAGGAGAAGACGTCACCCCAGTTCATGCGGCGCCCTCCTCGTCGTGCGCGTGGTGAGGCTCGACGTCAGGGACCCCGACGACCACCAGCCGGTCGCCGGCCCTGAGCACGAACACCGGGGTGCCGTAGAGATCGGTGAGGACCCTCGTCTGCAGCACCTCGTCGGGGGTGCCGAGCACGAAGCGTCCGCCGGCGATGTAGAGGATGCGGTCGACCCTGCCGAGGATCGGGTTGATGTCGTGCGTGACGAACAGGACAGCGGCCTCGCGGTCGCGTCGCTGGCGGTCGATGATGTCGGTCACCGCGACCTGGTTCGCGAGGTCGAGGGCGGAGAGCGGCTCGTCGCACAGCAGCAGCGAGGGCTCGTCGGCCAGCGCCTGACCGACGCGGAGCCGCTGCTGCTCTCCCCCCGACAGGAGTCCGACCCGGCGCTCGGCGTAGTGCGCCGCGCCGACCGACTCCAGGAGGCGGTCGACCTTCGCCCGGTCGCCGCGGTGCGGCAGGGGCAGCCCGAAGCGGCTGCCCTGCACGCCGAGGGCGACGAGGTCGCGGGCCCGCATGCTGGTGTCCGCGGGGATGGACCGCTGCTGCGGGATGTACCCGATGCGCGGGTTCCCCCGGCGAACGGGCTCTCCTGCCACGGTGATCGTCCCGGCCGACAGCGGCTGCAGACCGAGGATGCTGCGCAGCAGCGTGGTCTTGCCCGAGCCGGAGGGCCCCAGCACCGCGATGAACTCGCCGGGGTTCACCGTGAGGTCGAGCCCCGACCACAGCTCTCGGTCGCCGCGGTGGAGAGCGGCGCCGCTGATCTCCAGCACGGGCGCGGCGACGCCCTCCCCGGCGCCGCTCACGGGGTGACGGCGGCGGCGAGGTTCTTGATCGCGTCACGCATCCACTCAGCGTACGACGATCCGTCCTGCAGCAGCTCCGAGAAGGACACGACGGGCACGCCCGCCTCCTTCGCCGCGTCTTCGACGCGCTGCGTCTCGGAGCCTCCGGTCTGCGCGTTCACGAGCAGGGCGCGCACCGAGCCGCCCTTGATCACGTCGAGCGCCTTGAGCAGGGTGGCCGGTGCGACGTCGGTGCCCTCCTCGACCGACTCGGCGAACCCGTCGGGGGTCGCGTCGGTGAGTCCTGCGGCTTCGACGAGGTAGCCGGGCAGCGGCTCGGTCATGAAGACCTCTGCTCCTGCGGCCTCGGTCTTCAGCGTCTCCAGGTCGCCCTCGAAGCCCTCCAGCTCGGCGGTGATCTTCGCGGCGTTGGCCTCGAAGTCGCTCTTGCCATCGGGGTCGAGCTCGGTGAACTCCTCGGCGATGGCCTCCACGACGTGGGTCATGGTGTGCGGGTCGAACCAGACGTGCTCGTTGAAGCCCTCGATGTGGTCGTGTCCTGCGTGGCCGTCGGCCTCATCGCCGTGGTCGTGGGCGTGGTCCTCGGCATCCGCGTCGTGCCCCTCGTTGCCGGGGTAGTCGTGCGAGTACTCCACCGCGGTGACGACGGCCGGGTCCTTGGCGTCCTCGAGCAGCGTGTCGACGAACGCGTCGTAGCCTCCGCCGTTCTCGATCACGAGGTCGGCCTTCTGCACGGCGAGGCGGTCACGGGCCGTGGCCTCGTAGGAGTGCGGGTCCTGCGCGGCGTTGTCGATGATCGAGGTGACGTCGACCCGGTCGCCGCCGATCTCCGCGGCGATGGATCCGTACACGTTGGTCGACGCGACGACGCGGATGCCGCCGGCATCCGCTCCCCCCGTGGGTGAAGCCCCCGAGGTCGACCCTGCGCAGCCCGAGAGCGCGAGAGCGGCGACGGAGACGAGGGCGAGAGCGGCGAGGGGCTTGTGCATGCTCCCACTCTAAACGCTAATGAGAACCATTATCAAATCTTCGTCGTGGTGCACACGCCGACATCGATTCTCGGTCGTCCGGGACATTGTGTCGCGCGCCGCGGCACGGGAGCCTGGACGAACAGACCGAAGGAGCCCCATGTCCAGTGAAACCTTGGCCGTCCCCCTCGTCGATCAGCTCGACGCCTTCTTCGGGCAGTACACCGCAGCGGGTCAGGCCCGGGGGCTCGTGTACGGGCTCGTCGGCCCGGACGGACTCGCGCACAGCCGGGGGTTCGGCGCCGCCGACGCCGACGACAGGGCGCCGGATGCCGACACCGTGTTCCCGATCGCGTCGATCACGAAGAGCTTCGTCGCACTGGGGGCGCTGCTGGCCAGGGACCGCGGTCTTCTCGACATCGAGGCGCCGATCACGGACTTCTTCCCCGAGTGGCACGGCACCGTCGGCGACGAGCCCGCCGCCGCGCCGACCCTGCGACAGCTGCTCAGCATGAGCGGGGGCCTCACCGAGGACAACTCCTGGGTCGATCCGTTCCTCGGTCTGAGCGAGACCGAGCTCGTGGATCGGATCAGACCGGGTCTCGCCTACAGCAACCACCCGGGAACGGTCTTCGAGTACTCGAACATCGGCTTCACGATGGCCGGTCTCGCGGTCGCCAAGGCCGTCGGCATGCGCGTGGAGGACTGGGTCACGGAGGAGATCCTGCGCCCGCTCGGCATGGCCCGCACCTGGTTCGACAACCGCGCACCCGACGGCGGGTTCCATCGCGCGGTCGGGTACTCGCTGGATGCCGACGGGAACTGGGTGGCCTTCCCTCCCCAGGTCTCCGATGCGATGGCCGCCGCCGGCGGCATGCACTCCACGATCAACGACCTCAGCATCTGGGTGGCGTTCCTCGCGGCGGCGACCCGTCCGGGCGGCGATGACGCGATCGTCGCCAGGGCGACGCGGCGCGAGCTGCAGCGCATCCATCAGGTCGACATCCCGTCGCTGCAGGCACGGCCCGAGGGGACCTGGAAGTTCGTGGCGGGAGGCTACGCGCTCGGCCTCTTCGTGCGCCACGACCTGCACCGCGGGTCGATCGTGTCGCACAGCGGCGGGCTCCCGGGGTTCATCCTGAACATCGTGTGGCACGCCTCCTCCGGCACCGGGGTGATCGTGCTCACCAACAGCCATCGCGGCAACCCGGTCGGGCTGTCCGAGGATGCGCTGCTCCGCACGCTCTCCGTCAACGCCACCCCGGCGCGGGTGGTCCGACTGTGGCCGGAGACGCGTCGGCTGATGGCCGCGGCCGACGGGCTGGTCCGCTCGTGGGACGACGGCGCCGCGGCCGAGATCTTCGCCGACAACATCGACTTCGACCGCCGGCTCGCCCAGCGCAGAGCAGCGATCGACGAGCTCATCTCCCAGGTCGGCGGACTCCGCGAGGGGTCCGATGCGCCCGAGATCCTGTCCTCCGCCACGCCGGCCGACGTCACCTGGTCCCTCCCCGGCGTCCGGGGCGAACTGATCTGCATGATCCATCTCACGCCCGTGCAGCCCGCGCAGATCCAGGAGTTCGAGGTGATCGCCGTCGACCGCACGGTGCCGCGGAGCGCCCGCCCCACCGACATCTCCGCCCGACGCCGCGCATACGTCACGCCGACCGTGAGCTCGCTGCCGAACACCGCGGTGGTGTGAACCGGCGCCACCTGGCCCCGCAGGGCGATGCGGGCCCGCCGATCTCGACGACCGACAGGCCCGCAGCGCGTGCAGCGGACGGGCGTCAGCCGATGAGGCCCGCCGGGGCGATCCACACCGTGGACTCGCCAGGCACCGCACCGCCGTCGAGGGCGCCCAGCACGACGTCGACGGCATCCTTCCCGAGGTCGAACGGCTCCGTGCCGAAGTTCGTCACGACCTGCCAGCCGTTCGGGCGGGCGAAGCGCAGCACGTCGGCACGGCCGGTCTCGATCCACTGCAGGCTCTCGTCGGCCTGCAGCACCCGACGCAGGCGCAGCGCCTCGCGGTACAGCGACAGCGTCGACGAGGGATCCGCGGCCTCGACGTCTGCGGCGAACGCGGCGAACCACGCCGGCTGGGGCAGGTGCGCCTCGACGGCCCCGAATCCGAAGGAGGGCCCGGATGCCGTCCACGGCAGCGGCACGCGGCAACCGTCACGGCCCAGTCCGTCGAACTCGCCGCCGCGGAAGAACGTCGGGTCCTGACGCTCCTCCGGTGTGATCTCGGCGACCTCCTGGAGGCCGAGCTCCTCGCCCTGGTACAGGTACGTGCTGCCGGGCAGGCCCAGCAGCAGCAGGGTCGCGGCGTGCGCGCGGCGGAGGCCCTGCTCGCGGTCGATGCCCTCGTCCGGCCCCCCGGCGGCGACCCATTCGGTGCCCTGCTTGACGTGTCGTCCGTTCAGCGCCGGCAGGCCGTAGCGCGTCGCGTGACGGGTGACGTCGTGGTTGGAGAGCACCCAGGTCGTCGAGGATCCCGTCGTGTCCGACTGCGCGAGGTTGTCGGTGATGATCGTGCGGAACTCTTCCGCGTCGAAGTCGGCGACGAGCAGGTCGAAGTTGAACGCCTGCCCCAGCCCCTCGGCGGAGGCGTACTTCGCGCGGCGCTCCGGCGTCGACACCCACGCCTCGGCGACGGCCGTGCGCGGCGGGTCGTACTCGTCGAACACGCGGCGCCACTCGGCGTAGATCTCGTGCACGTCGTCACGGTCGATCAGCGGGTGGTTGCCGTCCTGCGGGATCGCGTCGAGCTCTGCGCGGCTGGGCAGCGGCTCGCTGAGATCCTTCGTGAGCATGTGGGCGACGTCGATGCGGAAGCCGTCGACCCCGCGGTCCGACCAGAAGCGCAACGTCGTCAGGAAGTCCTCGCGCACCTCGGGGTTGTCCCAGTTGAGGTCGGGCTGCTCGACGGCGAAGTTGTGGAAGTACCACTGCCCGTCCTCGACCCGCTCCCAGGCGGAGCCGCCGAACACCGACACCCAGTCGGTCGGAGGAAGCTCGCCGTTCTCGCCCTTCCCCTCGCGGAAGATGAAGCGCTCACGGGCGGCGGAGCCGCGCCCTGCGGCGAGCGCCTCCTGGAACCACGCGTGCAGGTCGGACGTGTGGTTGGGAACGATGTCGACGACGACCCTGATGCCACGGGCGTGGAGGGCTGCCACCATGGCGTCGAAGTCCTCGAGCGTGCCGAGGCGGGGGTCGACGTCGCGGTAGTCGGCCACGTCGTAGCCGCCGTCGGCGAGAGCCGAGGGGTAGAACGGGCTGAGCCACACGGCATCGATGCCGAGCTTCTCGAGGTAGTCGACGCGGGAGAGGATGCCGGGGATGTCGCCCAGGCCGTCTCCGTTCGCATCGGCGAAGCTCCGCGGGTAGATCTGGTAGACGGCGGCCTGACGCCACCATGCGGCGGTGTCGGCGGTGCGGGTCTCGACGAGGAGAGCGTCGGTCATGAGGGGTCGTGCTCCTTCTTTCTTGTGGGTGGTTCTGCGGGTGTGCGGCTCAGCCCTTGACGGCGCCCTGGGTCACGCCCTCCATGACGAAGCGCTGCGTGAACAGGTAGGCAAGGATCGCCGGGGCCATCGCCATCAGGTACGAGGCGAAGGACACGTTGTAGTTGTTGCTGAACTGAGTCTGGAACAGGTTCTGCCGCACCGGAAGGGTCTGCAGTGCGGGATCGGAGATGATCAGCGACGGCATCATGAAGTCGTTCCAGGCGTACAGGAAGGCGAAGATGCCGACCGTGGCGCTCATCGGCGCGAGCAGCGGGAAGATCAGCTTCCAGAACGTCTGCCACGTCGTCGCGCCGTCGATGCGGGCGCTCTCCTCGAGCTCCATGGGGATCGACCGCAGGAACGCCGTGAACAGCAGCACGCTGAAGCTGAGCTGGAACATCGTGGCGAGGATGATCACGCCGAACGGGTTGTCGAGCCCCACGCGTCCGGTGAGCTGGATCTGCGGGAGGGCCACGACGGGGAACGGGATGAACATCGCCGCGAGCAGGTAGAAGAACGAGTACCGGAAGAGCTTCCGATCCCAGTTGCGCACGATCGCGTAGGAGGCGAGCGCGGCGAGGAGGATGGTCGCGACGACGGTGCCGGCGGTGACGAGCAGCGAGATGCCGGCGCCGACGGGGAACTTCGTGAGGTTCCAGGCGGCGACGAACCCTTCGATGCTGAAGGGCGCCGGCAGGGAGAAGGCGTTGCCGTCGACGGCCTGGGAGGTCGTCTTGAACGCCATCGAGATGGTCACGTACAGCGGCAGGAGCACGGTGACCGCGCACAGGATCAGGATGATCGTTCCCGACCAGTTGACCCTCTCCATCCTGATGCGGGGTTTGCGGCCGGAGGCGGTGACGGTGGTGAGTGTCTGCGTCGACATCAGAGTGCGTTCCTTCCGCGGGTCATCGAGAGCTGGAGCAGGGAGATGAGGATGGCGACGATGAAGAAGATGGTCGCGTTGGCCATCTGGTAGGCGTAGTCGCCGCCGTTGAAGCCCGCGATGATCGTCATGGCGACGCTGCGGGTGGAGGTGCCTGGGCCGCCGTTGGTGAGGCCGACGATGATGTCGTAGGCGTTCAGGAAGCCCTTGAACCCGAGGATGATGTTGATCACCACGTACCCCGCCACGAGCGGCACGGTGATGCGGGTGAGCTGCTGGGTCTTGTTGGCGCCGTCGATCGACGCGGCCTCGTAGACCTCGCCCGGCACCGACAGGAGACCGGCGATGTAGATCAGCAGGGTGCCGGGGACCGCCTGCCACGCGGTCACGATCACGATGGCCACCCAGGCGAGGTCGGGGTTGGCGAGCAGGCTCGTCTCCAGCCACGGGATGCCGGTGGCCGCGCCAGCCGCAGGGAGCGAGTTCGAGAACAGGAAGTTGAAGACGTAGGCGATGATGATGCCCGAGATCACCATCGGGATCACGAACACCGTGCGCAGCCCTGTCTTGAAGCGGATGCGGGATGTCAGCCCCACCGCGAGCAGGAAGGCCACGATGTTGACGACGATGACCGTCGCGATCGAGAAGCCGAACGTGAACAGATAGCTCTGCAGGATCGCCGGGTCGCTGAAGACGGCGATGTAGTTCGTGAGCCCGTTGAAGCTCCAGTCGCCGATGCCGATCGAGTCGGTGAAGCTGAAGAAGATGCCGATGACCCCGGGCAGCGTGATCGCGAGCGTGAACAGCAGCAGCGTCGGGAGCAGGAACAGGTAGTAGATCGGCTCGACGCGGCGCGAGCTGCGCCGTACGGTGCGGTCGCCCGAGGTGACGATCGTGGTCGTGGTGCTCATTCGCCGGACTCCTCTGTCTCGGTCTTCACGACCGGTGCGCGGAAGGCGACGCGCGCCCAGTCGGCATCCATCGTGCGGAGTGTCGTGTTCGGGTCTGCACCAAGCACCATCGCCTGGGCGTAGTTGAAGACGGGGATCGTCTTCGGGACGAGCACCGACGGACCCTGGTAGATCCGGCCGTCGTCGTAGTAGTCGATCATCCCGGCGATGCGCGGATCGCTCGGTGCCGGAGCATTCTCGGTCGGCGTGAAGCCGAGCTGGGACTCGTTGTAGGCCTCGATGTTCTGCGGCTCGTACAGGAACTCCAGGAAGTCGCGTGCGGCCTCCTGGTGCCGCGACCCCTCGGGGATCATGGCGGCGAGGTCCATGTTGACGCGCACAGCGAGATCGTCGGGGTCGTCGGTCATCGGCAGCGGGAACGTGCCCAGCTGCAGGTCGGGGGCCGTCTTCGCGATCTCGCTGAACGCCCACGGACCCTGCAGGTACATCGCGGCCTCGCCCTTCGAGAAGGCGAGGTTGCCGTCGCCGTAGCCGCGGCTGGGTGCGTCCTCGTTGACGTAGTCCTTCGTCAGCTGGAGCATCCTGTCCATCGGCTCGGCGAAGTCGTTCTGGAACGACACGGTCGAGTCGGGTCCGACGTCGGCGCCCTCGGCGTTCATGCCGTCGAAGAAGTCGATCACGTCGATCGAGCCGCCGAGGGAGTAGTCGTACCAGCCCTGCCCGACGGTCCAGTCGTCCTTGAAGGTCGCGTAGAACGGGGTGATGCCCGCGGCCTTGAGCTGGTCGCACGCCGCGATGAGCTCGTCCCAGGTCTGCGGGACCTCGATGCCCTGGGCGGCGAAGATCTCCTTGTTGTAGATGACGGATGCCGCCATCACCGAGTACGGCAGGGCGCTGGTGCGTCCGGCGCACGAGCCGTACTGGTCCATGAGGGGCTGGAGGTCGTCGCGGACGGATGCCGCGGCATCCGTGTCTCCGAGATCGGTGAGCGCGCAGCGCTGCACGAACCGGGCGATCTCGAAGTTGTAGTTGGCGAGCATGATGTCGGGCGGGTTGCCGCGCACGAAGCTGGCCGAGACCACGTCGACGCCCGAGGTGTCGATCTCGACGCGCACGTCGCTCTGCGATGCGTTGTACTCGGCCACGAGGTTCGTCATGAACTCGATCGCTTCACGTTTGCTGAAGGTGAAGCGGATGGTCTCGCGACCGTCTCCCGCGGCGCAGCCCGTGAGTGCGGCGCCGATCATGATCAGCGCGGTCGCACCGGCCGCGAGTCGTTGGGGTTTCACAGACACCGTCGTCCTTCCGATTGGTAGATCCGTAGACTAAATCTAGTGAGCGAATTTACTTCGTCGGACGGTACTCTCTCATTGGAGAAGAGGGCAGGTCAAGAGCCGTGACAGAAGTTTCTGCAGATCTGGGCACCGGACGCGCGAGCGTCGGGGCCGTCCTCGACTTCGCCTGGACCGCCGGCGAGTTCACCGCGACCGAGGTCATGGCGGCCACCTCTCTCACCCGATCCACCGCGATCGATGCCGTGGACACCCTGGTCAGCGGGCAGATCCTGCGCGAACTCCCGAACGCCCGTGCGGTCGGCGCCTACCGCGCGGGGCGGCCGGCGCGGCGCTTCGCCCTGATGCCCGATCTGGGCGTCGTCGTGGGCATCGACGCGGGAGACACGCACCTCGCCGTGACCGTCGCCGACCCGCTGCAGACGACGCTCGTGCAGCACCGCACCGATGTCGACCCCGAGGAGACACCGGAGGAGCGTCTGGCGATCATCCTCGAACGCCTCCAGGACGCCCTCTCCGAAGCCGGTCGCACCCGCGACGATCTCCTCGCGATCTGCGTCGGCGTCGCCGCCCCCGTCACCCGCGACGGCATCTCACCCCCGCATCCGGAGGGGTTCTGGGAGCGCACGAACCCGGGGCTCGCCACAGCGCTGCGCGACTGGGCGCCGGTCGTCGAGATCAAGAACGACGCCCTGCTCGCCGCCGTCGCCGAGGGCGCGCAAGGCGCGGCGATCGGATGCCGGGACTACGTCGCCCTGCTCGCCGGCGAGCGCTTCGGCGGCGGCGTCGTCGTCGACGGCCACCTGCTGCACGGCGCCCACGGCGGCGTCGGCGAGGGCGTCGTGTTCGATCACATCATCGGGGTCGGCTCGGCGTTCGGCCTCGGTCCGGCGCTGCACCATCAGCTGCTCGCCGCCGTGGACACCGGAGAGGTCGACGCCGGCAGCCCGATCGGCCGGCTCGTCGACGCCGAGCGGATCGACCCCCGCCTCGTCCTGACCCTCGCCGCCGCAGGCGACGCCGACGCCCTGCTCATCGCCGGCCAGCTGGGCGAGACCGTCGCCCGCATCGTCGGTGTGCTCGGCAGCATGTACGACCCCGCCCGCGTCATCATCTGCGGCGCCGTCGCCGAGAGCATCGAGCCCGTGCTGGCCGCCGCCCGCGCCGTGCTGCCGTCACAGCTGCACCTCCCCGCCCCCGAACTGCTCGCCTCGTCGCTCGGGGCCGAGGTGGTCTCGCTCGGCGCCGTCGCGACGGCGCGGCGTGCGGCGCGGGAGCGCGCCGTGCCGCTGCTGGCCGAGCGGCGGCTGGCGCGGGGGTAAGCCCCGGCATCCGGCTTCCCGGGCGCGGGGGCGCGGTGGGAAAACAGAGACGAACTCGATCCGCCCCGGCGTTGCACGCCACGACACGCCGGAGATCAGCAGGTCGGTCTCCGTTTTCCGACGGCGCGGGCGTCCGACCTGAACGGCCGACCTCAGTCGACGAGCAGCGCGGGCTCCTCCAGCACGCTCGCCACGTCGGCGATGAAGCGGCTCATGCCGTCGCCGTCGATCACGCGGTGGTCGAACGAGCCGGCGACCGTGGTCACCCAGCGGGGGCGCACCTCGCCGTCGACGACCCACGGCTTCTGGCTGATCGTGCCCATGGCGACGATGCCGGCCTCGCCGGGGTTGATGATCGGGGTGCCGGCATCCATCCCGAACACGCCGATGTTGGTGATCGTGATGGTTCCGCCCTGCTGGTCGGCGGGGCTGGTCTTGCCCTCGCGCGCCGTGAGCGTGAGACGGTTCAGGGCACGGGCGAGGTCCTTCATGCCGAGGTCCTGCGCGTCCTTGATGTTCGGCACGAGGAGTCCCCGCGGGGTGGCCGCGGCGATGCCGAGGTTCACGTAGTGGCGCACGACGATCTCGGCGCCGTTCTCGGTCTCGACCCACGCCGCGTTCACCATCGGGGTGCGGCGGGCCGCCCAGATCACGGCGCGCGCCATGATGAGCAGCGGCGAGACGCGGATGTCGGCGTAGTCCGGGGAGGCCTTGAGCCGCTTGACGAGCTCCATCGTGCGGCTCGCGTCGATCTCCTTCCACACCGTCACGTGCGGGGCCGAGTAGGCGCTCTGCACCATGGCCGACGAGGTCGCCTTGCGGACGCCCTTGACCGGGATGGACTCGGTGCGACCCGGCTCGTCGGCGTGCGGAGCGGATGCCGGAGCCGGAGCGAGACCTCGGGCGAGGCCCACCGGCGCGCTCTGCGGGGCGGGCACGGTCTCCTCACGGACGGCGCCCCACTCGGGCGTCTCGATGTTGCGGAACACGCTCGCCTGGGAGGCGTGCTTCATCACGTCGTCGCGGGTGACCTCGCCGTCGGCTCCCGTCGGGGTGACCGTCGTGAGGTCGACGCCGAGGTCGCGGGCGAGCTTGCGGATCGGCGGCTTCGCGATCACGCCGACCGACGAGCGCACCGGGCGCTCGGCCGGGCGCTTGCGGCGCGACGTGGCGCCGCCGCCAGAGCCGTAGCCGACGAGCACGGAGCCGCCGCCCTCCTCAGCTGCCGGAGCGGCAGGGGCCGCGGGCGCAGCGGGAGCGGCATCCGTCACGAAGCTGATGATCGGGGTGCCGACCTCGACCGTCGTCCCCTCGGCGACGAGCAGCTCACCGACGACCCCCGCGTGTGGGGACGGGAGCTCGACGAGCGACTTGGCCGTCTCGATCTCGCAGATGACGTCGTTGATCGCGACCGCGTCGCCGGGGGCGACCTTCCAGGCGACGATCTCGGCCTCGGTGAGGCCTTCGCCGACGTCGGGGAGGGTGAAGTTCTGCGTGCTCATTTCGAGTCCTTTCGGCTGGCGCCTCGTCCGAAACTCCGGAGATCCACGGCCTGATCCCCACTCTGACGCAGATTCAGCGGCGAAGGGGCGCAATTCTCCGGAGTTCTGGAGCGCCAGTTGTACATCAGTAGGCCAGCGAACGGTCGACGGCCTCGAGGATGCGGTCGGCATCCGGGAGGTACGCGCCCTCGAGCTTCGCCGGGGGGAACGGGGTGTCGTAGCCCGACACCCGCAGCACGGGAGCCTCCAGCGCGTAGAACGCCCGCTCCATCACGGTCGCGGCGACCTCGCTGCCGAGGCTCGTGAAGCCCTGCGCCTCCTGGGCGTAGACCATGCGGCCGGTCTTGCGCACCGAGTCGAGGATCGGCTCGTAGTCGATGGGCGACAGCGAGCGCACGTCGACGACCTCGCAGCTGGTGCCCTCGGCCTCGGCGAGCGCGGCGGCCTGCAGCAGGGTCGTGACCATGGCGCCGTGGCCGACGAGCGTGACGTCGGTGCCGGTGCGCACGACGCGCGACGAGTGCAGCGGCGCCGCGGACGCGTCGAGCTCCACCTCGCCCTTGGTCCAGTAGCGGCTCTTCGGCTCCATGAAGATCACGGGATCGTTCGAGGCGATCGCCTCCTGGATCATCCAGTACGCGTCGTTCGGCGTCGACGGCGACACCACGCGCAGACCCGGGGTGTGCGCGAAGTACGCCTCCGGGCTCTCCTGGTGGTGCTCGACCGCGCCGATGTGCCCGCCGTACGGGATGCGGATCACGATCGGGAGCGAGAGCCTGCCCTCGTGCCGGTTCGTGAGCTTCGCGAGCTGCGTGGTGATCTGGTCGAACGCCGGGAACACGAAGCCGTCGAACTGGATCTCGATGACGGGCCGGAACCCGGTCATGGCGAGTCCGATCGCGGTGCCGACGATCCCCGACTCGGCGAGCGGGGTGTCGAGCACGCGGCGGTCGCCGAAGTCGCGCTGCAGGTGCTCCGTCACGCGGAAGACACCGCCGAGCTTGCCGATGTCCTCGCCCATGAGCAGGACCCGGTCGTCGTTCTCCATGGCCGCCCGGAGCCCCGCGTTCAGGGCCTTGCTGAACGGCATCGTCTCGAGAGTCATGCCTGGTGCCCCTTCACGGAGTTCGGACGATTGCAGGAATATCGGATGCTGCGGCACGGATCGTCCGAGAAAACGGCATCCGTCCGAGATTCGGATGCCGAGAACGCCGCGGTCACGCGTCGCCCCCGTCGAACGACGCCTCGTACCTGGCTCGCCACGCCTTCTGCTCGGCGATCAGCGGATGCGGCTCGCTGTAGACGTGATCGAAGATCTTGTCGGCGCTGGGCGGGCCCAGCTCCACGGTGCGCGCCCTGAGGTCCTCCGCGGCGTCGGCGCCCTCTGCCTCCACCTCGGCGAAGAACTCCGCCGAGGCTCCGCGGTTCTCCAGGAACGCGCGCATCCGCACGATCGGGTCGCGCTCGGCCCACGACTGCTCCTCCTCGGAGCCGCGGTACTTCGTGGGGTCGTCGCTGGTGGTGTGCGCGCCGAGCCGGTACGTCACGGCCTCGATCGCGCGGGGTCCGCCGCCGGCGCGGGCCTCGTCGAGGGCCACGCGCGAGACGGCGTAGCTGGCGAGGACGTCGTTGCCGTCGACGCGGACGCTGGGGATGCCGTAGCCGGCGCTGCGCTCGACGAGAGGCACCCGCGACTGGGTCGAGACCGGCACCGAGATCGCCCAGTGGTTGTTCTGCAGGAAGAACACCGTCGGGGCCTGGTAGCTGGCGGCGAAGACCATCGCCTCGTGCACGTCGCCCTGGCTGGACGCGCCGTCGCCGTAGTAGACGATGACCGCTTCGTCGCGCTCGGGGTCTCCCGTGCCGGTGCGGTCGTCGAAGGAGAGGCCCATCGCGTAGCCCGCGGCGTGCAGCACCTGCGAGCCGAGCACGAGGGTGTAGAGCCGGGTGTTGCCGTTCTTCGGGTCGGTCGGGTCCCAGCCGCCGTGCGAGACGCCGCGCATGAGCTTGATGATGTCGACCGGATCGACGCCGCGGATGCGGGTGACGGCGTGCTCGCGGTACGACGGGAAGATCGTGTCCTGCGCGCGGGCGGCGCGACCGGAGCCGACCTGGGCCGCCTCCTGGCCGCGGCTCGGCGGCCACAGCGCCAGCTGGCCCTGACGCTGCAGGTTCGTCGCCTGGGTGTCGATGGCCCGGATGACGACCATGTCACGGTAGAACTGCTCGAGCTCCGCATCGCTGATCTTCTCGATCAGCGGGAGGTAGCGCTCGGCGGCATCCGACGGGGCGAACCGTCCGGTCGCGTCGAGGACGCGCACGAGGGGGGTCTCGGAGGTAGTCACGGCTCTTACGCTACCCGCGCCCGCATGCCCCGGCACGCATACCTAGGACGCCCTTGTATCTGTCGGGAACCCGAAGAATCCCCGGTCAGAGGGCTGTCGCGGCGACGTCGAGCACGCGGGCGATGGACGCGTCCTCGCCCACGGAGATGCGGATGCCGTCGCCGGCGAACGGCCGGACGACGAGATCGTTCTGGAGGAAGAGCGCGGCCACGGCATCCGTCCGGTCGCCCGTCGGCAGCCAGACGAAGTTGCCCTGAGCGTCTGGCACATCCCACCCCTGGGCGCGGAGACGCTCGACGAGGCGCGTGCGGCGTTCGACGATCTCGGCGACGCGGGCGAGGAGCTCGGACTCGGCGTCGAGGCTGGCGATGGCGGCGTTCTCGGCCGCGGAGGTCACGGAGAGGGGGATGCCAGTGCTGCGGGCGGCGTCGAGCACCTTCTCGTTGCCGATCGCGTAGCCGATGCGCAGCCCCGCGAGACCGTATGCCTTGGAGAAGGTGCGCAGCACGACGACGTTGGGGTGCCGCTCGAAGACGCGCTCGGCGAGTCCGTCGACCGCGCCGGGGGCGGTGACGAACTCCGCGTACGCCTCGTCGAGGACGATGAGGACGTCTCCGGGGACGCGGGCCACGAAGTTCGCGAACTCGTCGCTCGTGATGATCGGCCCCGTCGGGTTGTTCGGCGTGCAGAGGATGATCGCGCGGGTGCGGTCGGTGACGGCATCCGCCATCGCGTCGAGGTCGTGGCGGAAGTCGGCGGTCAGCGGGACCTGGACGCCGGTCGCCCCCGCGACCAGAGGAAGGCTCGGGTAGGCCTCGAAGGAGCGCCACGCGTAGATGACCTCATCGCCGACGGATGCCGTGGCGAGGATGAGCTGGTGCAGGATCGAGACGCTTCCGGCGGCGACGTGGACCTGGTTCGGATCGACGCTGAAGCGGATGCCGAGGCGCTCGCGCAGGCGTCCGGCGGTGGCGTCGGGGTAGCGGTTGATCGGCGTCGTGTGCTGGAGCGCGTCGAGGACCGACGGCAGCGGCTCGAAGGGGTTCTCGTTGCTCGACAGCTTGTACGCATCGGGGCCGGCCTGCTTGCCCTGGCGGTACGGCGCGAGGGCGGCGATGGCGGGACGGATGCGCGGCAGGATCGGGTCGGTCACGGTCATGAGTCTACGAGTCCGCGGCCGAGACCCTCGGGCTCCGTGGAGGGGAGACGCAGGCGCGCAGACGGGACGAGAGCCGCCTGGGGTCGACGCAGCCGTCGCCGTGTCGATCGGCTGAGACCGAGGCACCCCGCTGACATCTCGGCGTCCTCGTGTGAGACTGGAGGGACTATGCGCTTCATCATCCGTGTCGTCGTGAACGCCTTCGCCCTGTGGGTGGTGACGCTGATCCCCGCGCTGCAGGTGCAGATCAAGGCCTTCGCGCCCGGCGAGACCCTGCAGCTCGTGCTGACCCTGCTCGCGGTGGCGGCGATCTTCGCCCTCGTGAACACGATCATCGGCACGATCGTGAAGATCGTCGCGTTCCCGCTCTACATCATCACGTTCGGCCTCATCGGCTTCGTGATCAACGGGTTCCTCCTGTGGCTCACGGCGTGGATCACGAGCGGATTCGGCTGGGGTCTCACCGTCGGGGACTTCTGGTGGGGCGTGCTCGCCGCGCTCATCATCTCGGTCATCAACGGCGTCTTCGGCTTCATCCTCCGCCCGCAGACCAAGAAGTCCCGCCGCGACTGACTCCCCCGCCCTGACTGGTCGGCGCGCTCCTCTCGTGTGCGCCATCGGTCAGTCCCGCGTCGCCCGGTACTCGGTCCGCTCGACCTCGACGGCCTCGTCGAGGTCGGCCCAGAACTCGCCGAGCGCCTCGATCCGCGGGTCGCCGGAGGCATCGGCCATCTCCGCCGTCTCGATGTAGGTGCGGAGCTGATGGGTCTCCAGCCCCGCGTCCTGGATGCCGTCGCGCGGGTCGCCCTCGCGCGTGACGGTGACGCTGTCGGCCGAGCCCGTGCCCCCGGGGGAACCGCCACCCGCGAGACTCGAGACGAGGTCGTCGGTGTGCCGGAACTGGACGATGGTCTGATCGTCGCCGAGAGCGGGCTCGACCGGACTCCCCGCGGTGATCTGCACCTTCACGTCGTAGTCCGACTCCATCGCGAGGTGCGCGGCGATCATGCCCGACTGCGAGTGGGCGACGACGTCGACCTCGTCGCCCGGCTTCGCCCCGGCCGCCGCGAGCGCGTCGAGCGTCGCCTGATAGGACGACGACCGCCGGCCCGTGTAGAGCTCTCGGTTGGACTTCATGTCCCACGGCTCCTTCCCGCCGAGCAGCGACTGCGGCCAGGCGTTCTGCGTGCCCGAGAGGTAGGTCACATACCTCGCCTCCCCTCCGGGCATCGTGTACTTCTCGACGGCGATCTGCGCGCCCGCCGCACTCGGCATCCTGCGGAGGGCATCGGCGGCCCCGGCGGGCGCGCCCGACGGCGAGGAGGTGCGCACGGGCGTCACCGAGACGGGATCGGCCGTGCCCGTGAGGCGCGACCCCGCCGGGATCACCCCGAGGCCCGTGGCGCCGACCGCGCTGGCCCCGAGGAACAGCGGCGCCAGCAGCCCGCCGAGGTCGAACTGGCTGTCGAGCCCTCGGAACCGCTCGTCCTTCCAGCCCTGCACGAGCAGAGTCGCCATGTCGGGGATGCGGGCGTCTCCGTCGGCGAGCCGCTCCATCCTCCGGCGCAGCGCATCGGCCCCGGCGTCGTGGGCGAGCGCCAGCGCGTCGGCCTCTGCCTGCAGCTCGACGTACTCGTAGACATCGGCCATCAGCCTGATCCCGATCACGGCCGAATCGCACTCAGACCGCAGTTCCTCCGCGCGCTCTCCACTCGCCCAGAGCGCCACGGTGTCGACCTGCTCGCCCGCCCCAGGGGCGTCGACGATGATGCGATGGGCCCGCATGATCGAGGAGCGCGCTCCGTCGATGTCCGTCGCGAGCGCCGCCAGCCGCGCCGCGACCTCCCGCAGCGACTCGGGGTCGACGCAGATCGCTCCGCCGTGGTCGATCTCCATCCCGCCGCTCACGATGCCAGCGCCCTCTCCATCTCCCGAGACCTCTCGTGCAGACGCGCGACCTCCGCCGCCGCGCCGTCGCGATAGCCGAGGAGCTCGCGTCGGAGGGCCCGCACACCCTCGGACTCCCACTCGGTGTCGGCGATCAGCGGGTCGAGTGCGGCCCCGACGGCATCCAGCGCTTGGACGGCCTCGTCGACGGCGTGACCGGCGAGGATCAGGGCCCAGGCCGCCTCTGAGCCGCCGGTGTCTGCGATGGCGAATGCGTACATGCGGCCAGCATCCACGATCCGCGATCGACGTGCGGGGCCGCGATCCGCGGAACGGCGACGACGGTGGACAGGTCACTCCAGAGGCTGAATGTGGAGGATGAGACTGCGGGATGAGCCGGAGACCGGCAGAATGGAACGGTGACATCCCCGGATCCCTTCCGCGTGATCTTCGTGTGCACGGGGAACATCTGCCGCTCCCCGATGGCGGAGGTCGTCTTCCGCGATCTCGCAGAGCGCCAGGGTCTGGGGTCGCGGATCGTCTCGCGCAGCGCGGGAACGGGCGACTGGCACCTCGGAGAAAGGGCCGATCAGCGCACGATCGACTCCCTCACCCGCCGCGGCTACGACGGCTCGCAGCACCGAGCGAAGCAGTTCACGACCGCATCCTTCGCCGACAACGACCTGGTCGTGGCGCTCGACCGCACCCATGAGCGCATCCTCCGCGAGTGGGCGCACGATGAAGACGAGGAGGGCAAGGTCACGCTGCTGCTCGCGTTCGACCCTGACGCCTCGACCCAGGACGTGCCCGACCCCTACTACGCCGGCACGGAGATGTTCGATGCGGTGCTCGGTATGATTGAGGCGGCGACGCGCGGCCTGTTCCGCCAGCTCGAACCGGCCCTTCGCGCCCCTCGCACGCCCCGAGCATAGGGGCCCGATCAGGAGGACTCCCCTGACT
>NZ_PCOT01000045.1 GCF_002979415.1 Microbacterium sp. MYb72 | reverse complement strand
GACGTCGGGGCGGGTGTTGTAGGTGACGTAGAGGGTCGCGGCGCGGCTGAAGTGGCGGCGCGAGACGACGTTCTCGTCTTGGGGGGCGAGCCCGAGCTGAATGTCGACAGCGCCGATCTTGTCGCGAACCCCCATCGTCACGTTCCATCCGACGGCGACAGCGGGGCCATTGCAGTAGCCGGGGTTCTGGGTGTCCAGAACGGGGCCCCACGCCGAGTGGTTCTGCTGGTTCCAGGTGAAGCCCCACATCTGCGGCCCGTACGTGCGCACCTGCACGGGGCTGTTCGGGCAGGACGCCCACTTGATCTGCGTGGCCGCGAGCTGCGCGGCCACGATGTCCTTGCCTGCCAGCGACGCGATCCGGAACTCGAAGAAGATGTTGCCCCGGTACTGCTGGTACCGGCCCATGCGGAGCACGTCGGACGCACTGGCGTTCAGGTACGACTGGTTCGGATACGCGGCATCCGTGTACCAGGAGCCGGAGATCCCGGACGCCCAGTCCGGGTCGACGTAGATCGGGTAGGTGACGTCGTCACCGGTGCGCTTCTCCTCCTTCGCGACCGACGCGCCCACGTCCATCGCGATCCGATCGGCCTCGACGTCGTGCGTCACCGGCGACGGAGTCTCCTCCCCGGGCTCCCGGTACGTGGCCCCGTCGGAGGAGTCCCACCACAGCGGCTGCCCCGCCACGATCCCCGACCCGTCCGCGGCCTCGGCCTCCACCGCGCCGGTGGACGTCTTCGTGAGGTCCGCGCCGTCGATCACGACGTGCAGGTCGTCGAGTTTCGTGGACTGGGCGGCCTTCTCCGTCTTCACGACGTAGATCGATGCCTGACCGGTCGTCGTGGCGACCATCTTCAGGTCCACCCCGGGGAGGACCTCCGCATACGTGGCCGTGTCGCCGTCGACGGTCGGGGTGGGGAGCACCCCGTATGGCCAGGTCTCCGTCACCCACTCCCCGGACGCCGTCTGCACCTGCGCGAGCTGGTCCGACCCTCCGGGGGAGAACCGCACCGGCGCGGCCGACGCGGCCGGCTCCCACCACTCCCCGACCGGGACGAGCGACGTGTCCACGGGCACCCAGGTCTCACCCTGCTCCACCCGCACCGGGACCGTCGACACCTCCAGCTGCATCGTCCCGTCCGGCAACGCACTGGTCAGCTGCGTCGGCGACGTCAACGCATCCACCACCACCGGCTCACCGGTCGCGACCGCCTCCGCCGACGCCACCGCCTGCGCCTGCGCGACCTGCGCCTTCTGCGCCTCACGGAACGACACCCCCACCGGGGACACCTTCCCCATCACCGGCGACACGGGTGCGGCCGACGCGGACACCGCGCCCCCGCCCACCACGACAGCCACCGCGCACACGACACCCAGGCCGGCGCGAAGCCCACGACTCGTCAACACGGAGAACGACGGACGCCCCTCACGACGCACAGAGGCAGCCGGAGAGCGGAAGGAAAGAGGATTCACAGACGAAAGCTATGCGTCCGCTGGGAGCCACCGCAATATCAAAACCCTGGATAAACCCGAATGTAAGAAACTCGCATCTCGCGCAACTAATAAGAGGAGTGCTCCGTGCGAGAACCGTCGATCGTCAGAGGGTCAGCGCCTCCGGCAGCCGGGCGATGTGGAACGTGCGGGCGAAAGGTCCGAGCACACCCGCGTCGCCGCGCACCACGGCGAGCACATCCTGCGCGATCGCCTCATCGGGGGTGATCTCCCCCGCGATCAGACGGCGGATGCCGGGACCCGCGACGATGACGGCATCCGGTTCGCCCTCCGGAGGGCGGCCGCCCACGGGGGGCGCGGGCGGAGCGAGCTGGGTGACGGCCAGCACCCCCGAGCGCACCGAGGCTCGCAGCGCGACATCTCCCACGTGGAGCTCGTACTCGGCATCGGAGGCGGCATCCGGTCGGAATGCAGTCCGCAGGGCCATCGTCAGCGAATCGGCCGTCACCACGTCACCCTCCTGCGGGTCGCCCATGGTCTGGAAGCCCCAGCGGCCGAGCGCGAGCACGATCGGCTCGAGCGCCCTGCCGTACGGGGTCAGCTCGTACACGAGTCCGCAGTTGTGCAGGGGCACGCGGCGCACCACCCCGCCCTCCTGCAGCTCCTTCAGACGCGTCGAGAGGATGTTGGTGGGGATGCGCGGCAGACCCAGCTTGAGGTCGGTGTACCGACGAGGGCCGACGAGCAGATCGCGGACGATGAGCAGCGCCCACCGCTCCCCGATCAGCTCGACGGCCGTCGTCACACCGCAGTACTGGCCGTAACTGCGCGCGGCCATGTCAGCCCTGTTCGGCGACGTGCTCCGGGCCGTTCTCGACGGCCTCAGGCGTCATGTACAGGAAGCCGAGCGAGTTGCCGTCGGGGTCGTCGAGGTCGCGCGAGTACATGAAGCCGTAGTCCTGCGCGGGCTTGGGCTCGGCGCCACCGGCGGCGAGGCCCTTCTCGAGCAGCGCGTCGACCTCTTCGCGGGAGTCCTTCGAGAACGACACCGAGACCTGGACGACCTCGTTGGGGTCGGCGATCGGCTTGTCGGTGAAGGTGGAGAAGAACTCGCGCTTGAGGACCATGAAGAACACATCGTCGCTCCAGACGATGCACGCCGCGTTCTCGTCGGTGAACAGCGGGTTGATCTCGCAGCCGAGGGCCGTGTAGAAGGCCTTCGAGCGCTCGAGGTCGGTGGTGGGAAGGTTGACGAACACCTTGGTCATGATGACTCCCTTGTCGGTCTTTCTGTCGGATGCCGGCCGGCGGCGCCGACCTCACGCAGATAGCTTGTTAAAAACAAGCACGCTTGTCAATAGCAAGTTGCCCCGACGTCAGGACCCCATCCGCCGTACGGGGGATGCCGCGGCATCCCCCTGCCCGTACCGTGGGGAGTATGCCCTTCATCCGCACGCCCACCGAGCGCGAATACCGCGGCGATCTGGTGCTCGCCGTCGTCATGTTCGTCGGCGCCGTGCTCAGCGCTGCGCTGTCGTCGATCGCGCAGGTCTACGGCGGCGACGCGCAGGAGCTGTGGACCGCGCTCGTCTACGCCGTCGTGATCTCGGTTCCCCTCGCCGTGCGCCGACGCTGGCCCGCCACCGTCGCCGTCCTCGTCGCCCTGGCCTACTTCACGGCGGTCACGCTGAAGATCCCCGAGATCTACGTCGGCAACATCGCCATGTTCGTCGGGCTCTACACGGTCGGCGCCTGGATGAACGACCGCCGCCGCGCGCTGATCGTGCGGATCGGCATCATCGTCGGCATGTTCGTGTGGCTGCTCATCACGATGTACCGCGACGCGATCAGCGAGGCCGACAAGGCCGACGTCGCCGCGGGCGCGTTCTCGCCCTACGTCGCCTACATGATGATCCAGCTGCTGCTGAACATCCTCTACTTCGGCGGCGCCTACTACTTCGGCGAGCGCTCCTGGCTCGCCGCGGCCCAGAGGTCGGTCCTCGAGGAGCGCACGATCGAGCTCGAGCGCGAGCGCGAGGTCACCGCGGCGCAGGCCGTGGCGCTCGACCGCGTGCGCATCGCCCGAGAGCTGCACGACGTCGTCGCGCACCACGTGTCGGTGATGGGCGTGCAGGCCGGCGCCGCCCGGCTCATGATCGAGCAGGACCCGAACGCCTCGAAGAACCTCCTCACTGGCATCGAGACCTCGGCGCGCGACGCGATCCGCGAACTGCACCAGCTCCTCGAGACGCTGCGCACGCCGGGAGGGGAGACGACGGATGCCGCCTCCACCCTCGGACTCGCCGACATCGAGTCGCTCGTGGCCGCTTCGACCGAGGCCGGCCTGCCGTCCGACTACTCCGTCATCGGCGACCCGGTGCCCGTGCCCCCGATGGTCGCCGTCAACCTCTACCGGATCGCCCAAGAGTCGCTCACGAACGCACGCCGCCACGCCGGCGTCGGCGCCACCGCCGACGTGCGGGTCCGCTACGACGACGAGGGTGTGGAGCTGGAGATCGTGAACACCGGCCGCAACGTCGCCCAGCTGCGCCCCGGGCTCGGTCAGCTCGGCATGCGCGAGCGCGCAGCCGCATCCGGAGGCACACTCGAGGTGACGCCCCGCACGCTCGGCGGACTGCGCGTGCGCGCCCGCGTGCCGCTCACCCCCGCGACGGCGGAGGTCTCATGATCCGGGTGCTGCTGGTCGACGACCACGCCATGCTGCGTGCCGGGTTCCGCACGATCCTGGAGAGCCAGCCCGACATCGCGGTGGTCGGCGAGGCCGGCACCGGCGCCGAAGCTGTGGCCGCGGCATCCGCTCTGCTCCCCGACGTCATCACGATGGACGTGCAGATGCCCGATATGGACGGCATCGAAGCGACCAGGCGGATCGTCGCCGACCCCGCGGTGGCCGCGGCGATCGCGATCGTGACGACCTTCGACCGCGACGACTACCTGCACCAGGCGCTGGACGCCGGAGCCGCCGGCTTCCTGCTGAAGAACGCGGGCCCCGAAGACCTCATCACCGCGGTGCGCGCGCTGGCCGCCGGAGACGGGATGCTGTCGCCCGAGGTCACACGGAGGGTGCTCGCGCGCTTCTCGTCCGCGGCATCCGCCCCGAGCGCGAACGCCGTCGCCCGAGGGCGGGAGGCAACGGCGCCTGCTCCGCTGGCCGAGCCGCTGACCGAGCGCGAGGCGGAGGTCCTGGTGCTGCTCGCCGACGCGCGCAGCAACGCCGAGATCGCGACGGCGCTCTTCATCGGCGAGGCCACCGTGAAGACCCACGTCTCGCGGATCCTGCAGAAGCTGGGCGCCCGCGACCGCGTGCAGGCCGTCGTGATCGCCCACCGGAGAGGCCTCGCCTGACACCGGGCACGCGCCGCCCGCACGATAGCCTCTGAGTCATGCCCGAGGCCGCACCGCTCTCCCGACCGATCCTCGCGGGCGTCGTCACGGCCCTCGTCGGCTTCACGAGCTCGTTCGCGGTCGTGCTGACCGGACTCGCCGCGGTCGGCGCGAACCCCGCCCAGGCGGCGAGCGGCCTGCTCGCGGTGAGCCTGACGATGGGGCTCGCGTGCATCGTCCTCGCGTGGCGGTACCGGATGCCGATCACCGCAGCCTGGTCCACCCCTGGGGCGGCGCTGCTCGCCGCGACCGGCGCCGTCGACGGCGGCTGGCCCGCCGCGGTGGGCGCCTTCCTCCTGGCATCCGCGCTGATCCTGCTGACCGCGCTGTGGCCGGCGCTCGGCGCGCTGATCGCCCGCATCCCTCCGTCGATCGCCCAGGCGATGCTCGCCGGCGTCCTGCTGCCGCTGTGTCTCGCGCCGATCACCGGGCTCGTCGCGAACCCGTGGGGCGTCGTCCCCGTCGTCCTCACGTGGCTGGTGTGCGCGCGGTTCGCGCCGCGGTGGGCCATGCCGCTGGCCTTCGTCACGGCATCGATCGTCGTCGCCGTCTCGCTCGTGCAGGACGGGGCGCCGGTGGATCCTGCCCTGCTGCTGCCGCGGATCGAGCTCACCGCCCCGACCTTCACCCTCGGCGCGGCGGTCGGCATCGCCCTGCCGCTGTTCATCGTGACGATGGCCTCGCAGAACGTGCCGGGCATCGCGATCATGCGCAGCTTCGGCTACGAGGTGCCCTGGCGTCCGGCGATGCTGGTGACGGGCATCGGCACCGCGCTCGGCGCTCCGGCCGGAGGGCATGCGATCAATCTCGCCGCGATCAGCGCGGCGCTGGCGGCCTCTCCCGACGCCGACCCGAACCCGGCACGGCGCTGGGTCGCCGGGGTCTCGACGGGCGCGTCCTACCTCGTGCTCGGCGGCGCCTCGGCCGCTTTCGCGACGCTCGTCCTCCTCGCGCCGGATGCCGTCATCCCCGCGGTCGCCGGCCTCGCCCTGTTCGCGGCGTTCGGGTCGGCCGTGCAGCAGGCGATCGACGACCCGGGCGAGCGCCTCCCCGCGGTGGTGACTTTCCTGGTCGCCGCATCCGGGATCTCCGTGCTCGGCGTGAGCGCCGCGTTCTGGGCGCTCGTCGCCGGCCTCCTGGTGCGGACGGTGCTGCACGCCCGACGCTGACCCGTCTCCCGCGCTCGCCGTCGCGGTTCACAACTCCTCAAGAATCGGCCCCTGAGCGCCGAAAAGGGGCCGCAGCCCCCAGAACTCCGGAGTTCTTGAGGAGTTGTGCGCGGGGATCCGCCTGTCCCGGGACCCTCGGCGACGGACCAGCCCGGATTCCCGGAGTTCTGGAGCAGCGACGGCGCGCACTCCCCGGTCCTCCCCGCGGTGGACCCGGCCGAGTCCGCCGCGCGGGGGATGCCCCGGGCCGCCGCCGTCCGTAGCGTGAGAGGCATGCGATGTCCTGAGCGAACGGAGTAAGGCGAAGTGACGACAGGAAAGCTCGAACTGAGCGGCATCACCAAGAGCTACGGCTCGCGGCGTGTGCTCGACGACGTGTCCTTCGAGGTCGCCCCCGGGCGCCTCACGGGCTTCGTCGGCGGCAACGGCGCGGGGAAGACCACGACCATGCGGATCGTGCTGGGGCTGCTCTCGGCCGATGGAGGTCGCGTGGAGCTCAACGGCTCCCTCCTCACCGCCGACGACCGCCGTCACTTCGGCTACATGCCGGAGGAGCGCGGCCTGTACCCGAAGATGAAGGTGCTCGAGCAGATCGTCTACCTCGCCCGGCTGCACGGCTTCAGCAAGGCGGATGCCACGGCCCGCGCCACCGCGCTCCTCACCGAGCTCGGACTCGAGGCCCGCCTCGGCGACACGATCGAGTCGCTGTCGCTCGGCAACCAGCAGCGCGCGCAGATCGCCGCGTCGCTCGTGCACGACCCCGAGGTGCTGATCCTCGACGAGCCGTTCTCCGGCCTCGACCCGCTCGCGGTCGACGTGGTCGCGGGCGTGCTGCAGTCGAGCGCCGCGAAGGGCGCATCGATCCTGTTCTCCTCGCACCAGCTCGACGTGGTCGAGCGTCTCTGCGACGACCTCGTCATCCTCGCCGGGGGCACCATCCGCGCCTCCGGGTCCCGCGACGCGCTGCGCGCCGAGCACGCGAGCGATCGCTACGAGCTCGTCTCCGCCGGCGACGCCGGCTGGCTGCGCACCGAGCCCGGCGTCACGGTGCTCGACTTCGAGGGCGGCTACGCCCTGTTCGACGCCGACGGCCCCGAGACCGCGCAGCGTGTGCTGCGCGCCGCCGTGGAGCGCGGCGACGTCGCGAGCTTCGCCCCGAAGCATCCGTCCCTCGCACAGATCTTCAAGGAGGTCATCCAGTGAGCACGTCAGCCACCGCCCGCGCGACCAACGGCATCTGGCTCGTCGCCGAACGCGAGATCTCCTCGAAGCTGCGCAGCAAGGCCTTCATGATCTCGACGGGCATCCTGCTGCTGCTCGCGCTCGTCGGCATCCTCATCGGCGGCTTCACCAGCAAGAACCCCGAGGCCACGACCGTCGCGGTGACCAGCGAGACGGCATCCGTCGTCGAGGCCCTGCCGAACGTCAAGGTCACCGAGGTGACCGGCCGTGACGAGGCCGAGGATCTGCTGCGCTCCGAGAAGGTCGAGACGGCGGTGCTGCCCGGCGACGGCCCCACCGGGTACACGGTCGTCGCTCTCAAGGACGCGCCGGGCTCGATCGTGAGCGGCCTGTCGGTGTCGCCGTCCGTCGAGATCCTGGACCCGGCGACGACGAACCCGCTGCTGCGGTACTTCATCGCGATCGGCTTCGGACTGGTGTTCTTCATGGCCGCGTCGACGTTCGGCGCCACGATCGCGCAGAGCGTCGTCGAGGAGAAGCAGACGCGTGTGGTCGAGGTGCTGCTGTCGTCGATCTCGCCCCGCACCCTCCTCGCCGGCAAGGTGATCGGCAACACGGTCCTCGCGATGGCGCAGATCATCGCCCTCGCCGCGATAGCCACGGTCGGACTCATCGTGACGGGTCAGAAGGAGGTGCTGTCGAGCCTCGGCGCCCCGATCATCTGGTTCGCGGTGTTCTTCCTGTTCGGGTTCGTGCTGCTGGCGGCGCTGTACGCCGCGGCCGCGTCGATGGTCTCGCGCATGGAGGACATCGGCTCGACCACCACGCCGATCATGCTGCTCGTGATGGCCCCGTACTTCCTGGTCATCTTCTTCAACGACAACCCGCTGGTGCTGACGATCATGTCGTACGTGCCGTTCTCGGCCCCGGTCGGGATGCCGATGCGCCTGTTCGTCGGAGAGGCCCAGTGGTGGGAGCCGCTGGTGAGCCTGGTGATCCTGCTCGCCTCGTGCGTGGCGGCGATCCTGATCGGCGCGAAGATCTACGAGAACTCGCTGCTGCGCATGGGCACGCGCGTCAAGCTCGCGGAGGCGCTGCGCGGCTGACCCCGCCTCCCGACTCCTCGAATCGGATACTTCGAATCGGACCCCCTGCCCTTCGATCGGGCACAGCTTCGGATGCCGCGGCCGACAGGCCGCGGCATCCGTCGTTCCTGCGGCGTGTCATCCTCGCCGCTCCGAACCTGTGCCCGCGGCTCCGCTCCGAACCTGTGCCCGCGACTCCGCTCCGAACCTGTGTCCGTGCTCCCGAAGGGCGAAGAACAAGACCCCGCCTGCGGAAACCAGCAGGCGGGGTCTTCTGCGCCGAGCGGGGAGACTCGGCGCTATCCGGGGAACCCGTGGGGACCGGGCGTCGTGGGGGTCAGATCACACCCTCGGAGAGGGTGGTGGGGTTGCCGAAGCGGTGGTTCGTGATCGACACGGCCTGCTCGTGCAGGAACGGCAGGATCTCGACGCGGCCGGCGCCGGTCACCGCGTGCGACCAGACCGCGACGTCAGGGGTGCCGCCGAGAGCCTCGAACAGCGCCGAGGCGTCTCCGCCGACGAGACGGACGCGGTTCCAGCTGTGCTCGGCCTTGGCCTGCGCCTTCGCGTAGCCCTTGACCCAGGCGGCGTCCTTCTCGTGCTTCACCGTCACGCCGTGGGCGCGCAGCGCCTTCTCGACCGAGGACGGGAGCGCGGGGGCGGACACCGTGAACGGGCTGCCGCTGCGCAGCGCGGCCGCGAGCACGCGGATGCCGTCGACCAGAGGAGCCTGCTCGGCGATGCGCACGTCGACCGAGACCGGGCGGTAGCGGAAGACGTTGCGCTCGACGCCGAGGCCGGACTTGTCGGTCACGATGCCGAACTCGCCGGTCCACGCCTGCTCATCGGATGCGGCCGCACGGTGCAGCCACTCGATCTCGACGGCGTCGAGGTCGGCGGATGCCGCCTTCAGCAGCGCCTCGACGGCCGGGGTCACCGCGGCGCCCGCGGCGGCGGCCGGGAGCTCGGCCGAGGCCCACTCGCCCAGACCGAACAGGTAGTTCGGCCCGCCGGCCTTTGCGCCCGCGCCCACCGCGGAGCGCTTCCAGCCGCCGAACGGCTGGCGCTGCACGATCGCGCCGGTGATGCCGCGGTTCACGTAGAGGTTGCCCGCCTCGACCCGGTCGAGCCAGGTGGCGACCTCATCGGAGTCGAGGGAGTGAAGGCCGGCGGTGAGGCCGTAGTCGACGGCGTTCTGCAGGCGGATGGCCTCGTCGAGGTCCTTCGCGCGCATGATGCCGAGCACGGGGCCGAAGAACTCCGTCAGGTGGGTCGTCGATCCGGCGGCGACACCGGTCTTCACACCGGGCGTCCACTGCTTTCCGTCGGCGTCCAGCTTCTTCGGCTCGACGAGCCAGCGCTCGCCCTTGTCGAGCGTGGTGAGCGCCTTCAGCAGCTTGCCGGATGCGGGCTCGATGATCGGCCCCATCTGCGTGGCGGGGTCGTCGGGAAGGCCCACGCGCATGGAGCGCACGGCATCCACGAGCTGACGCTCGAACCGCTTCGACTCGGCGACCGATCCGACGAGGATCACGAGGGATGCCGCGGAGCACTTCTGCCCCGCGTGGCCGAAGGCGCTGCGGGCGACGTCGGCGGCCGCGAGGTCGAGGTCGGCCGACGGCGTCACGATGATCGCGTTCTTGCCGCTGGTCTCGGCGAGCAGCGGCAGGTCGGAGCGGAAGGAGCGGAACAGCTGGGCCGTCTCGTAGGCGCCGGTGAGGATGACCCGGTCGACCGACGGGCTCGAGACGAGCTGCGTGCCGAGGTCGCGGGAAGCGAGGTCGACGAGGGCGAGCAGGTCGCGCGGCACGCCGGCGGCCCACAGCGCCTCGACCATCACCGCGCCGCAGCGCTGCGTGAGCTTGGCCGGCTTGATGATGACGCCGGAACCGGAGGCGAGGCCCGCGAGCACGCCACCGGCGGGGATCGCGACCGGGAAGTTCCACGGCGGGGTGACGACGGTGACCTTCGACGGCACGAACTCGGCGCCCGCGACGGCCTCGAGGTCGAGGGCGCGCTCGGCGTAGTAGTGCGCGAAGTCGATGGCCTCGGAGACCTCGGGGTCGGCCTCGGCGATCGTCTTGCCGGCCTCGTGGGCCATGATCTCCAGCAGCTGGCCGCGGCGGGCCGCGAGCTCGTCGCCGGCGCGGTGCAGCACGGCTGCCCGGTCGGCCGCCGGGAGAGCGGCCCACTTCGCGGCGGCGGCGGTCGCGGCGGCGAACACGTCGTCGAGCTGTTCGGCCGTGTCGATGCGGGCGGCGGAGATGGCCCCCTCGCCCAGCGTGGTCGACACGGAGCGCTGCAGGATGTCGCGGCCCCAGGCGCGGTTGGCGGCGAGCGCGGGGTCGGTGTCGGGCTGGTTGTGGAAGCCGGTGGTGACGGCATCCGCCTGCTCCCGCGTGCGGTCCTGGACGCGGTGGGATGCCGGCACGCTGCGGTCGGCTTCGAGGGCGGCGAGCGAGCGCTCGAAGCGCTCCCGCTCGCGCGTCAGCAGCTGCGGGTTGGAGGCGAGCTCGAAAACGGCCGACATGAAGTTCTCGGGGCTCGCGTTCTCTTCGAGGCGACGCACGAGGTAGGCGATCGCGACGTCGAACTCGGCCGGGTTCACGACCGGCGTGTAGAGGAGCAGGCGGCCCACGTCCTTGCGGACGGCCTCTGCCTGACCGGTGGCCATGCCCAGGAGCATCTCGTACTCGACGGCATCCGTCACTCCGCGGGCGGTGGCGAGCAGCCAGGTGTACGCGATGTCGAACAGGTTGTGGCCGGCGACGCCGATGCGCACGGCGTCGAGGCGCTCGGGGGTCATGGCCCAGTCGAGCACGCGCTTGTAGTTGGTGTCGGAGTCCTGCTTGGTGCCGTAGGTCGCGAGGGGCCAGTCGTGGATCTTCGAGTCGACCTCCTCCATCGCGAGGTTCGCGCCCTTCACGACGCGCACCTTGATGGGGGCACCACCCTTCGCGCGGCGGGCGGATGCCCACTCCTGCAGGTGCTGCATGGCGCCGAGCGCGTCGGGCAGGTAGGCCTGCAGCACGATGCCGGCCTCGAGGTTCTCCAGCCCCGGCTGGTCGAGGATGCTCGTGAAGGCCGCGATCGTGAGATCGAGGTCGCGGTACTCCTCCATGTCGAGGTTGATGAACTTCGCCGTGCCCTTGGCCTCGGCGTCGGCCGCGAGCCGGTACAGCGGGGTGAGCTTCTCGACCACGTCGGCGACGGCCTCGTCGAACGACCACATCGAGAGCTGGCTGACGACGCTCGACACCTTGATCGACACGTAGTCGACGTCGTCGCGGGCCAGGAAGTCGTAGGTGCCCTTCAGGCGGCGACCCGCCTCGCGGTCGCCCAGCACGGCCTCGCCGAGCAGGTTGAGGTTCAGTCGGTTGCCGCTCTTGCGCAGCTTCGCGATCGCGGGGCCGAGCTTCGACGGCGTCGCGTCGAGCACGAGGTGGCCGACCATGGCGCGCAGCACGCGGCGGGAGATCGGCACGACGACGCCGGGCAGCTTGGGCGCCCAGAAGCCGCCGGTTTTGATCGCCGCGCGCAGGTAGCCGGGCAGGAGGGTCGGGGTGATGTCGGCCAGGTCGGCGAGCTTGCGGCCGGCGACGCTGAGGTCTTCCGGACGCATCACGCCGTCGACGAAGCCGACGGTGAAGGCGAGGCCGTTGGGGTCCTTGAGCACCTCGGAGAGGCGCTGGGCGGCGGGCTCGACGGGGTGGGTCTCGCTCTCGGCGAGCCAGCGCTGCACGAGGGCGGCGACCTCTTCGGTGCGCGGGGTGGTGGTGTCGACGACAGACATTGGCGGGGAACCTTCCAGGGGGAGCGCACACCCGGGATCATGTGCGGCTCGGAACATTCTCGGGCTCGCGGGTAGGCTACGTCTATCAACCGATTTGCGTGATTTCCGTTCAGCCAGAGTGAACAATAGGGAGGGCCGGATGCTCGACGTCCATCGACTGCGGATGCTGGTCGAGTTCAGCCGCCGCGGCACGCTCTCCGCGGTCGCCGATGCCCTCTCGTACAGCAAGGCGTCGGTGTCGCAGCAGCTCGCGGCGCTGGAGCGCGACGTCGGCGTGCCGCTCCTCCGCCGGGTGGGCCGCGGCGTGCAGCTGACACCGCAGGGCGACGTGCTCGTGGCCGAGGCGATCGGCATCCTCGACCAGCTGGAACACGCTCAGGTCGCCGTGGCCGAATCCCTCGCCGAGGTCACCGGGACCGTGCGGATCGCGGTGTTCCAGACCGCGGCCCACGCGCTGCTGCCTCCGGCGCTGCTCGCACTGCAGGCGCAGCATCCGTCGCTCCGCGTCGACGTCACCGAGTGCGACCCCGAGACCGGACTCGTGGGCGTCGCGGGACGCGACTTCGACCTCATGCTCGCCGAGCAGTATCCAGGGCGCACGCGGCCGATCGTCGCCGAGCTCGACCGCGTCGTCCTCGCCCACGACACGATCGCCCTGGCCGGGCGGGCAGGAGGCGCGGACGCGGCCTCCGAGCCGTCGGGGGCGGATGCCGCGGCATCCCTGTGGGCGATGCGCGACGACCCCTGGGTGCTGGAGCCGGCGGGCACGGCGTCTCGCGCATGGGCGGAGCAGCTCTGCCGCACCGCCGGATTCGAACCCGACGTGCACTTCGAGGTCGCCGACCTCACGACGCACATCCGGCTGATCAGGGCCGGGCTCGCCGTCGGTCTCCTTCCGGAGCTCGTCTGGGCGGGCGACGCCCCGACCGTGGCGCTCAGCGCGCTCCCCGGCTCACCGCGGCGCGAGATCTTCTCGTCCGCACGGCGCGTGTCGGCCGACGCGCCGTCGATCAGGGCCGTGCGTCGCGCGCTCGCGGATGCGGCATCCGTGATCCTCCCCGGCTGACGTCTCACGCCAGGGAACCCGTTTCGTCTCGTCGCTGCGCTCCTCGCTCGACGACCGAGGACGCGCGCCCGGTCGTTGCGCGAGCGCAGCGAGACGAAACGCCCCTCCGCGCGAGATCAGTGGGTCCGGCCGCGAGGGATTCGGCGCGAGTCGCGGGTCTCGGCGACGGGCCAGGCCGACGACGGGTGAGGATGGAGCTTCGGATCGACGACGGAAGCGGAGCCGCCATGCACGAAGACCTCCTCGCTCACATGGACCGGATCAGGAGCACGCTCGGATACAGGCCCGTCAGCGATCTCCTCGCAGACGCCGAGAACGTGTTCATCGATCCGTTCTCGGCGCTCGTCTCCCGCCAGGCGCGAATCGGTTCAGGCAACATCTTCTATCCGCACGTGCGCATCGACGCCGGCGCCGGCGTGCTCACGATCGGAGACCGGAACCGCTTCTTCGAGGGAACGCGCATGGATGCCGCGGACGACGGATCGATCGAGATCGGAGACGAAAACGAGTTCGGACCGCACGCCGTCGCCGTCCTGGCAAACACGCCAGGGGCCGCGATCTCCATCGGCCACCGCATTCGCCTTCGCGGCCGGATCGACGTCCTGGGCACGACCCGGCTGGAAGACGGCTCGCAGATCCTGGGCGACATCACCGCTGTCGATGTGTCCCTTGCGGGCGGCGACAGCTACGCCGACCCCGACCCCGACGCACGGGGCGCAGTGCTGAAAGGGCGGGGTCGCGCGAAAGGGATCACCCTGGATATCGGCACGGTGATCAACGGCGACGGCGACCTCGCCCTGTTCCCGGTCGAAGCGCAGTCCGTCTATCACCCGAAGCCGGCGGATGCGGCATCCGTGATCCTCCCCGGCTGACGTCTCACGCCCGGGACCCCGTTTCGTCTCGTCGCTGCGCTCCTCGCTCGACGACCGAGGACGCGCGCCAGCGAGACGAAACGCCCCTCCGCACCCCGCGCTCTCTGACCCCTCACACGCTCAGGGGCGCGCGAGCGGGCGTGTGCGAGTGCGGGCGAGCAGGGCGATGCCGAGCGCCAGGTGCCACAGCATCACGGTGTACACGGCCACGCGCTCGGTCACGCCGTCGGGGAAGAAGAGGTGCGCCGTCAGGAGGAAGGCGCTGAGGAACCCCAGCCCGCCCAGCACGATGCCCGCGATGCGCAGGCGCAGCGGGAGCACGTCTCGCAGCGCGAAGGCTCCGGCGACGACGGCCCCGAGATTGCCCGCGCCGATCGCGAGAACGGCTCCGAGGCCGTGCACGGCCATGAGGCCGTTCTCCAGGTTGGCGGGAGACCCGTGCACGAGTCCGACGATGCTGATGCCGACCGCATGCACGAACACGAGCACGAGGAGCACGGAGCGCCCGCGCAGCGGCGGGAGCGCCGCGTAGAGCAGCACCGCCGCGAGCACCACGAGGAGCCCCTCGCCGATGAACCCCGCGTTCATGACCGCGGACATCGTCGAGTCGAGGTCGCGACCGTCGAGCTGACCGGTGCCGGGGACCCCGAGGTCGCTGATGTAGTTCTGGGCGTAGCTGTACCCGCGGAATCCCGCCGCGGCGATCGCCTCGCTCAGCACGTACCAGAGAGGGGCGAGCATCCACAGCAGTCCGGATGCTCGAAGGAGCGCTCCCCCGACGGCCTCGCCCTCTGCATTGCGGTGCTCGACCGCCATCCGCTCTCGTGTCTCCATGTTCGACCTCTTCCTCTCCCTCGGGGCAACGGACAGGACGCCGCGGATGTTCCGTCGGAGGCGCCTGCGGAGATGAACAGAGGACGAACGGACACGCAACGACTTCTCGAGATCGGCGGGGAATATGCATGCACATACATGCGTTCACCCCCGTGTACCCGGACGAAGGAGTCCGATCCGCTCCTTCTGAAAGGCACTTCCATGAGCACTCCCGTGATCGACCGCACCGCCCCCACCGAGCACCCCGTCCTCGACGTGCTCGCCGGCCGCTGGAGCCCCCGCGCCTTCGACGCCGAGACCGCGATCGACGAGTCCAAGCTGTCCGCCGCCCTCGAGGCCGCCCGCTGGACCCCCTCCGCCAACAACACGCAGCCGTGGCGCTTCATCGTCGCCCGCCGCGGCACCGCCCTGCACGCGCAGATCGTCGACGCGCTCATGGGCTTCAACCAGGCCTGGGCCGGCAACGCCGCGGTGCTGATCATCGCCGTCGCCGAGACCGCCACCGAAGACGGCACCCCGATCACCCACGCCGTGTACGACCTCGGCCAGGCCGTGGCGCACTTCTCCGTGCAGGCGCACAACGACGGCCTCTACGTGCACCAGATGAGCGGCTTCGACCCCGAGGTCGTCCGCGAGGTCGCCGACCTGGCTCCGCGCTTCTCGGCCATCACCGCCATCGCCGTCGGCGAGTTCGGCGACGTCGAGGCCCTTCCCGAGGTCCTGCAGGAGCGCGAGGTCGCTCCGCGCGTGCGCCGCCCGATCGCCGAGACGGTCATCCTCAGCGCCTGAGCATCCGCTCACCCCACCCGACGCCCCATCGACGCGTCGACGCCCCACCTCGCAGCCGCCTGCGAAGGGGGCGTCGGCAGCCAGGTGGGGCGTCGGCGTTGCATGGGATGCCGGGGCGTCAGGGCACAGGATGCCGCGGCCGGGGATGCCGACGGACGGGATGCCGCAGCCCAGCAGTCAGCGGGGGCGGTGCTCCGCGCGGGCCAGAGCGTCGGCGGCGCGCACGAGCGCGAGATGCGAGAAGGCCTGCGGGGTGTTGCCGAGCTGGCGACCCGACACGGGGTCGTACTCCTCCGAGAGCATCCCCACGTCGTTCGCGATCCCGCACAGCCGGTCCATGAGGTCGTGGGCCTCCTCGTGCCGGCCGGTGACGGCGTACTGCTCCACCAGCCAGAACGAGCACGCGAGGAACGCGCCCTCCGAGCCCGTCAGCCCGTCGACCCCGGTGCCCGTGCGGTAGCGGCGGACCAGGCCGTCGGGCATCAGCGTCTGCTCGATGCGCGCGACCGTGGCCAGCATCCGCGAGTCGTCAGGACGGCAGTAGCCGACCTGGGGCAGGAGCAGCAGCGACGCGTCGACCTCGGTCGTGCCGTAGTACTGCACGAAGCATCCGTCGACGACACCGTCACGGTCGATCTCCTCCCTCATGCGGTCGCGCAGCCCGCGCCAGCGCTCCACCGGTCCGTCGAGGCCGAACTCCTCCACGGCGCGCACCGCCCGGTCGAACGCCGCCCAGATCATCACGCGCGAGTGGGTGAAGCGGTGCGGCTCACCCCTGATCTCCCAGAGGCCCTGGTCCGGCCGCTCGATCTGCTCCGAGGCGAAGCGCACGAGCTGGCGCTCCAGCGGCCACGAGAACTCCGACTCGCCGAGGCCCGCGGCGCGGGCGGCCGACAGCGTCACCAGCACCTCGCCGACGACATCCGCCTGGTACTGGGCAGAGGCGCCGTTGCCGATGCGCACGGGCGCCGACCCTTCGTATCCGGGGAACTCGGGCAGCACCCGCTCGGGGAGGTCGCGCTCGCCGGCGAGCCCGTACATGATCTGCAGATCTCCGGGGTCTCCGGCCACGGCGCGCAGCAGCCACTCCCGCCACCGCCCGGCGACCGCGACGAAACCGTGGTCCAACAGTGCCTCGAGGGTGAGGGCCGCGTCGCGCAGCCACACGTACCGGTAGTCCCAGTTGCGCACGCCCCCGATCTCCTCCGGGAGCGACATGGTCGCCGCGGCGGCGATGCCCCCGGTCTCGTGGTTCGTGAGCGCGCGCAGGATCAGCAGCGACCGCACGACGTCGCCCCGGCGAGCGCCGTCGTGCGAGATCCGGTCGGCCCACTCCTGCCACCAGCTCTTCGTGCGCTCGACCTCCTCGTCGGCGTCGAGCGCGGGCGGGAGATCACGGTGCGAGGGGAACCACGTCAGCTGCAGATCGCGCACCTCCCCCGCCGTCACGGTCACCTGCCCCTCGTGCCGATGATCGGATGCCGTCAGCTGCGCGCCGCGGAGGGCGACGGCATCCGGCCCCCCGATCGCCACGAGGCACGGCTCCTCCTCGGTGCCGGTCTGACGCACCCACGGTATGACGCGCGCGTAGTCGAGGCGGATGCTCAGCCGCTGCGCGAACGTCATCTCGCCGCGCACCCCGACGATGCGGCGCACGAGATCGGTGCGCCCCACGGTCACGTCGGGGTCGAGGCCGATCGGCATGAAGTCGTGCACCTCGGCCACGGCATCCGCGGTCTCCCAGCGGGTGATGAGCACGAACGTGTCGCCGTCGTATCGGCGGGAGCTCACGGCATCCGGGTCGGCGGGGCGCAGCCGCCACCTGCCCTGGGCCTCGTCGCCGAGGATCGCGCCGAACGCCGACGCCGAGTCGAGGCGCGGCAGGCACAGCCAGTCGATGCTCCCCTGATCCGACACCAGCGCCGCGGTCCGGCAGTTGCTCAGAAGGGCGTAGTCCTCGATGCGCGCAGCCACGTCCCGAGCCTGTCACGACGCGCCCGCGAACGCCACCGCGCCCGCCCCGCGCGAACGGGACGGGCGCGGAGGCTCGCGGGTCAGTGGTCGGTGCGATCCACCTCGACCTCTTTGCCCTCACGATCCACGATCCTGCCGTCGACGACGGAGTCGCCGTCTTCGAGCGCGTCGAGGTACGCGACGGGGATGCTGCGCGTCGGCGCCGCCGCGAGCACGGACGCATCCTTGTTCGGACGCGCGCCGAGGTGGTTGAACACGAGGTTCAGCAGGATCGCCGCGACCGCGGCCGAGCTGATCCCGGAGTGGAAGATCGTGACGAACCACGCCGGCATCTGGTCGTAGATCGTCGGCGCGGCGATGGGCAGCATGCCGATGCCGATCGCGGTGGCGACGATGACGAGGTTCATGTTGCCGCGGTAGTCGACCTTCGCGAGCGTGCGGATTCCGCTGGCCGCGACGGAGCCGAAGAGCACGATGCCCGCACCACCCAGCACCGGGCTCGGCACGGCGGCCACGACCCTGCCGAGCACGGGGAGGAGGCCGAGCACGACCAGCACGACGCCGCCCGCGGTGACGACGAAGCGGCTCTTGACTCCCGTGATCGCGACGAGGCCGACGTTCTGCGCGAAGGCCGACTGCGTGAACGAGCCGAACACGGGCGACACGGCGCTGGACAGCATGTCGGCGCGGAGTCCCGCGGCGATGCGCTTCGAGTCGACCTTCGTGCCCACGATCTCGCCGACGGCGAGGATGTCGGCGGTCGTCTCGGTGAGCGTCACGAGGATCACGATGAACATCGAGATGATGCCGGCGATCTCGAACGTCGGCATCCCGAATCCGAACACGCTCGGCAGGGCGAAGATGGGGCCGTCGCCGACCGCGCCGAAGTCGACCCGGCCGAGGAGTGCCGCGACGATCGTGCCGATCACGATCGCGAGCAGGATCGCCAGTCGCGAGATCGCCCCCACCGGCACCTTGCTCAGCACCAGCACGATGACCAGGGTGATCGCCGCGAGGAGCAGGTTCTGCGGCGAGCCGAAGTCCTCCGCCTCCCTGTTGCCGCCCATCGCCCACCCCGCCGCGACCGGCAGCAGCGTGAGGCCGATGGTCGTGATGACGACGCCGGTCACCACGGGCGGGAAGAACCGGATGATCGTCGCGAACACCGGCGCGATGAGGAGGCCGATGATCGACGCCACGATCACCGCCCCGAACACGGCGGGGAGCCCGCCGCCGCTCGTCACGATCGCGCCCATCGTCGCCACTCCCGCGAACGAGACGCCCTGCACGAGCGGCAGCTGCGAGCCGAAGAACGGGATGCCGACGGTCTGCAGCACCGTCGCGAGCCCGCCCATGAAGAGGCAGGCCGTGATCAGCACGCCGATCTCGGCGCCGTCGAGACCCGCCATCGAGCCGATGATGAGCGGAGGGGCGATGATGCCGCCGTACATCGTGAGCACGTGCTGGATGCCGTAGGCGATGGTGGAGCCGAGCGGCAGGCGCTCGTCCTCCGGGCGGAGGGATGCCGTCTTCGTGGTGTTCATGTCGACCTCTTCGTCGTCTGTTGCCGGTTGTCTGTCGTCGTGCGGATGGTGGGTCAGGAGAGCCGTGCGAGGAGGCCGCGCGCCGCCTCGCTGTGCTGGGCGATGAGCCGGGGGATGTCGAGGCCGTCGATGAGGCCGTCGATCACCCGCCAGCGCCCGCCGACCATGACCCGGTCGGCGCGCTCGGCTCCGCACAGGAGCAGGGCGGCGACGGGGTCGTGGCTGCCGGAGAAGCGCAGCTCGTCGAGCGTGAACATGGCGAGGTCGGCCTGCATCCCCGGGGCGAGGGCTCCGATGTCGCTGCGTCCGAGCGCACGGGCGGATCCTGCGGTCGCCCAGCCGAGCGCGCGCTCCGGGGTGACGGCGGCCGCGCCGTAGCGGAGGCGCTGCAGGTACAGCGCCTGACGCACCTCCTGGATCATGTTCGAGCCGTCGTTCGAGGCGGAGCCGTCGACGCCGAGTCCGACGGGAGCGCCGGCCTCCTCGAGCTCGAGGGTGCGGGCGATGCCGGAGGCGAGGCGCATGTTCGAGGTCGCGCAGTGCGACACGGCGGTCCCCGCTGCGCCGAGACGCGCGATCTCGGCGTCGTCGAAGTGGATGCCGTGCGCCAGCCAGGTGCGGTCAGACAGCCAGCCGACGCTCTCCAGGTAGTCGACAGTGCGCAGGCCGAACGTCTCGCGGCAGAAGTCCTCCTCGTCGAGGGTCTCGGCGAGGTGCGTGTGCAGGCGCACGTCGAGGCGCTCGGCGAGGTCGGCGGTATCGCGCATCACGCCCGTGGTCACCGAGAACGGCGAGCACGGGGCGAGTCCGATCTGCACGAAGGCCCCGTCGCCGCGCTCGTGGTAGGCGCCGACGAGCCGCTCGCTGTCGGCGAGGATGGTCTCGGCATCCTGCACCGTGCGCTGCGGCGGGAGTCCGCCGTCGTCCTCACCGAGCGACATCGAGCCGCGGGTGAGCGTGGCACGCATGCCGAGCCTCTTGACGACGTCGACCTGCACGTCGATGCCGTCCTCCAGGCCGTTCGGGAACAGGTAGTGGTGGTCGGCCGCTGTGGTGCACCCCGACAGCAGCAGCTCGGCGAGCGCCACGGTGGTCGCGAGCTCCAGGTCGCGCGGCGTGAGCCCGGCCCACACCCCGTACAGCCCCTTCAGCCAGGGGAAGAGCTCGGCGCTCACGACGGGCGTCCAGGCGCGGGTGAGCGTCTGGTAGAAGTGGTGGTGCGTGTTGATGAGGCCGGGGATCACGACGTGCCGCGACGCGTCGAGCACCTCGTCGACGGGGGCGCTCGGCGCTCCCCCCGCAGGTACGAGCTCGCGGATGCGCGAGCCCTCGACGACGATTCCGCCCGAGGCGTCGGCGTCCGTGCCCGTGTGGACGCCGAGCGGGTTCTTGAGCCAGGTGCTGGCCGGATGCTGCGACATGGTGGACTCCTTCCGTACGGTGGAGCCGCGTGCCGGCCCCACAGGGCCAGCTCAGTTGTGTCCTGTCTGCTGATCCAGGAGCCCCCTCTTCGGGACTCTTCAGGTCTATCAGCCGCGCCGCACGCCCGTCAAGAACTAATCTCACATCTCGGACGGTTCTTTCCAAGATGCGAAAGTCAAGCCGCAGGCTGGGAATCCCCGGCAATGCCCGGTAGCCTCGCGCCCATGGCCAGCACTCCCACGACCCTGTTCATCCTCGGCGCATCCGGCGACCTGACCTCCCGGCTGCTGCTGCCGTCGCTGGCCGCCCTGCTGGCCCGCCAGCCGCAGCGGAAGATCACCCTGCGCGGCGCGGGCACGGAGGACTGGGATGCTGCGAAGTGGCAGCAGGTCGTCGCGACCGCGTTCGCCGACTCCCCCGGCGCGCTCGATCGCGTCACGGTCGGCGACTACGCCGCCGCCGACGTGACCGATCGCGACGCCGTCGGCCGGATCGTCGAGTCAATGCAGCCGGGGACCGTCCTATACTTCGCCCTGCCGCCGGCCGTCACCCGCAGGACGATCGACGCGATGCAGGGCATGTCGCTGCCGGAGGGCACGCTCCTCGCGATGGAGAAGCCCTTCGGCGACGACGAGGCCAGCGCCAGAGAACTCAACGAGCAGCTGGCCACGCTCGTCCCCGAGCAGCAGGTGTTCCGGGTCGACCACTTCCTCGGCCGGTCGACCCTGCTCAATCTGCTCGGCGTGCGGCTCGCGAACCGCATGTGGGAGCCGGTGTGGTCGGCCGAGCACATCGAGTCCGTGCACATCCGCTTCGACGAGTCGCTCGCGCTCGAGGGCCGCGCCCGGTACTACGACAGCGCCGGGGCGATGGTCGACATGATCCAGAGCCACCTGCTCCAGGTGCTGGCGCTGCTCGCGATGGACCCTCCCGCGACCCTCGGCGAGCGCGACCTGCGCGACGCCAAGGCCGCGGTGCTGCGCGCCACTCGCGTGCGCGGGGACATCGCCGACGCCGCCCGCCGTGCCAGGTACACCGCGGGCCGGGTCGGCGACCGCGACCTGCCGGCGTACGCGGATGAGGAGGGCGTGGATGCCGCGCGCGGCACCGAGACCCTGGCGGAGGTGACCTTCGAGGTCGCGAACGACCGCTGGGAGGGCGTGCCGTTCGTGCTGCGCTCCGGCAAGGCGCTGGAGGCCAAGAAGTCGGAGGTCGTCATCACCTTCAAGCGCGTGCGGCACATCCCGGCCGGACTCCACGGCACACCGGAGGACGGCGGCCGCCTCACGTTCTCGCTCGGCCCAGACACCCTGGCGCTGCGACTGCACATGACAGGCGGCGACGACCCGTTCGCCCTCCGCGACGAAGACCTCACGGCCGACCTCGGCGAGGGCCAGCGACGCTCCTACGAGGAGGTCCTCGACGAGCTGCTCGACGGCGAGGTCGCCCTGTCGGTGCGAGCCGACGAGGCCGAGGAGTGCTGGCGCATCATCCAGCCGGTGCGCGACGCGTGGGCCCGGGGCGAGACCCCGCTGGAGGAGTACCCCGCCGGTTCGTCCGGCCCCGCCGCGTGGCCGCACCTCTGACCCTCCCCTGGCCTCGGCTCGCGCGCATCGCGCTCGCCGTTCCCCGGTGCCGGCTCCCGGCTCTCCGCTCTCCGCTGCCCGCTGCCCGCTGCCGGGGCACGCTGTCCGCTTGCCTGCTCTCCGCTGACCGCGCGGATCCGACCGGACGCGTCCGCCGTCGGCATCCGGGATGCACTTCTGATCGATCCCGTGCGCGAGACCGGATCAGATGACGGAAAGACGGCAGAACACGGACCGGAATGAGCGACCGGTCCTACGATCGGCAGCATGACAGCCCTCTCGCGGCGGACCAGAGCCGGTTACGCCCTCGGCGGGATCGCCTCCGGCACCTACGGCACGGTGCCGGGGCTCATCCTGATGCCCTTCCTCACGGACCTGCTCGGCGTGGAGGCGGCGATCGCCGGGATGATCGTGTTCGCCCCGAAGGCGTGGGACTTCTTCCTCAACCCGATCGCGGGGCGCATCAGCGACCGCTCGCGGCATCCGCACGACCGACGTCGGCCGTTCATCCTCCGCGCTGGCCTCCTCCTCGCGCTCGCGTTCCTCGCCATGTTCTTCGGACCGACCGCACCGCCGGTCGCGGCCGCGCTCTGGGTGCTCGTGCTGTTCCTCGCCACGGCCACCGTGTACGCGTTCTTCCAGGTGCCGTACCTCGCGATGTCGGCCGAGATCACCGACGACTACTCCGAGCGGACGCGGCTCATCACGTGGCGGGTGATCGTGTTCACCCTCGCGATCCTCGTCTCCGGCGCGACGGCGCCCCTGCTCGTCGAGGCCGTCGGGGGCGTCGCCGGGTACCGGATCATGGCCGGCGCGATGGCCGTGCTGATCCTGGTCGGCACGATCGGGGTGTGGTGGGGCACGAGGCGCGTCGCCCTGACGCGCGATGAGGTCGCCGGCGGGCGGCTGCTCGAACAGCTCGCGATCGTGCTGCGCGAGAAGGACTCGCGCACGCTGATCGTCTCGTACGTGCTGCAGGCGGTCGCCATCGGCATGGTGCTCGGCGGCGTCGTCTACGTCGCGCGGCACGTCGTGCACGATCCGGGCGTCGCCACGATCGCGTTCGTGTGCTTCGTGGGCCCCGCCGTCGTGCTGACCCCCGCGTGGTCGCTGCTCGGGCGGAGGATCGGCAAGAAGGGCGGATTCGCCGTCGCCACGGTCGTGATGACCGTCGGGCTCCTCGCCTTGCTCACGGCGCGATCAGGTGAGCCGCTGCCGCTTCTGATCGCCTCGGGCATCGTCGGCGTCGGCTACGCGGGGGCGCAGCTCTTCCCGCTCGCGATGCTGCCCGACGTCGCGGCGGAAGACGCCAGGCGCAGCGGCACCAACCGCATCGGCATGATCTCGGGCGTCTGGTCGGGGTTCGAGCTGCTCGGCTACGCCCTCGGACCTGCGCTGCTCGGGCTCGTCCTGAGCGTCGGCGGCTACGTCGCCACAACGGGAGACGAGGTCGTCCAGTCTGATGCCGCGCAGTGGGCGATCGTGCTGGGAGTGTCGGTGATCCCCGCGGCCCTGTGCGCCGCGAGCCTGGTGCCGCTCTCGCGTTACCGCCTCGACGCCCGCCTGCGCGCCGAGGCCCGCGCCGACGCCTGACCGCGCCGGGGTTGCCTGTGCCGTGGGCTTCCCGTGACGTGGTTGCCCGCGCTGCAGGCTGACCGCGCCGGGGGTTACCTGCGCCGCACACTGACCGACACGGCCTGCCCGCGCCGCGGCATCCGCTCGTCCCGCTCCGGAAGCCCCCATCCGCTCGGGAGGAGATCTCACGCTCGGGAGGAGCAATCCGGCTCAACCCTCCTCCCGAACCAGCTTTCTCCTCCCGAACGTACGCACCCTGATGCGGCACCCGCGGCCCCGCGCGACCCCCCGCGCGGCTCCCGCGGCCCCGCGGCTCCCACGAACCACCCGCACGCCCACCCGCTCGGGAGGAGATCTCACGCTCGGGAGGAGCAATCCGGCTCAACTCTCCTCCCGAGCGTGAGATCT
>NZ_PCOT01000044.1 GCF_002979415.1 Microbacterium sp. MYb72 | reverse complement strand
TTCTCCGGAGTTCTGGACGGCGACGAGACGAGCCGGGCGGCGTGCAGCAGTGGCGGGCCCGGGCAGCGGTGCCGGGGCTACGGGTTGAGGCGCGCCATCGCGACTCGGGCGGCGAGCAGCGGCAGGGTGCGGTTGCGCAGCGGCTCGGGGCTGAAGCCGAGAGCGTTCGCGAGCTCGAGGGCGAGCGCCGCGTGCCCGGCCGAGTTGGGGTGGAACGGGTCGCCCATGAGCCCCCACGGCACCCCGCCGTTGCCGAGGGCGGTGAAGCGGGCGAGCTGGTCGACGAGGATCACGTCGTCGGCGGCGGCGACCGCACGGACCGCGTCGGCGAACTCGTCGAGCCTCTCCCGTCCGGGGGCGTTGGGCACGTCGATCGACGGCGGGGTCTGCAGCACGACGATCGCGCCCAGCTCCCTCGCGCGGGAGACGAACTCGTGCAGCGACGCGGCGAACGCGGCAGGATCGACGCCGACCCCGTCGTCGCCGATCGCCAGGTCGTTCGTGCCGATCATGAGGGTGAGCACGTCGGGCTTCCACGAGGAGATGCGTCGCTCCCAGTCGCCGAGGATGTCGGTGATGCGGTGACCGCTGATGGCCGAGTTGATCACGATGTCGCGGGTGCGCGAGAGCTCGCCGCGGATCAGCTCGTGCAGGTGCTCGGCGTAATTGCGCTCGCCCTGGGTGTGCACGAGTCCGTGCGTGATGGAGTCTCCGGTGATGACCCAGTTCAGCGGCGTCTCTGCGGCGAGAGCCTCGGTGAGTCGGCGGAGATCGGATGCTGCGGAGGCGGGGGATTCTGCGTTCGGCACGGCTCCGAGCCTAGCGCCGCACGGGCGGCCAGCACCGTCTGCGCGTTAGGGTGGAGCCGTGAGTCCCGAGTCAGACAGACCGTAGCCTGCGGGTGAGAGCGCACGTCGTGCGCTCCCCGCATCCTCTGTCGACCCTTTCTCGCTCGCCGTCCGCCGTCCTGTGCGGCGCGGATGGCTTCGTCCTGTCTGGATGCCTCATGCCGTTCCTCATCCCTGTCCTCGCCCTGGCGATCTTCGCCCAGGGCACCAGCGAGTTCATGCTCGCCGGACTCCTCCTCCCGCTCTCCGCCGACCTCGGCGTCGAACCTGCCACCGCCGGGCTGCTGACCTCGGCCTTCGCGGTCGGCATGGTCGTCGGCGCTCCACTGGTCGCCGTGTTCGGATCCCGCTGGCGGCCGCGTCTCACTCTCGTGCTGCTGCTGGCGGTGTTCATCGCCGCGCACGTCGTCGGTGCGGTGGCCTCGACGTTCTGGCTGCTCCTGCTCACCCGGGTGGTCGCGGCCCTGGCCAACGCCGGGTTCCTCGCGATCGCCCTCGCGACCGTGCGGGCGATCGTGCCGCCCGCGCTGACCACCCGAGCCGTCTCGACGCTGCTCGCGGGCACCACGCTCGCGACGATCGTCGGCGTGCCGGCCGGAGCGATGCTGGCCGCCGCATTCGGCTGGCGTTCGACGTTCTGGGGCGTGGTGCTGCTGTGCGTTCCCGCGGTCATCGCCCTTCTCAGGGATCGCACCCTGGAGTCGGTCGCGCCGGCCGCGCATCCCGGTGTGCGCTCCGAGCTCGAAGAGCTGCGCCGTCGACGCGTGGTGGTGCCGATCGTGCTCGCGGTGCTCGTCAATGCGGCGACCTTCGGGGTGTTCACCTTCCTGGGCGTCGTCGGCGCCGAGGCGGGGGTCGCCGAGCCGTGGATCCCTCTGCTGCTCGCGGTGTTCGGCGTCGGCGCGTTCCTCGGGGTCAGCGCCACCGCGCGGGCGGCCGCTCGCAGGGAGCGCACGTGGATCGTCGGGGGGACCGTCGCGGCGACCGCGGTGTGGATGCTGTTCGCTCTGAGCTCAGGGTCGGCGATCCTGGTGCACGTCGGCGCCTTCGCGGGAGGGTTTGCGTCGTTCGCCGTCGGCGCGGCCCTGATCTCACGGATCGTGCGCGAGGCGTCGGGGGCTCCCGTCCTCGGCGGGGCCTACGCGACGGTGGCGCTCAACCTCGGCGCGGTCGCGGGCCCCGCGCTCGCCGCGGCGGCGTACACGGCAGCCGGGGTGCACGGCATCCTGATCGCCGCCGCCGTGCTGACCGCGGTGGCTGCCGCCCTCACCCCTCTCCTGCGTCCCTCCCGCTGACGCGCCCCCGCCTGCCCTGCGCCTCGTGAGCACGCGAGTGCACGGCATCCTGCCGAGTGCACGGGCTTTTCACGCAGAGATCCCGTGCACTCGGCGAGTGCACGGGATCTCGACGCAGACGCAGCCTCAGAGCAGACCCGACCCGCGCGCGGGTCAGAGCCAGCGCTTGTACTTGAAGACTCCGTACAGGCCGATCGCGAACGCGGCCATGGCGCCGATGGCGAGGGGGTAGCCGAACTGCCAGTGCAGCTCGGGCATGGCGTCGAAGTTCATGCCGTACACGGTGCCGACGAGGGTCGGGGCGAAGATGATCGCCGCCCACGAGGAGATCTTCTTGATCTCGTCGTTCTGCGCGAGGCTCGCGTCGGACTGCCGCCGCGACACCAGCGCCGAGTGCACGGTCAGCGCGTTGTCGAGGATCGCGCGGAACGAGTCCACGCGCTCGTTCACGCGGATGACGTGGTCGAGAACGTCGCGCAGCGACCGCTGCAGCTCCTCGTCGATGCGGTACTTGTCGGACCCGCGGCGCAGCCACTCCAGCATCCCGGCCAGCGGATGCACCGCCCGCTGGAAGCCGATGACCTCGCGGGAGAGCTGGTAGATGCGGCGGGAGAGGGCGTCGTCGTCGCTGTCGCCGAACAGCTCGTCCTCGATCTCGTCGATGTCGTTCTCGAGCCCGGCGACGATCGGCTCGTACTCGTCGACGACCTCGTCGAGGATCGCGTAGAGCACCGCCTCCGGCCCCATCGAGAGCAGGTCGGGGTGCGCTTCCATGCGGCGGCGGACGGCGGCGAGGTTCGGCGACTCGGCGTGGCGGATCGTCACGACGAAGTCGGGGCCGATGAACAGGTGCAGCTCGCCGAACTCGATCGACTCCTGCTCGTCGCGGTAGCGGGCGGGCCGCAGCACCGCGAACAGCGTGTCGCCGTAGCGCTCGACCTTGGAGCGCTGGTGGCCGGACAGCGCGTCCTCGACGGCCAGCGGATGCAGGTCGAACTCGCGGGCGACCGAGTGCACCTCCTGCGCGCTCGGCCGGTACAGGCCGATCCACGCGATGCCTCCGTGGGCGTCGAGGATGCGGTAGGTCTCGTCCAGGTTCTTCGGGGTCTCGACGCGACGTCCGTGGACGTACACGCCGTTGTCGATGAGCGCCATGGTGCGGCTCCGTTCTTGCAGGCGCACGCCGGCTCAGGGAGCGGGTGCGCAGAATCCATCGGGTGCGGATGACGCCGCCGACGGCTGCGGAAGATCAGGCCTGCGAGACGCGGAGCGGATGCTCAACGCGCGGGCGAGTGCGACGCAGCGAAGGCGGCGTCGTGACTATCACCGGACATCGCCATCACCGCCTTTCGAGCACTCGGGGGTCTTGTGACCCAACGGGACAGCATACTCCCCCAACCTGGATTCAGGCTCCGGATGCTGAGCGTCGAGGACGTCACCGCGTTTCGTCTCGGTCGCGGCGCTCCCTCGCTCAACGACCGGACCCCTCCACCCCCGCGGGTCCTCGAGTGAGCGGAGCGAGTCGAACGTGGTGAGGTCTGCGGCACTCCGGTCGTCAGGCGTCGTCGCGCCGGATCGGCAGAGGTTCGGGCTCGGGCGCAGGCGCCGCGGCATCCGGGGCGGAGGGCAGCGCCCTGGCGACCTGCTTCTCCAGCACTTCGACCGCGTCGTCGGAGAGCAGGATGAGGCCGTCGAGCTCGTCGCGCACCCGCTTGTAGGCGACGTTGCGCTCGGCCTGGGTGGCCGACTCGTCGACGGCGACCTTGAGCAGCTGCTGCGCGCGTTCCAGACGCTTGCGCTCCGGTTCGGTGAAGGTGGAGTCGCGCAGGCGCCTGGCATCCTTCTCGGCCACCTCGAAGGCGACGGCGTACGCGCCGACCGCGTCGAGGTACTCCGACACCTGCTTCTCCGACACGTTCGCGTCGGCCGAGTCGGGGCGCAGGGCGTCGGCCGTCCTCTTCGCGCGGAGGAACGCGGCGACGAGCGGCTGGCGCCCGTCGCTCATGGCGGGGAACGCGATGAGCTTCGCGACGTCGAGCTCGTAGTCGAGCCAGCGGGCGGTGATCTCGTCGTGCTCGGAGAACAGCCGCTCGAGAAGGTGATTCGGAGCGACGGATGCCGTGGTGTCGACGATCGTCGGGCCCTTGCGCTTCGCCTGCTGGGTGAGTGAGCGGGCTTCGATCTCGGCGGTCTTGAGCTGGGCCTTCATCTTCATGGTCTCGAGGCGGCGCTCATGACGGCGGCGTGCCGCCCACTCCCAGCGCTTGGCAACCGCCCCCGCGACACCCATCAGCGGGAAGATGAGCCACCAGTAACCCCACCACTCCATAGTGTGCCCAGCCTACTTCCCGTGCGGACGGAGGAGGAGCACGGATTGTGAGGCCGGGGCTATCGCGCGGTGCGGCGCCCGTCGCGCCGGTCGCGGCGAAAGGCCCCTGCCGCGGCGTGAACGAGATTCAGCCGCCGCCGCCTGCGCGCCCGATCTCTTCGGCGAGCTCCTGCTCCGTTCCGTAGAACGAACCCCCGATGTAGTCGGATGCATGCACGACGCCGCCCAGCTGATTCGTGTACATGAAGGCGCCGCTGCCGCTGATGCCCAGATAGGACCAGGCGAACACCGTGTCGTATCTGATCCCGCTCTCGTCTTCCACCGCCTGCGCTGCGACGGGGCCGCCGAGCGTGATCCCCATCGTGATCGCCGCGGCGATCGCTGTTGTCCGCGCCCACCTCTTCATCGCTCTCCCTTTCGGCGCCGCTCCGTGCGGCTTCGGGAAGGAGCCTAGGAGTGTCGTTCCGGCCGGACAACGGATCGTCGCGGAAATCGGTAATTCTACGGAGGCGCCTCTCACCAGTCGTGGACGGTCCCGTCGGCCAGGCGGTTGTAGGGCAGGTACGCGCGCTCGTACGGGTACTTGCCCGCCTCGTCGACGTCGAGCTCGATGCCGAGCCCTGGCCGGTCGCCGGGGTGCAGCAGGCCGTCACGCCACGTGAACGACTGCTGGAACACCTCGTTGGTGCGGCTGCCGTGCTGCATGTACTCCTGGATGCCGAAGTTGTGGATCGACAGCCCCAGGTGCATCGCCGCGGCCATGCCGACCGGGGAGATGTCGGTCGGCCCGTGCATGCCCGACTTGATCTGGTACATCGCCGCGTAGTCGAGCGTCTTCTTCAGCGGGCTGATGCCGCCCATGTGGGTGACCGCTCCGCGGACGTAGTCGATGAGCTGGTCGCGGATGATGTCCTTGAAGTCCCAGACCGTGTTGAAGATCTCGCCGATCGCGAGCGGCGTGGTGGTGTGCTGGCGCACGAGCCGCAGCGCCTCCTGGTTCTCAGCGGGGGTGCAGTCCTCGAGCCAGAACAGGTTGTAGGGTTCGAGCGACTTGCCGAGCTTCGCGGCCTGGATCGGCGTCATCCGGTGGTGGCCGTCGTGCAGCAGGGGGATGTCGGGGCCGAACTCGTTGCGCACGGCCTCGAACACTCCGGGCAGGTGGTGCAGGTACGCGCGGGTGTCCCAGTCCTCTTCGACCGGCTTCGCGCCGCGGCGTGCGGGCTCGTGGTCGTAGCGGGCCTCGCCGCCTCCGGCATCCGCCGCCTGGGAGGCGATGCCGTAGATCGCCTTGAGCCCGGGGACGCCGGTCTGGATGCGGATGGCGCGGTACCCCTGCTCGAGGTGAGAGCGCACGGAGTCGAACAGCTCGGGGAGCTCCTTGCCGGAGGCGTGGCCGTAGGCGAGGAGTCCGGTGCGGCTGGCTCCGCCGAGGAGCTGGTAGACGGGCATCCCCGCCTTCTTGCCCTTGATGTCCCACAAGGCCATGTCGACCGCGGCGATCGCGGCCATCGTGACGGGGCCGCGACGCCAGTAGGCGCTGCGGTAGAGGAACTGCCAGGTGTCTTCGATGCGGTCCTCGTCGGCGCCGATCAGCAGCGGCACGACGTGCTCGGCGAGGTAGGCGACCACGGCGAGCTCGCGGCCGTTCAGCGTCGCGTCGCCGAGTCCGGAGACCCCGTCGGCCGTCGTGATCTTGAGGGTGACGAAGTTGCGGTCGGGGCTGGTGACGATCACCTCGGCCTTGTCGATGGACATCGTTGCTCCTCGGGCTCGGTGCGGCGGCATCGCGCGCACATCTTGTATGGCACTCTCATGAAATCACTGCCATACAAGTTTCGTCAAGCTATCGTGACGGTATGCCCGAGTCCGAGCCGAGTGCGCGTCCCTCCGCCCGCGCCCTCGCCTACGGCCGGATCCGCGACGACATCATCGCCGGACGCAGCGCCCCCGGCGCCCTGCTCTCCGAGAACGAGCTCGCCGCCGCGCTCGGCATCAGCCGCCAGCCCGTGCGCGAGGCCCTGCTGCTCATCGCGCAGGAGGGGCTCGTCGAGGTGCGCCCGCAGAGCGGCACCTACGTCACGCGCATCGACCCCGACCGCGTGCGCGAGGCGCAGTTCATCCGCGAGGCCATCGAGCTCGCCTCTCTCGCGGCGTGCGCGACGCCGTCGGACGACGAGGAGCGGATGCTGCGCGACATCATCGCGCGGCAGCGGGCGGCGTCCGACCGCGACGCGTTCTACCCGCTCGACGAGGAGTTCCACCGCGCGCTGCTCGGACTCGCCGGTCACGCCAACGCCTGGGCCGCGGTCAGTGCAGCCAAGGGGCACCTCGACCGCGCGCGGTACGTCGGCATGAGCGCCACGCGCACCGTGCAGGACTACGTCGACGACCACGAGCGGGTCGTCGAGGCGCTCGCCGCGGGCGATGCGGATGCCGCGGCCGATGCGCTGCGCGAGCACCTCCGCTTCGTCTTCGCCGATCTCGATGCGGTACGGACGCAGCATCCGGAGCTGTTCGACGCTGCGCAGCCCGCACGCACAGGGCGGCCGTCGCGGCGCTGAACCCGCGCGCTCTGCGGGTCGTCGCGCCTATCCCGGCGGTCGGCAGAGGGAGTGCATCGACCGGATCGACACACTTCGCGATGCCTCTTGTGCTAGAAACCTTAGCCGTCTAGGTTTTCATCGACAAGGGCGTCACCCGACTCGCGCTCGGTGATGAGCGACGGGGCGCCCTCCAGCCAAAGGAGGCAGCTATGAGTTCAGTCAGCGGTGCGGCCGCGGGCAATCCGTCCGGGATGACGTCTGCGAGTCGCACGCTCGGCTCGGGCGGACATCACTGGTTCGCGGAGCCGACTGAGCCGGCCAAGAAGAGCTACGTGACGTGGCTGATCATCGCGCAGTTCGTCTTCTTCATCGCGCTGCTCGGCCCCGCGATCGTCGGCGTCGGCCTGAAGATCACCTCCCTGCAGGCCGCTGGTGCGATCGCCGAGGGGGCCGCCGCGGCGAACTCGGCCTCGGCCATCCTCGGCGGCGTCGGCGCCTTCTTCGCCGCCATCGCCAACGTGACGTTCGGGCGCATCTCCGACCGCACCACGAGCAAGTGGGGGCGTCGCCGGATCTGGATCGTGCTCGGCGCCGTCATCATGACGATCGGCTTCGTGTTCATGGCGCTCGGCGACAGCCTCGCCATCGCGACGGTCGGGTGGGCCATCGCCCAGCTCGGTGCGAACATGACGCTCGCGCCCTTCGTCGCGACGATCGCCGACCAGGTGCCCAAGTTCCAGCGCGGATCGATCACCGCCGGTCTCGGCATCGCCCAGAACCTCGGCATCGTCGGCGGCGTGTACGTCGCGGGCTGGTTCTCCTTCAGCCTGTTCATCGTCTTCGTCATCCCGGCGATCCTGTCGATCATCGCGCTGCTGATCTTCGTCATCGTGCTCCCCGACAAGCAGCTCCCCGTGAAGCCGACGCGCATCACGTTCCGCGAGATCCTCGGGACGATCTGGGTCAGCCCGGCGAAGCACCCCGACTTCGCGCTGGCCTGGTGGTCGCGCTTCCTGATCACGTTCGCCGCGTTCGGATTCACCACCTTCCGCTTCTTCTACATGCAGTACCACCTGTCGGTGCCCGTCGAGGAGGTCGGCCTCCTCATCGCCAACACGACCCTCGTCTACACCGGAGCGCTCGTCGTCACGGCGTGGATCGCGGGCAAGGTCTCCGACAGGATCGGCAGGCGCAAGGTCTTCGTCTGGACGTCGACGGCGCTGTTCGCGGTCGGCACGCTCGCCCTGATCTTCATCCAGGACGTCCCCTCGTACTACGTGCTCGAACTGTTCCTCGGCGCCGCGTACGGCATCTACGTGGGCGTCGACCTCGCGCTCGTCGTCGACGTGCTGCCGAACCCGGATGACGCGGGCAAGGACCTCGGCGTCCTGAACCTCGCCAACGCGCTGCCGCAGACGGCCGCCCCGCTCGTCGGCGGTCTCGTCATGGCGGCGTTCGGAGGAGCGGCAGGGTCGGACTACTCCGTCTGGTTCACCATCTGCGCCATCGCGGCCCTCATCGGCGCGCTGGTCATCTTCCCGATCAAGTCGGTGAGATGACCGCGTGACACAGACCGGGCGGCCGGATCCTCGGGGGATTCCGGCCGCCCCACCACCGCGCGGTGCACGGAGGAGGGCTCTTCGCCTGCCGGATTCGTCCGTCTCCTAGACTTATGGCGATGAATCGTCGGGGTCAGTACGCGAAGGGCGCTGCCAAGCGGGAGGAGATCCTCGCGGTGGCGCTCGACGTGGTGGCCGAATTCGGATGCCGCAACGCCTCGAACCGCGAGATCGCCAGCCGCGTCGGGCTCACCCAACCCGGACTCATGCACTACTTCGGCTCGCGTGAAGAGCTGTACCTGGCCGTGCTCCGCGCCCGTGACGAGCGCGACACCGCGGCGCACTGGGTCGACAAGCGCAACTTCCAGGGCTTCCTCGACGTGATCGACCACAACACGCGGGTGCCGGGTCTCGTGCAGCTCTACGTCGAGTTCTCGGCGGAGGCGAGCATCGGCAAGCACCCGGCCCACGAGTACTTCGTCGAGCGCTACGCGTGGGTGCGCGAGCTGTCGGCGCAGTCGGTGCGCGCGGCGCAGGAGAGCGGGGAGTTCGGGCCGAACGCCGACCCCGAGCTGATCGCCGACATCATCGTCGCGGCCGCCGACGGACTGCAGCAGCAGTGGCTGCTCGACCGATCCATCGACATGGTCGCGCGGCTCCGCGCCGTGTGGAACGGCTTCGCCGCACAGTCCCGCCTCGACCCCGTCGCCTGACGCTCGTTCGCCGAGCCCTCCGGAGCTCGAGGTGAGCATCGGCGGGTCGGCGCCCCTCGCGTTTGAGGGATTCAGGCGCGCGTGTCAGGATGAGCGCATCCGGCTCCGCAGAGAGCCGTCCGTGGTGTGAGGAGCGAACATGCAGCTGGCGATGGTGGGACTCGGACGGATGGGCGCGAACATCGTGCGGCGCCTCATGCGGGCGGGGCACGAGTGCGTGGTCTACGACGTGAACCCGCAGGCGGTCGCCACGCTCGTGGCCGAGGGGGCGACGGGCGCCGACAGCTATGCGGACCTCGCCGCGAAGCTGCACACGCCGCGCGTCGTCTGGCTCATGGTGCCGGCATCCCTCACCGGCCAGGTCGTCGACGAGGTGGCCGCCGTGCTCGACCGCGGCGACATCATCATCGACGGCGGCAACTCCAACTACCGCGACGACGTGCGTCGGGCCGCGGCTCTCCGCGAGCGCGGGATCGAGTTCGTCGACATCGGCACCAGCGGCGGCGTCTTCGGCCTCGACCGCGGATACTGCCTGATGGTCGGCGGATCGGATGCCGCCGTGCAGCACATCGAGCCGATCCTGCGCACGATCGCCCCTGGAGTGGGCGAGATCGAGCGCACCCCGGGGCGCAGCGGAGACCTCGCCCCCGAGGAGCAGGGCTTCCTGCACTGCGGTCCGTCCGGCGCTGGTCACTTCGTGAAGATGGTGCACAACGGCATCGAGTACGGCATCATGGCCGCGATCGCCGAGGGGCTCAACCTGCTGGAGAACGCGGATGCCGGCATCCGCGAAGCCGAGCACTCCGCCGAGGTCGCTCCGCTCGAGGAGCCCGAGTACTACCAGTTCCCCATCGACACCGCGAAGGTCGCCGAACTCTGGCGACGCGGATCCGTGGTGTCGTCGTGGCTGCTCGACCTCACCGCAGCCGCGCTGCATGAGAACCCTCGACTCGACGGCCTCGCCGGACGCGTGTCGGACTCCGGCGAGGGCCGATGGACCGTGAAGGCCGCGGTCGACGTCGGCGTGCCGGTGCCGGTGCTCGCGGCATCCCTCTTCGAGCGCTTCGCCTCCCGTGACGAGGACCGCTTCGCCAACCAGGTGCTGTCGGCGATGCGCCTGCAGTTCGGCGGGCACCAGGAGCGCCCCGCCGGAGACGTGCTCGAAGCGGGCGGGCGCAACGTCGACGCGAACTGAGCGCACGCCCGCGCGCGTGCGCACGTCCTCGCGTGTGAGCGACTTCCCGCCCCGTGAGGGGTCGAGATGTGCGGGATCGCGACGGTCGGATGCCGCGTTCTCTGACCCCTCGGCGCGCTCAGCGCGTGCGCGTCAGCGTCCGAGCTTCTCTGCGCAGGCCACGCAGTGCGTCGCGAACGGGCGCACCTCGAGGCGTGCCGCAGGGATCCGCTGACCGCACACGGCGCACACGCCGTAGTCGCCCGTGTCGAGCCGGGCGAGTGCCTCGTCGACCTGACGGAGTTCGGATGCCGCGGCATCCGCCAGCCCTGTCAGTCGCGACCATTCCGATGACAGCGTCACGCCCTCGGGGTCGTGCTCGTCGTCGTCGTTCGAGCCCTCGCGGTCGTGCATGAGCTCGCCGAGGGTCGCCGCCGTCGCCGCGACGCGGGCCACGGCCGCAGCGTGGAGCTCTTCGAGGCGCACGCGAGGTCCAGTGCTCATCCCGACACTCTAGGCCGGGGGGCCGACGGTCGCGGTCGCGTTCCGGTCGCAGAAGATCCCGCTATCAGTCGCGGATGGCGGGATCTTTCGCGACGGGAGCGGCGGGCCGGCTCAGCCGAAGAGCAGCGTCAGGACCGTCGCGCCGCCGCCGCCGAGGATCAGCGCGATGATGACCGTCCAGGCCACGATGCGGACGCGCCGGTTGCGGCGGACGTCGAGGTCGCCGTAGTCGCTGTCGTCGGTCATGCGACCGGCTCCGCGACGGTCGGGCCGAAGGCCGCCGGAAGGGTGGCCTGCGAGCGCTCGCGCAGCTCGGCGGCCGAGACGGTGAAGACGCCCTGCACCTCGAGCTGAGGCTCGCTGTCGGTCACGCCGATACGCGCGACCGGGTAGCCGCGACCCTCGCACAGCCCGCGGAACTTCACGTCGTCCTCACGGGGGACGGTCACGAGCACGCGACCGGTCGACTCCGAGAAGAGGGCGGATGCCGCGTCCACGCCGTCGCGCTCGATGATCTCGTTCAACCAGACGCGCGCGCCGACGCCGAAGCGCATGACGCCCTCGGCGAGGGCCTGAGCCAGACCGCCCTCGGAGACGTCGTGCGCCGAGGAGATCAGCCACTCGTCGCGCGCGGCGGCGAGGAGACCGGCCAGGCGCTTCTCGCCGGCGAGGTCGACCTTCGGGGGCAGGCCGCCGAGGTGCTGGTGCACCACATCGGCCCACGCCGAGCCGGAGAGCTCGGTCGAGGTCGTGCCGAGCAGGTAGATGTTCTGACCCTCGTCCTGCCATCCGGAGGGGATGCGGCGGGAGACGTCGTCGATGATGCCGAGCACGCCCACGAGCGGGGTCGGGTGGATCGGCACGTCGCCGGTCTGGTTGTAGAACGACACGTTGCCGCCGGTCACCGGGGTGCCCAGCTCGTAGCATCCGTCGGCGAGACCGTCGACGGTCTGGCCGAACTGCCACATGACCTCGGGGTTCTCGGGGGAGCCGAAGTTCAGGCAGTCCGTGATCGCGGTGGGCACGGCGCCGGTGACGGCGACGTTGCGGTACGCCTCGGCGAGGGCCAGCTGCGCGCCCGCGTACGGGTCGAGCTGGCAGTAGCGGCCGTTCGCGTCGGTCGAGATCGCGAAGCCCAGGCCCGACTCCTCGTCGACGCGGATCATGCCGGCGTCGTCGGGGAACGCGAGGGCCGTGTTGCCGAGCACGTAGTAGTCGTACTGGTTCGTGATCCAGCGGGTGTCGGCGAGGTTGGGGCTCGCGACGAGATCGAGGAACTGCTCGCGCAGCACCTCGGCGTCGTTCGAGCGGGGCAGATTCTCGGCGGCATCCGCCTGGAGCGCGTCGATCCATGTCGGGTACGCGACCGGACGGTCGTAGACGGGGCCGTCGACCGCGACGGTCGAGGGGTCGACGTCGACGATGCGCTCGCCCTGCCAGTCGATGATGAGGCGGCCGTCTCCGGTGACCTCGCCGAGCACCGAGGTCTCGACGTCCCACTTCTTCACGACCGCGAGGAACGCGTCGAGCTTCTCGGGGGCGACGATCGCCATCATGCGCTCCTGCGACTCCGACATGAGGATCTCCTCAGCGGTCAGCGTGGGGTCGCGCAGCAGCACGTTGTCGAGCGACACCTTCATGCCGCTGTTGCCGTTGGCCGCGAGCTCGCTCGTGGCGCAGGAGATGCCGGCGGCTCCGAGGTCTTGAATCGCCTCGACGAGCTCGTCGCGGTAGAGCTCGAGGCAGCATTCGATGAGCACCTTCTCGGCGAACGGGTCGCCGACCTGCACCGCGGGGCGCTTGGTCGGGCCGGTTGAGTCGAAGGAGTCGGAGGCCAGGATGCTGGCGCCGCCGATGCCGTCGCCACCCGTGCGGGCGCCGAACAGCACGACCTTGTTGCCGACGCCGGTCGCGTTGGCGAGCTTGAGGTCTTCGTGGCGCAGGACGCCGACCGCGAGCGCGTTGACGAGCGGGTTGGCCTGGTAGACGGAGTCGAAGACCGTCTCGCCGCCGATGTTCGGCAGGCCGAGGCAGTTGCCGTAGAAGCTGATGCCGCTGGTGACGCCGTGCACGACGCGGGCGGTGTCGGGGTGGTCGATCGCGCCGAAGCGCAGGGCGTCCATGACCGCGACGGGGCGTGCGCCCATCGAGATGATGTCGCGGACGATGCCGCCGACGCCGGTCGCCGCACCCTGGAAGGGCTCGATGAACGAGGGGTGGTTGTGCGACTCGGCCTTGAAGGTGACGGCCCAGCCCTCGCCGACGTCGATGACGCCCGCGTTCTGGCCCATGCCCACCATGAGGCGTTCCTTCATCTCGTCGGAGACCTTCTGGCCGAAGCGGCGCAGGTAGTTCTTCGACGACTTGTAGGAGCAGTGCTCCGACCACATCACCGAGTACATCGCCAGCTCGCCCGAGGTGGGGCGGCGGCCCAGGATCTCCTTGATGCGCGCGTACTCGTCGTCCTTGAGTCCGAGGGCCGCGTAGGGCTGCTCCTTCTCGGGAGTCGCGATCGCGTTCTCGACGGAGTCGGGAACGTGCGTGTGGGCGGTGGCTTCGGGGGCGTTGGTCACGCGCACTCCTCAGGAAGGGGGCCGGCGGGCGATCCCATTCTACCGGGCGTGCGAGCCCCCTTCCCTCGCGGGGTCAGCACCCTGAGGGGTCGCGAAGCGCAGCATCGCGGGGCGCGCATCCGACGTTCTCCGACCCCTCGCGCCGCGGAGGGGTGAGGGAAGGTCACGAGAACGTCACAGGATTCTCATCGAGGGTTGCCAGAACTCTCTGTTACCGGTAACTTTCGAAGCGTCCCCAGACGCACGTCCCCGCACCGTGCGATGCGCGCACGATGGCCGTGCGCTCGGATCTCGAGGAGGAGAACGCCAGGGAGACTCGCCTTGGGCCGCGCATCAGCGGCCAGTGCGGGATCGAGCTCTCAGAACCGACGCAGGACCGGCCTTCCGCAGCGACCCCCAAGACGCTGCGTCGGCCGGCGACATCCCCGCTTCGCCCGAGGCCGATCGCAGGCTCCGTCCATCGACGAGAGCCGCTGCTTTCGTGCGCCCTCGAGCGATCGACAGCAAGGAGTGAGACACGTGAGACCAGAAGACAGATCGCGCCGGAGACGGCGACCGGGCGCTCGCGCCGCGGCGGTGATGGGCGTGACCGCGCTCATCGCCTCGTCCGTGACCGCGGTGGGCCTCGGCGGCGCCGCCTACGCGGCACCGACCAGCATCATCCAGAACGGGACGTTCGAGAGCGGGATCTCCGGATGGAGCGCCCCGCTCGGCGGCACCCTCTCGCAGAGCACCGACGCCAAGTCCGGCACGAAGTCGCTCGCTATCAGCGGACGCACCTCGTTCCAGTCGGGGCCGACGGCCACCGTCACCGGGCTGCTGTCGACCGACGCGTCCTACGACCTGAACCTCTCGCTGAAGTTCGACACCGGGCGGGCGACGCAGAACTTCAACATCGTGCTCTGCACGTCGTCGCGCAGCCGTTGCGACGTCGTCGCGTCGACCACGGCGACCGCGGGGCAGTGGGCGAGCGTGCAGAAGACGTTCACCCCGCTGACCTCGGACTACGACATCCTCTTCGTCGAGACGCCCTGGAACACCGACATCCAGTCGTTCGTGATCGACGACGTCTCCCTGACCACCGACGACGGCGGCCCCGCCGTCGTCGAGCCGCCCGCCGTGCCCGGCAACCTTCTGCCGGACGGCCGATTCGTCTCCGGATTCACGGGATGGACGAACACCCGCGGCGGCACGCTCGCCCTCAGCGACGACGCCGCGAGCGGCGCCCACTCCCTGCAGGTGACGGGGCGCGAGAACACCCAGTCCGGTCCGTTCGCGAGCGTCGCGGACAAGATCGAGCTCGGCGCCTCCTACCGGCTCACCGGCAAGCTCAAGTACGACGAGGGCAACGCCACCCAGCAGTTCAACTTCACGTTCTGCCCCACGAACTTCAACGGATGCGCCGACTACGGTCACACGTTCACGAAGGGCGAGTGGGGGTCGTTCTCGCAGGAGTTCACGGCCGAGGCGAAGCACGTCGCCGCGGGCTGGCTCTTCGTCGAGACCCCGTGGGGATCGAGTGCGCTGCAGGACTTCAAGGTCGACGAGCTGTCGCTCGTGAAGATCGCCGACGCCCCTGAGGGGCCGGAGTTCACCAGCCTCGAGAAGGTGCAGACCAAGCCGGTCGGCGACCACAACCCGCTCGTCGGCCACAAGTTCGGCGCCGACCCGCACCACCTCATCTACAACGGCCGTCTCTACATCTACTCGACCGACGACACGCAGCAGTACGAGCTGAACAGCAAGGACGCCAACGGGCTTCCGACGCAGTCGAACGGGTACGGCGGCATCACCCGCCTCAACGTCATGTCGACCAGCGACATGGTCAACTGGGTCGACCACGGCAGCATCCCGATCGCCCGTGAGGGCGGAGCGGCTCCGTGGTCGAGGAACTCCTGGGCTCCCGCCGCGATCGAGAAGGACGGCAAGGTCTACCTCTACTTCTGCGACAGCGGAACCGGCACCGCGGTGGTCGTGGGCGGCTCGCCGCTCGGCCCGTGGAACGACCCGCTGGGCAAGAAGATCATCCCCGACACCGTGTCTCGCGACTACATCGCCGGCGGCGGATTCCCCGCGGGCATGTGGCTCTTCGACCCCGAGGTGTTCATCGACGACGACGGCCAGGGCTACCTGTACTTCGGCGGCAACTCCCAGATCGGCACCGCGCCGAACGTGCAGGGACCGCAGAACCCGAAGTCGACCCGCGTGGTCAAGCTGAAGGACGACATGGTCACCCTCGACGGCGACCCGGTCGAGATCGACGGCCCCGGCATGTTCGAGGCCTCGAGCATGTTCAAGCGCGGCGACACGTACTACTACTCCTACTCGTCGAACTTCCAGGTCAACGAGGTGCCGGGGCAGTACCCGTCGCGCGGCGGCATCGCGTACATGATGACCGACGACCCGATGAAGCTCGGCTCGTCGGAGTACGCGGGGGTGGCGTTCCAGAACCAGGGCACGTTCTTCGGAGCGGGCAACGGCGGCAACAACCACTCCGACATGTTCACCTACAAGGGCGAGACGTACTTCACCTATCACGCGCAGACGCGCGGTGCGGCGTGGGCGGCGGCGCTCGGAACCCCCGGGTCTACTCAGGGCTACCGCTCGGTGCACATCGACAAGCTGGAGTTCAACGCCGACGGGACGATCAAGCCGATCGTCGGCACGCGCGCCGGTGTCGCGCAGGTCGAGAGCTTCGACCCGTACCGCACGTTCGAGGCGGAGACGCTGGCCTGGCAGCTCGGCATCAGCACGGCCAAGACGGATGCCGCATCCGTCGAGTTCCCCGAGCACAACGGCGGGGGCAACATGGTGCTGTCGGGTGTCGATGACGGCGACTTCGCCGGTGTCTCCGGCGTCGACTTCGGCTCCGGCGCGAAGACGGTGTCGGCGCGCGTGAAGCCGCTCGTCGAGGGCGGCAGCATCCAGGTGCGTCTCGACGATGTCGACGGACAGGTCGTCGCGGAGATCCCGGTCGACGGAACCGTCGGCGAGTGGACCACCGTCCAGGCTGACGTGACCGGAGCCGCCGGAGAGCACGACGTGTTCTTCGTCTTCGCGGCTCCCGAGGGCGCCGACGCCGACGCCGACCTGTTCGAGGTCGACAACTGGGCGTTCACGCCGGTCGACGACGGCCCCGGCGCCGAGCTCGTCGCCCAGCTGTCGCGCACCGAGGTCGCCGCGGGCGGATCGGTGACGCTCACGGCATCCGGGGTTCCGTCAGAGGCGGTCGAGATCGGGATCGAGAGCACGTACCGTGCGCTCGCGAACGTCGAGATCTCCGAGGGCGCGCTCGACGTCGCCCTGGTGATCCCCGCCGACATCGAGCCCGGTGCGCATCACATCGTGATCCGCGACGGTGAGACCGAGCTCGCGAGGCTCGCGCTCACGGTCACGGCGGCCGGGACCGGTACGGCCGGAGCCGGCGGCGGCGCCGGCGGCTTGGGCACGGCGGCGGGAACGGGCAGCGGAACCGGAGGCGCGCTGGCGAACACCGGTGGCGACGCCGGTGCGGCGGCGAACGCGGCCCTGCTCGGTGCGCTGCTGATGGCGCTCGGAGCGGGCGCGTGGATGACGCACCGTCGTCGCCGCGCGCTCGGCGCCACCGAGAGCGAGTGACCGCAGCATCCTGATCGCAGCATCCTGATCGCATCGCCCCGTCCGCATCCCGCGGGCGGGGCGATGCTCGTTCCTCGGTCGTGAGGGGTCGTGAAGCGCTGCATCCGCGCCCCGTGACGCGGCACTTCGTGGCCCCTCAGCGTGGGCGTGGGCGTGGGCGTGGCGGTGGGCGCGCGCGTGGGGCGTGGGCGTGGCGCGCTAGCGCGGGGATGCCGCGGCGGCGAGGCGAGCGGTGAGAGTCTGCGCGGCGGCGCGCAGCTCCTCGGGGCCCACGACGGCGAACGAGGCGTCGAACCTCATCACCGACGCGAGCACGCCGACCCAGGACCACGACCCGACGGTGACCTGGCACGACCCCTCGCCGAGGGGGTCGACCGTGCCGTCGGAGCCGACCCACACCGCGACCTCGCGTGCCGGCAGCTCGATCACGACCTCCCCGACGCAGGGCCAGCGGTCCTCGGCATCCGATCCCTTGGCGCGTGCGGCAAGATAGGTGCGCGCATCCCCCGCGGGAAGCGGTCGCGGGGTGAATGACGGGCCGGTCGGGATGCGCGGCCGCATCCGATCGAGGCGGAAGATGCGCCAGTCGTCGGCATCCAGATCCCACGCGAGCAGGTACCAGCGGTTCTCCCGCGCGACGATCTCGTGCGGCTCGGTGCGCCGCGCCGGCCGGTCGTCATCGGCGCCGTAGTCGAAGCGCAGCACCTTCCGGTCATGAACGGCCGCGCTCGTCGCCTCCAGCACGGCGACATCGACCCTGGTCTCGTTCCCGGTGCCGGAGAAGCGGATGCCGTCGACCCGGTGCCGCAGCCGGGAGGGCATCACCTGACGGACCGTGGCGAGGGCGCGCGCGGCCCCTTCATCGATGTCGATGCCGCTCGACGGGGCGTTCTGCAGAGCGACGGCGATCGCCACGGCCTGGTCGTCGTCGAACAGCAGCGGCGGCAGCTCCGAACCCGCAGCCAGGCGGTAGCCCCCGTCTGGGCCCTTGATCGCGGAGATGCGGTAGCCGAGCTCGCGCAGCCGCTCGACGTCGCGCCGCACGGTGCGCGGGCTCACGTCGAGGCGGTCGGCGAGCACGCTCCCCGGCCAGTCGCGCGGCGTCTGCAGCAGCGACAGCAGGGCGAGCATGCGGGAGGAGCTGCCGGTCATTCCCCCATTCTCTTCCGAGTAGAGGACAGAAACCGACCTCTTCTGCGGGAATCGTGGTCGTAGACGGCACTCGGCCGTCGCCGATCCGAGGGGACACCATGACCATCACCACCACCACGCACCTCAACTTCCGCGGCACTGCGCGCCAGGCGCTGGAGTTCTACCGCTCCGTGTTCGGCGGCGAGATCGCGCTCGCCACCTACGGGGAGTTCGGGATGCCGGCCGATGCCCCAGGCGCGGACCGCCTCGTGTTCGGAGAGCTGGACGGCGGCGGCATCCGCCTCATGGCCTACGACATCCCCGGCCTCGACGACGCCTCCGCGACCGCGGGCGAGACACGGAGGGAAAACGGCCTGACCATCACCGATCGCCCGTTCTTCCAGTCGCTGAGGGCCACGTCGCTCGACGAGCTCACCGGATACTGGGACGCCCTCGCCGTGGGCGCCGAGGTGGCCGAGCCGCTCGCGGCATCCGCGTGGTCCGCCGGGTTCGGCATGCTCACCGACCGCTTCGGCGTCACGTGGGTGCTCGACGTGCGCGCTTCCTGAGCGCGCTCGCTCCGCGCCCCGAACGGCGGCTCGCAGCTCGCGTCCCGAGTGGCCGTGAGGAGTCAGAGGTCGCGGCATCCGACCGTCCGGATCCGACGTTCTCTGACTCCTCACGCGTCGCTCACTTGAGAGCCGCGGTCCGATCCGGCTCGGGGCCGAGGACCGCACCGATCACGAGGAGAGCGGATGCCGCGGCGAGCACGGCCATGACCGCCGCGACCGGGCCGAGTGCGCTCTGCAGCCAGGGCAGCCAGAAGGGGAAGAGCGCCGGCACGACGAGGGACAGCGAGTACCCGACCCCGTAGCCGCTCGACCGCACGGCGGAGGGGAAGCGCTCGGCGAGGTACGCGCCCACCGGACCGTAGGCCGAGACCGTGACGATCTGCACGACGGTCACCGCGAGCACGGCGGCGGCGCCCTGCGAGGTCAGCGCCCACGCGAAGGCGAGGGGTGCGGCGACGAGCGCCCCCGCCCCGAAGACCACGAAGAAGCGTCTCCGTCCGATCCGCTGCGAGAGCGCGCCGGCGGAGAGCATCGCGGCTGCCGAGACGAGCGTCGCGATCAGCATGATGAACGGGACGGTCGTCGGTCCGACCTGCGGCGCCTCGCGCAGCATCCCGGTGAGCACGGGGATCGCCATCTGGGTGAACAGCCAGAGCCCGGTCATCAGCACGAACACCTGCCACAGCTGGCGGCGGAACGGACCGATGAGGATGGCGGTGAGCGGACGTGTGCGGCGGGCGCCGGTCGTCGAGATCGGGGCGTCGTCGACGCCGGCGACGTAGTACCAGAGCATCGCCGCGGCGAGCAGCGCGCCGGCGATGAACGGCATCCGCCACCCCCAGCCGGCGTAGGCGTCGGGTCCGAGCACTTGGACGAGGATCAGCGTGAGCCCGGCGATGAACGCGTTGGCGAGAGGTGACATGGCCATGATGCCGCCGCTGAGCAGACCGCGCCGGCGCGGGGCGGTCCACTCCATGGCGAGGGGGATGGCCGCGGAGTACTCGCCGCCGAGGAAGACGCCGCCGACGAAGCGCAGGGCCACGAAGGCCCACAGGGTCGCCGCGCCGCCGACGTCGTGGGTGGGGATCAGCGCGATCAGCAGCGTCGTGATCGCGATGCCGGCGATCGCCGCCGTGGTGGTTCTCGTTCGTCCGTGGCGGTCGGCGAGGCTCCCGAAGATCGCGGCGCCGAGCGGGCGCCCGAGCAGGGTGGCGACGAAGATCAGGCCCGTCTGGGCGGCGGCCGCATCGGGACCCAGCACGATCGCGGCGGCGGGGGCGAGGGCGATGACCGGCAGGAAGATGTCGACCTGGTCGACGAAGTTGCCGAGCAGTCCGCCGCGGACGGCGTTGCGTGCTCGAGAGAGGGAGACGGTGGGCTCGGCGATGAGACGCGACATATGGCTCGACTTCCTACGGCGGCATGACCCGCATCAGGTATGACGGTCGGCGCGGCGTCAGCGCCCTCTCAGCCCCTGCCGGGACTCCCATGGTTGAGGGAAGTCTAGGGGAGGCGCAGCCGCCCCCCGGTCGTTGAGCGAGCGCAGCGAGACGACACGTTCGCCCGTTCGCCCGTTCGCCCGTTCGACTGTCGCCCGTTCGTCTGTCGCCTGTCGCGCGTCAGCCCGAGGCCGTGACGACGTGCGCCTGGATCCGCCCCCGCACCTCTCCGTCGCCGAACCGGGCGGCGATCGCAGCGGCTGCCCGCACCGTCGCCTCGGCGAGGGCCGACGGGTCCCGAGCCTCGATCTCGCCGCGCAGGGGTGTGCCCTGGCAGTACGCGGTCGCCGCGACGAGGGCCGACGGCGCGACGCTCTGCGCGGTCACGGTGTCGATCGTGACGGTGGTGAAGCCGGCATCCCGCACCTCCCGCTCGATCAGGGCGACGTCGTGATAGCCGTGCGGGGTGCGGGCCATGAAGCGCGGAGGATCGGCGGGGAACATCGCCGCGAGCGCCTGCCCCACCTCGTCGGCGAAGTCGTTCCTCTCGATCGCGTCCCAGACGGCGAACACGAAGCTCCCTCCGGGTTCGAGCACCCGCCGCGCCTCGCGGTAGGCGCGGATGCGGTCGGGGAAGAACATCGCCCCGAACTGGCACAGCACCAGGTCGAAGGCGCCGTCGTCGAAGGGCAGGTCCTGCGCGTCGGCGGTCTGCCAGCGCAGCCGCGGATCGGGCAGGACGGATGCCGCGTAGTCCAGCATCGGCGCGCTGAGATCGGTCGCGACATACGCCGACCCTGCGGGCAGCAGCGGCAGCAGGAACCGGGGGACGACGCCTGTTCCGGCCGCGGTCTCCAGCACCCGTCGCGGCTCCAGCGCCGCCGCCCGGCGCGCGACATCGGCCGCATAGGGCTCGAAGATCAGCGGCACCATGTAGCGGTCGTAGTTCTCGGGGATGGACCCGGAGAAGATGCTGTCGGGAACGGGCATCAGTGCACCTCCGAGGCGAGGGTACGCCTGAGTGAGGGAGCGCGGTAGGGGCCTGTGGAGGCGACCGGTTCTGCCTGTGGGGTCAGAGCACCGCTGCGAGTCCGTGATGTTCGGCGCGTGCACGCAGCTCGAGATCGAAGGTGAGGATGCCGTCGACAGCGGTGCCGAGTCGCAGCGCTGTCGCGAGGTGGAGAGCGTCGAGTGTGCGCAGTCCGCTCCGCAGGGCGATGGCTGCGTCGGCGATGTCGTCGTCGAGCGACACGAGAGCGACGCGGTCGATGACCTGCTGCACGTCGTGGCCGGCGATCAGCCGCCGGTCGACGATCGCGGCCAGCTCGACGGCCAGGAGGCGCGAGGACACGAACTCGGCTCCGCGCTCGAAGAGTTCGGCGACGGCCTCGCTCTCGGCTTCGTCGATCAGCAGTTTCGCCGCGGCGGAGGTGTCGAGATAGATCACAGCCGATCCGCCCGCAGATCGTCGATGATCTCCGCACTCGTCTGATCGAGCTTCACCCTCTGTATGTCCAACGCTCCGGATCGGGACGGGAGTCGTACGTGTCCCGCGGCGATCAGGTCGTCCCAGACGCTGGCCTGCGGAGGGGACAGCTGTGCGATCGGTCGCCCGCGATCGGTGATCGTCAGCGTCTCTCCCGCGGCGACACGCGCCAGGACCTTCGCGGTCTGCTGGTTGAGCTCGGTTCTCGTCACGGTTGCCACTCTGGGAGTCTACGGGCGAAGTAGTAGAAATAGTAGGTCTGTTGCCTTGGCGGGAATGGAAGCCGCATGCAGGCACGGTAACTCGTCCGTCAGGCAACAGGCGTGCGTCGAGGAGGCGGTTGTCGGAATCTGTGGAGAAGCCCTGAGGAGGTCGATCGGTGCAGGGTGAGTGGGTGGTTCCAGGGGAACAACCGGCAGAACTCGGGGCTGCGACGGAGAGACTCGCTGCCTAGTCTCAAATGCGTGGGGGAATTCGCAGGTTTGGAAATAGGCAGTTGGGCAGAACTCCTTTCGGGAGTGGCTTCTGTGGCGGCAGCGTTCGTGAGCATCTTCGCTTTGCGCACAGCTTTGGCGGCGAACGCCACGGCGGAGCGCACGCGTAGCGAGGCCAAGGTCTTCGCCGACGAGACGCGGGAGCGAGAGCGTTCGCGGCAGCATGCCGATGTGGCTCGTCAGTTGCAAGCGTGGTGGGTGAAATGGAACGAAGGCGCCGGCGACGCGTACGGAGTCTTCGTGACGAACGCGGGTGAGGGGGCGACCGTCTTCCGCGACATTCGAATCGAGACGCGGGGGAACTCGATCGCGAAAGGCGAGAAGGGTTTCATCACCTTCACCTCGCTGCCGCCCGGTTCTTACGTACTGGTCAGCAACGCATACGGATCCGACCATGCGTGGGGAGAGCCCCAGGCGGTGCGCGCAGACGTCACCTACGAGCCGCTGCTCAAAGCGCAGAAGTACGCCGTGACGTGCATCTCCTTCGAGGACCCGACCAAGCAGGCATGGTGCTGGACACCTGAGCGGGGTCTGGAGTCTGCCGTCAAGGCATAGCTGCCACTGGGGCCTACTGCACCGACCATCCCCCGTCGCTCGCGAGCACGGCGCCGTTGATGTTCACGGCATCGTCGCTGAGCAGGAACGTGATCGACGCCGCCAGGTGCTCGGCGGTCGCGACGGTGGGGATCGCCTGCTGGAACGGTGCGAGGCGACCCGAACCGTACTCCGACATGTTCGGGGGCATCGGGATGCCGGTGGCCACGCCGCCCGGGGCGACGGAGTTCACGCGGATGCCCTTCGGCCCGTACATGAACGCCGCGGACTTCGTCACGCCGATGATGCCGTGCTTGCTGGCCGTGTAGGCGTTGCCTGAGGCGTTGCCGCGTAGGCCGGCTTCGCTCGAGACGTTGAGGATCGAACCGCTGCCGGCCGCCTCCATGATCGGGAGCACCGCGCGCATGAGCTTGAACGGGGCGGTGAGGTTGATCGCGATGACGCGGTCCCAGACGGCATCCGTCGTCTCGCCTGCGGGGGAGAAGTCGTCGTTGATGCCGGCGACGTTCGCGAGGCCGTCGATGCGGTCGCCCGCGGCGGCGATGACGGCGTCGATCGCGCTCTGCTGGGTGAGGTCACCAGCGACGGTGACGACGCCCGGGAACTCGGCCTTCAGCGCGTCGAGCTTCTCGGCGGAGATGTCGGCGGCGATCACGCGTCCGCCTTCGCGGGCGACGCGGGATGCCGTGGCCCTGCCGATTCCGGATGCCGCGCCCGTGACGATCACGGTCTTGCCGGCGAAGCGTCCGGTGGTGGGCGTCTCGGACCAGCCGTCAGCGCCGGTGTCTTCGGGGATCTCGCCGCCGTTGGCCGCGCGGACGAGGTCGTCGACGACCGACTGCGGGAGTGCGCCCTGGCTCATCGCGACGAGCTGCTGCAGCGGGAGCCCGAGCACGGGGGTGAGGAGCGCGGGGTCGGCGCCGGTCTTCTCGAAGAGTCCGCGGATGAGCGGTCCGCCGACCTCGTCGTTCAGCCAGTCGCCGATGGTGGAGTGCGCGGTGAGGGCCATGCTGGTGCTCCTTCTTGTTTCGCAACGGTGCGTCTCGTTATGGATCAGTGTACGCCTGAGTAGCCTGTGATCGTGCCCAGACCTCGAAGTGAATCCGCCCGGCAGGCCGTGCTGGAGGCCATGCGCGCCGCTCTGTCCTCCTCGGGCTACGAGGCCGTGACGATCGAGGGCCTCGCCGAGGTCGCCGGGGTCTCGAAGCAGACGATCTACCGGTGGTGGCCGTCGAAGGCGGCGATCCTCGGGGAGGCGCTGCTCGAGGGGGAGCTGCCGGGGGCGGATGTCGCTGTGCCGATGACGTCGGATCTCGGGGCGGATCTGCGGGCGTGGTTCTCGGCGATGTCTGCGGGGCTGTCGGATGCGGATGGCGTCGCTGTGGCGCGGGCGCTGATCGCGGTGACGGCGTCGGACCCGGCGCTGGGGCTGGAACTGAACGAGAAGCTGGCTGCGCCGATTCGCGAGTGGATGACGTCACGCCTGTCGCTCGCGGTTGCCGCGGGGGATGTGCGCGCGGATGTGGATGCTGCCGCGGTTGCGAAACAAGAAGGAGCACCAGCATGGCCCTCACCGCGCACTCCACCATCGGCGACTGGCT
>NZ_PCOT01000043.1 GCF_002979415.1 Microbacterium sp. MYb72 | reverse complement strand
TGCTGGAGCGCCTGCACATCCTCACCCGCGCCGGCATCCCGCCGTGCTGCCGCCGTCCCTGCCGTCCCGCCGTCCTGCCAGACCATCCCGTCGAGGGGTCGCGAAGCGTCGGATGCCGTGGCCTCGATGCCGCGTTTCTTGACCCCTCGGCACGGAAGAGCCTCATCACCGCGGCGCTGAAGCAGCAGCGAATATCGGACGATCGCACGAATATCGGACGGGATGCCGGGAATCGTCCGATATCCGCGACATCGTCCGAAGAACGCGACGAACCCGACGAGCCCGACGACTCACGCAGCGACCGACCCCGCGCGGCGACTCGCGCAGCGGCTGACTGAGGATCAGCCCCGCGCGGCCCACCAGTCGCGCAGGCGCTGCTCGGCGGCATCCGTTCCGATGACGCCCTCGTCGAGGCGCAGGTCGAGCAGGAAGCGGTAGGCCTCGCCGACCTCGCGCCCGGGGGCGATGCCGAGGATCTCCTGGATGCGGTTGCCGTCGATCTCCGGACGGATGCTGTCGAGCTCCTCCTGCTCGCGGAGAGCGGCGATGCGCGACTCGATGTCGTCGTAGGCGGCGGAGAGACGTGCGGCCTTGCGCTTGTTGCGCGTGGTCACGTCGGCGCGGGTGAGGATGTGCAGGCGCTCCAGCAGGTCGCCGGCGTCGCGCACGTAGCGGCGCACGGCGGAGTCCGTCCATGCGCCCTCGGAGTAGCCGAAGAAGCGGAGGTGCAGCTCGATCAGCGTGGCGACGGCATCCGTCGTCCCCGTGTCGAACCGCAGCGCCTGCAGCCGCTTGCGCGCCATGCGGGAGCCGACGACGTCGTGGTGGTGGAAGGTGACGATGCCGCCGTCCTCCAGCTTGCGCGTGCGGGGCTTGCCGATGTCGTGCAGCAGCGCCGCGATGCGCAGGGCGACGTCGGGCTCGGCGCCGGGGTGACGCGCGTGCTCCAGCGCGATCGCCTGGGTGAGCACGGTGAGGGAGTGCTCGTAGACGTCCTTGTGGTGGTGGTGCTCGTCGGCTTCGAGGCGCAGCGCGCTCACCTCGGGCAGGAACTCCTCGATCAGCCCGGTGTCGACGAGCACCCGGATGCCGCGCACCGGATCGTCGGTCTGCATGAGCCGAACGAGCTCGGACTGGACGCGCTCGGGGCTGACGATCTTCAGCGTCTCGCGCAGCTCCGTGATCGCCGCGGTGGTCTTCTCCTCGATGCGGAAGCCGAGCTGTGCGCTGAAGCGCGCGCCGCGGAGCATCCGCAGCGGATCGTCGCCGAAGGAGACATGCGGGTCGGTCGGCGTACGGAGGAGACCCGCGACGAGGTCTTCGACACCGCCCGTCGGGTCGACGAGCTTCACGGCGGGAACCTGCAGGGCCATCGCGTTCACGGTGAAATCGCGGCGGATCAGGTCGCCGTCGATGGTGTCGCCGAACTCGACCGTGGGCTTGCGGGTCACGCCGTCGTAGCTGTCGGCGCGGTAGGTCGTGATCTCCACCTGCTCGCCCTGCACGCGCGCGCCGATCGTCCCGAACGCGCGGCCGATGTCCCAGTGCGCGGTGGAGATCGGCTTCACGATGCGGAGGATGTCGTCGGGCAGCGCGTTCGTGGTGAAGTCGAGGTCGTGCGTCGCACGCCCCAGCAGCGCGTCGCGCACCGGACCGCCGACGACGGCGAGGTCGAAGCCGGCGGCGTCGAACGCCGCGGCGAGGGTGCGGACGACCGGATTCTCGGCGAGCGCGCCGAGACGAGCGAGGCCGTCAGCCATGTTGAGCATGGGTTCCAGCGTACCGGGCGGGCGTTCGGCATCTCATCGGGCGACGCGGAGCAGATGCCGTCAGCGCAGCCGATTCTCACCACACGGCGAAGACATGAGTCAAGCAAACCAGTCTGCGAGAGAACCTCCATAAAGCCCAGATCAGGGGAAGTTTATGAGCTATCTTTTGCAGCCAGATCCTGGAGCGACCATCTTCTCAGTCAAGCAACGATCAAACAATCCTCAGCGTTTGGCCCAGAACGGTAGATACCTGCGCGCTTTGGCACCGACATCAGGATCTTCAAGAACCAGAAGACCACTAGTGACCGCCTCACCTAGCAGCCGCGATGCCTGCGAACTGTTGGCTGGCGAGATGCCGAAACGTTCGCGCACCGAGGAGTTCGTCGTCGCCTCGCCTGAGACGAAGCGTAGAGCGCTGTGGAGGTACAACACTTCAGTACGCTCGCTCTTACTTAGCGAACTAAAGGCCTTAGGCGCGAACATCACAGCCTTCGTTGAGCGCTCAGCCACATCGATCCGCGGAGCGGGCAGTGCAGCTCGTTCCACTTCCGCTGCAATCTTGTCCCAGCCTGTTCCGCGCTCCTCCGCGATTCGTGCACGGCGCATCATCGAAGCGAGGGATTCATTTCGCGAGCGAGGCGGCAGATCGACGAACCTGCGAAAGTCGATCAGGGGCGCACCTGGATTTGTGAACTCGACTCTGTCGTCAAAGATCTCGACCATTGGCCCTGCGCCGGTGATTGAGAAGTCTTGATGAATCAGCATGTTGGCAACCAGCTCGCGAACTGCGAGTTCCGGGTATACGCCTTCTTCGGAGCGAAACGCAGGTCCTATGCGCTCCTCGCGCGGAAGGAGGCTCGTGATGTACTCAATCAGACCCTCGAATCCCGTGGCGTAGCCCTTGACCCCATCATGAGATCGTTCAGCGCGAACACGGCTCTTACCCACATACCGAACTACCCGGACCTGTTTCCGTGCCACCGCCGGTATGTCCGTTATGCGCTTCGCGAAAAGAACTGCACCGAGATTCGTGATACCCCAGCCCATCGTGTCTCGCGCGATGATTCCGTCCCGCTCGAGATACTCCAACGCTCCAGATCGTGTCGCCGGCAACGGGGTCTCAAGCAGATCGAAGTAGGAGACATAATCGATATGCTCGAATATCTGGTCTTCGCGAACCCTTCCGAGCGCAACACCGCTTTCGAACACCTCCCGCTGAAACCTGCGCCACAGCTCTCTTTCAAGTTCAGGGTGCGCCGCCAACTTCTTCTTCGTCGTGCCGACGCGGACGTACTCTGTCCCACTGAATCGAACCGGGCGATCTCGCGCCGCATCAATTTCAAGGATTACGGCAGTAATGTCAGCGCCCGTGTCCACAGTCCTGAATCGAAACATCACCTGCGGTTCGAGCATTCGAGTCAGCCATGAGATCAGCTCTTCGTTCCCCACCCTCATGGTCTCTGGAAAGAACTTTGTGCCGACAACAAGATGATCCGAATCCCGAACTCCCCAGACCATGTACGCATGAGCGCGCCCGGCAAGGATCGCGCTGTTGGCCAAGGCAGAGACATATTCACCTATGTCGTCCGGGTGAGCCTTGTTCTCCTTGAACTCCAGCCATTCCGTTTCCACCGGTTGTCTGCAGAGCTCCGCAAGTAGCGCTCGATCTCCGTCAAGATTTCCGGCCATCGCGCCTCAGAACCACTGACTTTCGTGGCAGAACTGCGAGATCGCAATGCCCCGTGCATCGATCGACGCATCCTCTGCCTTGCTCATGTGCCAAGGCTAGCGACATCTGACACAACCGAGTATCCACAGCCGAGTTCACCTGCGCGCCTCCTGGCGGTCAGCCGGAGGTCATCCGGGTTCGATGGGCTGAGGACGCCCCGTGCGGCTCGAGCACGGAAATCCCCACCCTCCCCACGAAGGACTGGATCATGACCTCCCCCACCCCCGCGGTGCGGCGGCGGCGACACGGGCTCGCGTCCGTGGCGCTCCTCGCGCTGTTCGGCGGCGCCGTCGTCGCCCCCGCGGCGACCGCCGCGACCGCAGCACCGACCGTCCCCACCGGTTCACTGATCACCGCCGACACCACCTGGCACTATCTCGACGACGGCACTGATCCGTCGCCGAAGCCCGCGGCTCTGCGCGCCTGGACCCTCCCCGAGTACGACGACGCCGCCTGGAAGACCGCGCCGGGCTCGTTCGGCGCGAAGAACGGCGCTCTCGCACCGGTCGGCCCGGTCACGCCGAAGACCCTGCTCAACCACTACATCGACGGTCAGGCGAAGCCGACCGTCCCTACCTACTTCTTCCGCACGACCTTCGAGCTCGGCAGCGGCGTCGCCGAGAAGGTCGCCTCCCTCTCCAGCACGATCACCTACGACGACGCGATCGTCGTGTGGGTCAACGGCACCGAGGTCGGCCGCTACGTCGACGCCCGCATCACCGACACCACCAACCTCGAGTACGCCGGCGCCTCCGCCGGCGACCCGGCGACCAGCACCCTCGCCGCCGCAGGCGACGTCCTCCGCGACGGCACGAACACGATCGCGGTCGCCCTCTACCAGGACCGCGAGTCGAGCTCGGACATCTACTTCGACATGTCCTCGCTGACCCTGACGGGCAAGGCCGACCCCGGGACGCCTGTCGTGGCCCCGCCGACCCGCGTCATCCTCACCCCGACCGAGAAGCCCGACGTCTCGCAGGCGTTCTCCTGGCTCGCCGGCGACGCCTCCCACGCCGTGGGACAGGTCGAGATCGCACCGGCATCCGGCGGCTCCACCCGCACGGTCGACGCCTACGACGCCGGTGTGGCGAACGGCAACCCGAACCACCACTTCTCCACGACCGTCACCGGGCTCACCCCCGCGACCTCGTACCGCTACCGCGTCGGACTCCCCGGCAGCTGGAGCGACTGGTTCGAGTTCCGCACCGCCGACCCGAAGGCGACGGACTTCCAGTTCATCTACTACGGCGACGCGCAGATCGGCCTCGACACCACCTGGCCGAGCGTCGTGAAGCAGGCCGAGGCGAACGCTCCCCGCTCGATCGGCTCCGTCCACGCGGGCGACCTCATCAACACGTCCAGCAACGAGAACGAGTGGCTCAACTGGTTCAAGGGCATGAAGGACTCCGCCGTGCGGACCAACGTCATGGCCGCGCCCGGCAACCACGAGTACTCCGGCGACAAGCTGCTCACGGCCTGGAAGGCGAACTTCGAGTACCCGCACAACAACCCGTCGACCGGCTCGGTCGGCGAGCTCGCGAACCTCGCACAGGGCGACACCGATGTGGCGCGCCAGTACCGGGCGTTCTTCGACCACTGGAGCAGCTTCGCCGCCGAGACCGCGTACTACACGGACTACCAGGGCGTGCGCTTCATCACGCTGAACGCGACCCGCGACAAGACGTTCCTCACCCCGCCCGGACTCCCTTCGTGCACCGGTGCGGAGTGCCCGGCGAACCAGATCGACGTGCTGTGGACCCGCTTCCAGGGCGCCTGGGTCGACCTGCTGCTGCAGAACAGCCCGTCGAAGTGGAACGTCGTCACGTTCCACCAGCCGGTGTTCTCGGCGTCAGAGGGTCGCGACGAGCCGGTGCTGCGCGCCGACTGGCTGCCGATCTTCCAGCGCAACGACATCGACCTCGTGCTCATGGGCCACGACCACGTCTACGCCCGCGGCTACGTGAACGCCGATGCCACAGACACCCCCGGTCTCACCACCGGCCCGGTGTACGTGGTGTCGAACTCGGGTGCGAAGTACTACGACCTCGAGACCCCGGAGAAGAACGTCTGGACCAACAACGGCGCCACGCAGGTGCTGCGCGGTCAGGGCGTCACGACGTATCAGGTGATCGACGTGTCGAAGAACCAGCTCGTCTACCGCTCCTATGTCGCCGAGAAGACCGCGAGCTCCACGACCGACCTCCCCGTCGGCGCCGTCTACGACACCTTCGCGGTGACCAAGTCGGATGCCGGTGAGAAGTGGGTCACCGAGAAGGGTGTCACTCCCCCGGTGACGCCGGAGCCGGAGGACCCCGCGAAGGTCGAGCTGAGCGCGGCATCCGTCGTCGCCGGCGGCACCGTCTCGGTCACCGGCACCGGGTTCGCCGCCGATGCGAAGCTGGCGCTCGAGCTGCACTCCGACCCGGTGTCTCTGGGCACGGTCGAGGCCGATGCGAACGGGGCGTTCACCCGCACCGTGACGATCCCGGCGAGCACCCCGGCGGGCGCCCACGCGCTCGTCGCCGTGCTGCCCGACGGCACCGAGGTCACCGCACCGATCACCGTCACCGCCGCGTCGACCGGAGAGGTCGTCACGCCCGGCGGCGCGACCGGCGGCGCCGCGAAGGGCGACCTCGCCACGACCGGCGCCGACAGCACGCCGTACATCGTCACGGCGGTCGTGCTGCTCGCTCTGGGCCTCGGCCTTGTGGCGCTGCGCCGTCGTCGCCTGACGCAGGCGGAGTCCGCGGAGTAGTCCGCCGCGCACGCCGGAGGGCGCCGTCGGGGCTTCGGCCCCGGCGGCGCCCTCTGCGTGCAGCTCGGCCGGCGTCGGGCATCCCGGTCGTAGGATCGGCTCGTGGCACAAGACGATTCCTCTGCGGGCACCGACCGGCGAGGCTTCCTCAAGATCGGCGGTGCGGCGCTGGCGGGCGCCGTGATCGGCGGTGCGGGCGGCGCGGCGATCGGCGCCTCGCTCGCGGGCGGCGGAGGCGACGACGGATTCGTCTCGGATCCCGACCCGTTCTCGGCCCTTCGTCCGCGCAGCGAGCCCGGTTTCGACCACATCGTCGTCCTGATGGGCGAGAACCGATCGTTCGACAACCTGCTGGGCTACCTCTACACGCCGGAGAGCGTCCCGGCCGGAGAGACCTTCGACGGACTCGCCTTCGGCACGCACAGCAACACGGCTCCGGACGGCACGGTGGTCGAGGCGCACGTCTACCAGGGGCCCACCGACCGGATCATGAGCCTCCCCGACCCGGATCCCGGCGAGGAGTACCCGCACGTCAACACCCAGCTCTTCGGCACGATCGACCCTCCGGGCAACGCCGACCTCTTCGTCGACGGGATGAGCGCCCCGTTCAACGCCCCGACCCACGGCGAGAAGGCCGACATGTCGGGGTTTCTGAAGGACTACTTCGTGAACGTCCGCCGACTGCGCCGCGGTGTCGAACCGGGCATCGACGAGGCCAGGCACATCATGGGCTCGTTCTCACCGGAGATGCTGCCGGTGCTTTCGACGCTCGCGACGGAGTTCGCCGTCTTCGACCACTGGTACGCGGCGGTGCCGTCGCAGACCTTCTGCAACCGTTCGTTCTTCCACGCGTCGACCTCGCACGGCTTCGTCACGAACGTCGCCGGCGGCGGGTACCGGAAGTGGCTGGATGCTCCGGAGGCGCCGACGGTCTTCAACCGCTTGGAAGACGCCGGTGTGCGCTGGAAGGTCTACATCGACAAGCTGCAGCTGGTGTCGTTCACGGGGATGCTGCACGCCGCGGCCCTCGAGAAGTACTGGCGCACCGATCGCTTCGGCACGATGGAGGACTTCTACGCGGACGCGAAGAACGGCACCCTCCCCGCATACGCGTTCATCGAGCCGCGCATGGTCTACGACCACAACGACTTCCACCCGCCGTTCGGCGTGCTGCGGGAGGGGGAGGTCGACGGCGACCCGGTGCTCGACAGTGCGATCTCCGATGTGCGCGCAGGCGACCGGCTCGTGCACGACGTCTACGAGGCCGTGCGCACCAGCGCGTCGCCCAAGGGCTCGAACGCGGTCAACACTCTGCTGCTGATCACCTTCGACGAGCACGGCGGATGCTACGACCACGTGCCCCCGCCCGCGGCCACGAAGCCCACGCCCGACAGCGGTCCAGGGGAGATGGGGTTCACCTTCGACCGCCTCGGATGCCGCGTGCCCGCGATCGCCGTGTCGGCCTACACGAAGCGCGGCACCGTCATCCACGACGAGATGCACCACGGATCCGTCACCGCGACGCTCTCCCGGCTGCACGGCCTGAAGCCCCTGAACGAGCGCGACGCCTCGGCCCGCACGCTGCAGAACGTGGTGAATCTCGACCGTCCGCGGCATCCGTCCGACTGGCCGGTGACGGTTCCCGCCTACACGCCGCCGAATCCCGAGCAGGCCCCACCCGCAGCGGCCGACCACGACCGCCCTCTCACCCCGCCGGCTCGCGGACTCCTCGGACTCCTCATCGCACGATACGGCCGCCCGGACGAACCCGAACCCGAGACGTTCGCCGACGCCTACCGCCTGCTGCACGAGCACGGCGAGGAGCTCTTCGGCCCGCCGGATGACGGCGCATGATCGTCACCGAGCGGCTGACGCTGCGCCCCTGGACCGTGGCGGATGCCGGGTTCCACCGCGAGCTGTGGCTGGAACGCGATCCGCGGGTACCGCCGCATCGCAGGATCGACGCCGACGGCCACCCGACGGTCGAGGAGCTCGCCGAGCGGATCCGCCGCTCGCCGCATGAGGGCCCGATCGGCACCCTGGTCGTCGAGCTGCGTGAATCGGGCGAGCGGCTGGGCTACTGCGGGCTGATCGAGGGCGAGCCCGACCCCGAGATCGCCTACGAGTTCCTGCGCAGGCACTGGGGGCGCGGCTACGCGACCGAGAGCGCGGAGGCGATCGTGGAGGGCGCCCGCGCCGCGGGGATACCCCGGCTTCGCGCTTCGGTGTGGGAGTGGAACACCGCGTCACGCCGGGTGCTGGGGCGGCTGGGCTTCGCCGAGACCGGTCCCCACCGGATCGACCCCGAGCGGGGGCGCTCGCTGATGACGATGCGGGAGCTCTGAACGGCGCCCTCCGCCTGACGGCACGCTCCGCGGAACGCTAGCGTAGGCGCATGGCCGACTCCGACAGCACGGGCAGACGCCTGCTCGCACCCGAGCACGTCGTCGATGTGTTCGTGTACGTGGTGGTGCTCAACCTCGCCGTCGAGTACGTGCCGGCGGTCATCACGGAGACGTTCACGATGTCGCTCCTCACGGCCGTCCTCCTCAAGGTGGTCCTGGAGATCGTGCTGGCGGCGAAGAACCGTCTCAAGCGCCGATTCGCGGCCGCGACGACGACCGGCGGCAAGGTGCTCGCCGGCGGAACGCTGTGGCTCGTGCTCGTCGGAAGCAAGTTCGTCGTGCTCGAGCTGATCGCCCTCGTGTTCGGCAGCAGCGTGAGCCTCGGCGGCTTCTGGTCGGTCACGGGACTGATCCTCGCGCTCCTCCTCGCCCGCGCCGGCGTGCGACTCCTCCTGCGGACGGATGCCGCTGACGCCGACTCCCCGGCAGCCTGAGCGTCAGGATCCGTCGCGACCTTCGTCGGCGCGCCGATGCGCTGATCGGTCCTGCGTCAGCGATCGCGATGGCGCGGTCCGCAGCCTGCAGAATCCTCGGACAGCTACTCTCGACACATGAAGCGTGCACTCGTCGGATCTGCGGTCCTGCTTCTGCTGACGCCGCTTCTCACGGGGTGCCTGGGTGACTACTTCGCCTCAGGTGAGTGCGATGATCTCGCCGGCGAACTGTCACCGGTCATCGAGGAGTCCCTCGGATCCGCCCCGACGGTCGACAGCACCTGGGGTGATGGAGGAATGACGCCGTGGTGCGTGATCGAGGTCACGACGGCCGACGTCTATTCACCGGAGGACGTGCGCCTCACCGCGCTGAGGTCGGACGTGGAGGCCGGGATACGCAGCTGGCCCAGTGACGTGGTCATCACGATCCGCATAAGCGCGGCGGACAGCATCGAAGTGCTGTCACCCGCAGACTGAACCGACCCGACACCGGACTGGCGTCGTCGGCGCGCCGATGCGATGCCTCGTCAGTCGCCCTTCGAGCGTCGACGCGAGAGCACCACGAGCACACCGCCGAGGATGAGCACCGCGGCGCCGATGCCGGCCCACACGAACGTCTCGGGGCCGAGTCCGGTCGCGGGCAGACGGTTGCCTCCGGTCGACGGGACGCTCGGGGTCGAGGTCGGGGTGACGACTGCGGCGGCGACGGTGAAGTCCTGGTCGACGACGACCTCTCCGGCGTCGGTGATGACGACGGTCCGGGTGGCGGCGCCGACCACGGTGCTGCCCGCGGGCGGCGTCACGGTGATCGTGTAGCTGCCTGGTGGGAGGGTGCCGAGGCCGTAGGCGCCGTCGGCATCCGTCGTCAGCTGCTGCGTGCCGGCGGGACCGGAGACCGAGATCACGACGCCGGACACCGCGGCGCCGCCGTCGGTGCGCACGGTGCCGTCGATCGCGCCGAGGCGAACCAGCGCGAAGTCCACGTCGTCGACGTCGCCTTCGATGACGCTCTCCTCCCGCGAGACCGCACCGGATGCCGCGTACCCGTCCGGCACCTCGACGGCGACGGTGTACTCCCCGAGCGGAAGCCGCGGGAAGGAGTAGTCGCCGTTCGCGTCGGTCACCGTGCTGAGCGGGGTGCCGCCCGGACCGGATGCCGTCACCGTCACTCCCGCGACGCCAGAGCCCCCCGCGCGCACGGTTCCGCTGAGCGTCGGGTTCTCGGCGAGACGGAAGTCGACGCCGGTGATGGGCGTCTCGCTGCCGTCCGCGACGGTGAAGGGAGGCGGAGCCGTGACGATCGTGTAGCCGTCCGGTCTGGTGATCGTGGCGCTGTGCGTGCCGACGGGAACCTTGTCGAAGAGGTACTGGCCGTCGGCATCCGTCGTCGTCGTGCGCCCGTCGATCGTGACGGTGAGACCGGCGATGGGCGTGCCGTCGGTGTCGGTGACCCGTCCGGACACCGTGACGGGCACGATGTCGCGCACCGTGAAGTCGGCGACGCCGTCGGCATCCGTGAGGTCGACGGTCTGCGCGTTCGGCCCCTCGGAGATCTTGCCCGCCGGAGGGGCGACGCGCACGGTGTAGCCGTCGGTCGCCACGACACCGGGGAAGGAGTACGTGCCGCCCGCCGCCGTCGTGGTCGTGCCGACGACGGCGCCGTTCGCATCGGTGAGCGTGAGCTCGACGCCGTCCAGCGGACCCTCGGCCGTGTCGGTCACGGTGCCGGTGACGTCGCGGGCGAGGGAGGCGAACCACGTCTGGTAGACGGGGAGACCCGCGCGACGCGTGAACACGAACGAGAGCGACACGATCGGCGTCGAGGGCTCGAACCAGCCCGCGGCGCCGCTCGTGTCGGCGGCGGCCGCGTTGCCCGTGAGGGTGAGGGTGGCCGCATCCCACGTCGGGACGTCAGCGGCATCGCCCGTGCACGAGGGCTTGCCCGCGACACCGGGGGCGCAGTAGTTGAAGCCGCCGCGGAAGCCCAGCTCCGTCGCGTCGAGCACGTGTCCGTCGGCGGCGACGGCGTGGATGCGTACAGCGTCGGCGTCGATGTCGCCGAGCACGAAGGTCCAGCCGGATGCCGGGGTCGGAGCTGCGAAGGAGTAGGTCGTCGTCGACGGGCTGGTGGCGTTGTCGGCTTTCGGACGGAGGTTCAGGTACGGCTGGTTCAGGCTGCTGCCGTACTTCGCGCCGACCGGCGTGCCCTCCGAGAGCCAGGTGGAGGCTCCCGTGATGACGCCGACCTGGCCGCCACGGGAGTCGCTCGTCACCGTCGCGGTCACCGCGGGTTTCGCCGCGATCTGCACCGCGCTCGTGTAGGCGCCGGGCGCTCCGGCCAGCGGCTGCCACCCCGCCCACGACGTGGTCGTCGCCGCGGCGGCGGGAATCGCCCCCACCAGTGCCGCGATGACGACGATCGCTCCGGCGATGACCCCGCTCCGATACACACGCATGGCGCCCAGCGTACCGATATGCCAGAACGTTGGCGAGGTTCGGGCTGGTGAGCGGAGGCCGGGGCGAAAGGCCGACGACGCTCGCGCCCCGGCGACGGCCTCAGGCGACGGGATCGCCCTGGACGGGTCCTTCGGTGTTCGCCTTCCAGCCGAGTGCGGGGGCCACGTGCTCGGCGAACGCCTCCAGCACGTGCAGGTTGTACTCCGGACCGAGCTGGTTCGGGATCGTCAGCATGAGCGTGTCCGCCGCCATCACGGCCTCGTCCGCGAGCAGCTGCCGGATCAGCACGTCGGGCTCGGCGGCGTAGGTCTTGCCGAATGTCGAGCGGAAGCCGTCGATCACGCCGATCTGGTCGGCGTTCTCCTCGCTGCGCAGACCGAAGTAGGCCCGGTCCATGTCGGAGACGAGCGGGAACACGCTGCGGCTCACCGAGACGCGCGGGGATCCCGTGTGCCCTGCCTCCTTGTAGGCGGCGCGGAACAGGTCGATCTGCTCGCGCTGCAGCTCGTGGAACGGCTGCCCCGTGGCCTCGGTGACGAGCGTCGAGCTCATCATGTTGAGGCCCTTGCGGCCGGTCTCCTCCGCCGTCGCGCGAGAACCCGAACCCCACCAGATGTGGTCGCGGAGCGTCGGCGAGTGCGGTTCGACGGCGAGGTAGTGGCCGGCGCCGACCATGCGAGGGTCGCCCGGCGCGAGCCGTTCGCCCTCGATGGCCGAGAGGAACAGGTCGAACTTCTCACGGGCGAGCACGCTGCCGCGCTCCGGATCCTCCTGGTCGAGGTATCCGAAGGTCTCGTAGCCGCGCAGAGCGGTCTCGGGTGACCCGCGGCTCACTCCGAGTGCGATGCGGCCGTCGGCGATGAAGTCGAGCGCGGCTGCCTCCTCGGCGAACTGGAACGGGTTCTCGTACCGCATGTCGATCACGCCCGTGCCGACCTCGATGCGCTCCGTGCGCGCGGCCATGGCCGACAGCAGCGGCATGGGCGACGCGGCCTGACGCGCCCAGTGATGCACGCGCACGTAGGCTCCGTTCACGCCGAGCTCGTCAGCACCCTCCGCGATCTCGATCGTCTGCTTCAGCATGTCGCCCGCTGTGCGGGTCGCCGAGCCGGGCACATCGCCGTAGTGCCCGAAGGAGAGGAATCCGAAAGCCTTCATATATCTATGCAACCGAATGGATGCCGGGGTATTCCCCCGCGGGCTCCCGCCGCATCTCCAGGTAGCCGTCCCCGTCTCCGCCGGCCACAACGAAGCCGCGGCGCTCGTACCAGCCGCGCGCCGGGGCGTCGTGCCACACCGACAGCGTGACGACGGCCTCGGCGGCATCCGCTTCACCGAGGATGATCGACAGCAGCCGCCCGCCGATGCCTCTCCCCCTGGCCGTCGCCGACACCGCGATGTCGCACAGGCGCACGGCAGCCACGGAGTCCACGGCATCAGCGGTCACCGCGTAGGCGACGGGAGCGCCGTCCACCGAGAGCAGCAAGCCCCCGGCATCCGGATGCTGTGCCAGCAGTCCCGCGAACTTCGAGGTCAGCTGCACCTCGACGAGCGGCCCTGCGACCGCCACCGGGACGCCGTTCAGGCGCTGATGCAGCTCCTCCGCGGCGATCGCGCGGAGACGCGGGTCGTCGAGGGCGACCCCTTCGATTCGTTCGTCGTCAGTCACGCGGCGGGAAGACGCCCTGCAGCGCGATCACGTAGTACATGCCGACATACGGGGGCATGTTGTTGTGCGCCGAGTTCCCTCCCGACGGGGCGAGGGCGTCGGGTGCCATCGTCGTGTTCTTCGACGAGGAGTACGCGTTGCGGGTCGCCCTGCCGTACCGGGTCTCGGCCCAGCGCCGGTCGGCCGGGCTGCCGGTGTTACCCGGAGTCGCCACGGCGTTGGCCGTGTGCGTGTGGCTCGGCATCTCCGAGCTGAGAAGGGTGACCGACGCGGTTCCGCCCATCTCGCCGATGATCCGGGGCGTGAGGCCCGGTCCCTCTCCCTGGCCGATCACGAACGAGCTGTTCAGGTTGGGCAGGGCGAACGTCACCTTCCCGTCACCGCCGTAGTTCGTGCCGAGGAGCGAGAAGAGCGCCGTGTTCTGCTGGATGGGGATGAGCTGGCCGTTGCACATCGCCCACCCCTGCGGGGCGAAGTTGAAGCCGACGGTGCGGATCTCGCCGACGTATGGGTCCACCATGATGCGCTCTCCCGTGGATCGAAGGTCAGTTGCGAGACGGGAAGACGCCCGTCAGCGCGATGATGTGGTTGACGACGAGATAGGGCGACTGGTTCTCGTGCGCCTGATTGCCGCCGGCGGCGCCGACCGCAGAGGCGGTCATCGTGCCGCTGGCATCCGTGCCGTAGGCGGGCTCTCCCGGTGCGGCCCAGTACGCACCCTGCGGAGTGGCCGTGCCGGCGGCACTCGACGACGCCTGCGCGACGTGCGTGTGCCGAGGCATCTCCTGGGCGGTCAGAGTGTGCGTGGCCTCGCCGCCGACCTCACCCAGTTCGATGCCGTTGGAGCCGGGGTGGATGGGAGCCCTGCCGCGCAGATCGGGGAGCGCGAAGGTCGTGACCCCGTTGCCCCCGTACGTCGTTCCGAGCAAGGCGAACAGCGCCTGATTCTGTGCGATCGACATGATCTGTCCATCGCACAACGCCCAGCCTCTGGGGGCGAAGTTGAAGGATACGCGTCGGATCTCGCCGAGGAATTGCATGCTCATCGGGTGCTCAGTTCTGCGAGGGGAAGATGCCGTAGAGGGCGATGATGTACGACACCGCGACGAACGGCGGCATGTTCTCGTGCGGCTGGTTGCCACCGGCCGGTGCGATGGCGTCGCCCGCGAGCGTGGCGTTCGACGCGGCGTCCGAGTACGCGTTCGACGACTGCGCGGCCCAGCGCGCCTGCGCGGGCGAGGTGCCGCCTGCGGTGGCGGAGTACACGGCGGAGTGCGTGTGCGACGGCAGCTGCTGCGACGTCAGGGTGACCGTCTCGACCCCACCCGTCTGCCCGATCACATAGGTTCCGACACCGCCGCGCGTGCCCATGTGCACCGCGGAGCGCCCCTGCAGGTCGGGAAGGCGGAACGTGCTCTCCCCGTCGCCGCCGTAGGTCGTACCGATCAGGGTGAACAGCGTGTCGTACTGGGCGATGCTCAGAAGCTGTCCGTTGCAGAACGCCCAGCCGGCAGGGGCGAAGTTGCCGGCGAAGAGGCGGATCTCGCCGATGTAGTACTCGCTCATGACGCGCCCTCTCCCCGATCGATCGTGGCCTCGAGCCGCGCATCGCCGCCGACCCGCGCGAGGAAGAGCGAGGCGACGAGCTCTCCGCCCTGCGTGAGACGGTAGATGCCGTCGCGGGCGCCCTCGTCGGTCGTGAACTCCAGACGGAAGCGGTTCTCGGCATCCCCTCCGCCGTGGAGGTCGTCGACGCTCGCCAGCACCAGGCGGTGGGCCGACCACGGGGAGGCTCCTGAGAACTCGGCGCCCTCGCGCCCGGCGAACATCGAACGCACGGGGGTGAGCGGATCGGTCCCAGGAGCGGATGCCGCGGCATCCGTCATCGGCCGCGAGGAGGTCGCGGCCACGGCCGGGGGTGCGCCGGCGGCCATGCCGACGCCGAGCACGACGGCACCGGCTCCGAGCACGCCTCGGCGGGAGATCACAGCAGTCATGAGCGCTCCTGCAGTCGGATGCACCCTGGGGTCTGCCTTATCAGGCGAGGTGCGGAACTGACGCTATCACCCGGCGTGGCCAACCGATAGCATTCCGATATTCCCGTTGATCTCACGGTGCCCCCAGCGCCCGAGCGAAGGACTTCGATGTCTGCTCCCCGGATGTCCCCCCTCTCGACGCGCGGCGCCATCGCCGCCGTCGCCGTGCTCGCGTTGAGCACCGTCGGGCTCGTCGTCGCCGATCCCGCTGCGGCCGCGACCACGATCACCGTCACGAGCTTCACCGACGCCGATGCGAACGGCGCATGCTCGACGCCGAGCGTCACGACGACGGCCTCGCCCGTGACGCTGCGCAACGCGCTCTGCGTGGCGAGCAACCTCGGCGGCGAGAGCACGATCACGGTGCCCGGTGGCACGTACACGCTCACCGGCGGGGCCCTGAAGCTCGGCACGCAGTCGGGCACCGACGTGCGTCTGGCGTCGTCCGGAGGACGCGCGAGCGTCGTCGGCGGCGGAACGACGCAGCTCCTCGCGATCGACGCCGATCTCGTGGGCGACATCTCCGTCGAGATCGACGGCTTCGCCTTCACCGGCGGCAGGGACACCGTCTACGGCGGCGGCGCGATCATCGCCGGCAGCTTCACCGCGGCCTCCCCCGACTCGCTCATCGTGCGCGACACCCGGTTCATCGACAACAGGTCGACCGGCGGCACCGCCAACCCCGGCGGCGCGATCCAGTTCATCGGCGGCGACCTCACGATCGAGGACTCGACGTTCGACGGCAACGACGCCGGTCCCGCCAACGGCGGTGCCGTGTACTACGAGGCGTCCGCATCGGGCGACGCCCTCTCGGTGACCGATTCCACGTTCACGAACAACAGGGTGACCGCGTCGGCGGGGATCGTCGCCGGCGGCGGCGCGATCGCGATCGATTCGAACGGCGTCGGGACGGCGCAGATCACCGGCAGCACGTTCGGCTCCAACGTCGCCGACGGCACGAGCGGCACGGCGGCGCGAGGCGGCGCGATCCAGCAGCTCCAGGGCCCGTCGACGGTGACCGGCAACGTCTTCGCCGCGAACGTCGCCAGCGGCGCATCCGCTGGTGGCGGCGCACTGGATGCCGCAGACGGCGCCCTCAGCGCCCAGTACAACTCCTTCTCGGGCAACACCGGCGCCGCCGCCGTACGCACGAGCGCCACGACCGTCGCGACGCTGACGAACAGCTGGTGGGGCTGCAACGGCGGTCCGGGCGCCGCGGGGTGCGACACCACGAGCATCGCCAGCGGATCGGCGAACCCGTACCTCGTGCTGAGCGCGACGACGAGCGCGAGCCTGATCGACACCGCGTCGACCGCCACGTTCACGGCATCGCTGCGCACGAACTCCGCCGGCAGCACCATCGGCGGTGCGAACCTCTCCGCCTTCGAGGGCGCGACCGTCGGGTGGACCGGCGTCGCTCCGTCCGGCTCCTCGGTCTCGTCCTCCGCGTTCCACCTCGGCGAGGCGACCACGACCTTCACCTCCGGCAGCACGGGCGGCCCTGGCGGCGCCACGGCGACCTTCGGGGCGGCATCCGTTCCCGTCTCCGTCGCCGTGCGTCAGATCGCGGCGTTCACGAGCGCGGCGAGCGCGACCGCCACGGTCGGCACGCCGTTCAGCTTCACGGTCACCGCCACCGGCTTCCCGGTGCCGAACATCTCGCTGACCTCACCCAGTGCCCCTCCAGGACTGACCTTCTCCGCCGGCTCCGGCTCGGCGACGCTCTCCGGCACGCCGACGAGCTCGGGCACCTATCCCCTGACCCTGACCGCGTCCAACGGCGGCGCCCCGGTGCAGCAGACCCTCACCGTCACGATCGGCGCCGCGCCGTCGTTCACCGGATCGCTCACGGCATCCGTCGCCGACGGCGACCCCGTCGACGTGACGATCACCGCGTCCGGCTCCCCGGTGCCGGAGATCGCGGCGACGGGAGGTCTCCCCGCCGGTCTCCAGCTCGACGACAACGGAGACGGCACGGCCCGCCTGCACGGCACGTCGACCGCCGGACCCGGCGAGCACGTCATCCATCTGACCGCGGCGAACGCGCTCGGCACCACCCCGGCCGACTTCACCCTGACGATCACCGCGCCGCCGGCGTTCACGAGCGCCGACCACACGACGTTCACGGTCGGCACGCCCGGGCTCTTCCCGATCGTCGTCGACGCCGGGTTCCCTGTACTGAACACGGTGACCCTCACGGGCGCCCCGGCCTGGCTCACGCTGCTCGGTGCGGCGGGCATGCAGCAGCTGCAGGCCACGCCGCCCGCGGGTGCGGGCGGCACGTACACCTTCGATCTGGCCATCACGGGCAGCTCCGTCACCCAGGAGTTCACTCTGACGGTGCACGAGGCTCCCGTCATCACCGACCAGCCCGACTCGATCAGCGTGATCGCCGGCGCGGACGCCGACTTCACCGCGACCGCCTCCGGCTACCCGACCCCGACCGTGCAGTGGCAGCGCTTCACCGGCGGCTCGTGGACCGACATCGCGGGTGAGACCTCGACCACGCTGAGCATCGACACGTCGATCGCGGATGCCGGCGCACGACTGCGCGCCGTGTTCACGAGCTCCGCGGGCACCGCCACCAGCGACGAGGCCGTGCTCTCGGTCGGTCAGGTGCCGGTGCTGGACGAGGTGGACCCGGTGACGGCCCCGGTCGGGACGCCCCTGTCCGTCGACATCGCCAGCACCGGCATCCCGGTGAGCGCTCTGACCGCCACGGGCGTGCCCGCCTGGCTGACGTTCACGGATGCCGGCGACGGCACCGCCACCCTCACCGGCACCCCCGCCCTGACGGACGCCGGTGCGGTGGAGATCACGGTGACCGCGGACAACGGCTTCGGCACGGATCAGATCACGGTGGACATCACGGTGGTCGGCTCGCTCCCGGTGTTCCTGGGTGCCACGGTCGCGACCGTCGACCGCGGCGAGCCCGTCGACATCACCATCGCCACGACGGGTGTGCCGACGCCGACGATCGCCGCCATCGGGCCCGTGCCCGCCGGACTCTCCCTCGACGACAACGGAGACGGGACGGCGAGCCTGCACGGCACGCCGACGGCACTGGCCGGGGCGTACGCGATCGCGATGACCGCGACGAACATCCACGGCACCGTGCCGGGCATCTTCTTCCTCACGATCAGGGAGGCGCCGAGCTTCACGAGCGCCGACCACACCACCTTCACGGTCGGCTCCGCCGGATCGTTCCCCGTGACCGTCGACCCCGGGTTCCCCGTGAAGAACGCGGTGAGCATCAGCGGAGCGCCGGCCTGGCTCTCCCTCGACGGCGTCGCAGGTTCGCAGACGCTGGTGGGCACGCCCCCGGCCGGCTCAGGCGGAACCGTCTCCTTCGAGCTCTCGATCGACGGCAGCGGCGTCACGCAGAGCTTCACGCTCACGGTGAACGAGGCCCCCGTCATCACGGCCCAGCCGGTCGCCGCGACGGTCCTGGAGGGCACGGACGCGACGTTCACCGCGACCGCGACCGGGTACCCGGCGCCATCCGTGCAGTGGCAGCGCTTCACCGGAGGCTCCTGGTCCGACGTCGCCGGAGCCACGGGCACCACGCTGACGCTCGCGCCGACGATCGGCGACGACGGCACGCTGTTCCGTGCGGTGTTCACGAACACGGCGGGTTCGGCGACGAGCGACGAGGTCCTGCTCACGGTCGGCCAGACGCCGGTCGTCGACGCGATCGACCCGATCACCGCGCTGGCGGGAGCCCCCGTCACGGTCGACATCACGAGCACCGGTCTCCCGGTGAGCGCCCTCACCGCCACGGGTGTCCCGGCCTGGCTGACGTTCACGGATGCCGGCGACGGCACCGCCACCCTCACCGGCACCCCGGCCCTCGCCGACGCCGGCGCGGTGGAGATCACGGTCACCGCGGCGAACGGCTTCGGCACCGCCGAGACCACCGTGCAGATCACCGTGCTGACCACCGTGGCCCTGCCGTCCGTGCTCCCGAGCGCATCCGACGGCGCGCTGACCGGGGTTCCCACCTCGGTCGTCCGCGGCCAGCAGCTCACGATCGGCGGCTCCGGCTTCCTCCCCGGGGCGACGATCCAGCTCGGCATCTACTCGGTGCCGACGATGCTCGGCACGACCGTCGCCGACGGTTCGGGATCGTTCTCGGCCGTCATCACCATCCCCGCCGGCCAGACGCTCGGAGCGCACACGATCGCCGCGATCGGGATCGGCGCCGAGGGCACTGCGCGCCTGCTGACGGCATCCACCACGGTCGTCGCACCCGCGACGGGCGGAGGCACCGGAACCGGCGGACTCGCCGCGACGGGTGCGGATGCCGCGCCGTCTCTCGGCCTCGGGCTCATCGCCCTGTTCGCGCTGCTGGGCGGACTCGCCCTCATCCGCGGCGCGCGTCGGCGCCTGGCGTAGCGACGACGGGCTGCTGCGCGCTCAGCCGTGCAGCAGTCCGTCGAGCACGAGCTGACGGATGCGGGGCTCGAGGTCCGCCCACAGGTCGACCAGTGGCACCTCGAACAGGTCGGCGAGGGCCGACACGATCTGCACGACCGTGAGGTCCCCGTCGCAGGCTCCGACGAAGGCGGCGAGCGCGGAGTCGACCTTGAGAGTGCGGGCGAACCCGCCGCCCTGGCGCAGTTCGATCACGCTCGGGTCGTCGTTGCCGGGAAGGAGATGCCGCGCCTCGGTGACGTCGGATGCCGTGAAGAGCGTCGTCGGCAGTCCGTCGGCGAGCAGGTCGTGCGCCTCGAGCCCCTGACGCAGCGCTCCGCCGACGTTCGACACCGGCTGCGGCATCCGCTCGATCCGCCGCAGCGGCGTGGCCGTGGGGTTCGCCGGGCGGCGCAGCAGGATGTACCCGAAGCCCACCGCGGAGACGCCGCGCTCCTCGAAGTCGTCGAGCCACGCGGTGAGCAGCCTCGTGAACGCCGCATCGCGCGGGGTCATGCCGCCGTCGCGGATCCACAGCTCCGCGTAGCCGAGCGGGGAGAGCTCCTCCCGCTGGATGACCCACAGGTCCACGTCGGCGGGAACCCAGGACGAGAGGCGGTCGAGCCCGGACTCGACGACACGCGACTCCCAGTTGCCGAGCAGCTGCGCCGCCCCGCCCGCGGTGAGGTACGACGGAGCGGTGCGCACGAACTGCTCCACCAGCGCGTCGCCCACGAGACCGCCGTCGCGGTACTCGTACTCGGGCACGCCGTCGACGCGCGGCGTGATCACGAACGGAGGGTTGGAGACGATCAGATCGAACGCCTCCCCTTCGACGGGCTCGAACATGCTGCCCAGACGGAACTCGATGTTGCGGGCGCCGTTGAGCATCGCGTTCAGCTCGGCGTAGGCGAGCGCACGCGCGGAGATGTCGGTCGCCACGACGGATGCCGCGTGCCGCGACACCAGCAGGGCCTGGATGCCGCAGCCGGTGCCCAGGTCGAGGGCGCGGTCGACCTCGAGGGGCATCACGATCTCGGCGAGCGTGCGGGATGCGCCTCCGACGCCCAGGACGTGATCGGCGGGGAGGGCGCCGTCGAGGGCCACCTCGTCGAGATCGCTCGCGATCCACCATTCGCCGATGCCGTCGGCGTCGACGAACGACTGCGGCCGCAGCAGAGCGGTCGGGGTGACGGCATCCTCCGTCAGCGTCGCCAGTCCGAGGCTCACGAGTCCCTGCACGCCCAGCTGCGGGAGCGCGGCCTCGACGGCGGCGGTCGGCTGCGGCATGCCGAGGACGAGCAGCCTGCCGAGCGTGGCGAGCACGCCATCGTCACCGGAGATCGCACGCAGGATCGGCTCGCGCGTCCCGCGGGCGAGCGCGTCGTCCGCCTCGCTCCCCCACAGGCTCCTGAGCGGCTCCGAGCGGAAGTCGGCGGCGTCGAGATCGGCGGCGAACGCGGCGCAGAGGAGGGGCTCGGGCGTGGGTGCTGCGGTGTCGGACACGGCCGTCACTCTACGCGTCTTCAGGGTTCTCCATCGCCCGCGCACCTAGAATCACAGGGTCAGCACTCACGATCAGCCCGTTCTCGGGCGTTCGAGGAAGACCCCCATGACCGTGATCATCCCCGAGAGCGGCTTCCGTGCGCGCCTGCGGCGCGCGACGAGCGGAGCCGCCGTCTTCGCGATCGCTCTGGGTGTCTGCGGGATCGCCGCCACCAGCGCCCACGCCGCCGACAAGACCGACGACGCGGTCGTCGAACTGCACCTGTCGGCGGGTGCGAACGGCGCCGTCACCCCCGGTCTCTCCACCTCCGCCTCAGTGACCGTGCAGAACGGCACCGGCGACGCTCTCTCCACCGGTCACGTCGTGGTGGAACTGAACCGGACAGCCCTCGCCGACCGCGCCGCTGTCGCCGACTGGTTCGAGTCCGAGGATGCCGACGGGGCGTTCGACCGCATCGCCGACGACAGCACCGCCGCCGTGAACGCGGGCGCGTCGGCCACGAGCAGCATCCCGCTCCCGCAGGAGCTCTTCGCCGACCTCGCCCCCGGCGTGTACCCGCTGCGCGCCGAGCTCACCGGGGCCTCCCCGGGGTCGGGAAGCGAAGAGGATGCGACGGCGACGAGTGTGCTCGTGGTCTCGGCCGCGCAGCGACCCCAGGTCGCCGTGCTGGTCCCGATCACGGCCACACCGCAGAACGGCGCCCTGCTGTCGATCGACGAGCTCACCGAGCTCACGGCCGCAGACGGCGATCTCACCGCCCAGTTGGACGGCGTCTCCGGCACCTCGGCGGTGCTGGCGATCGACCCGGCGATCCCTGCGGCGATCCGCGTGCTCGGCACGTCGGCCCCGACCAGCGTGACCGAGTGGCTCGACCGCCTCGATGCCCTGCCCAACGAGCGCTTCGCCCTGCAGTTCGGCGATGCCGACGCCACCACGCAGGCGCAGGCCGATCTTCCGTCGCTGCTCGCCCCGACGACGCTCGCTCCGTTCCTCGACCCGAAGAACTTCCAGGCGCCCGCGACGCCGACTCCGGACGCGACGCCCTCGCCGACTCCGACAGACGGGCCCGTGCTTCCCGACGATGAGACCCTGTCGGTCGTCGACGGTGCAGCCCCCGGCATCCTCTGGCCGCGCGGAGATGTCACGACCGACGACCTCGCCGACTTCCGCACCTATCTCGGCGGCACGGCGTCGACCGTCCTGCCTTCGACGTCGCTGTCGTCCGGCTCGTCCGGGCACGCCGCCGTCGGAGACGCTGACGTGCTGGTCACGGATGCCGCGGCATCCGACGCCCTCTCCACGGCGGCGAACGAACCCGACGCGACCGCACGATCGCGCTCCCTGGCGGCGGCGAACGCGTACCTCTTCCTCTCCGCACAGCAGTCAGCGGCGCCGCTGATCGTCGGACTCGACCGCGACGAGAACCGCACGGCCGATGCATTGCGCGACGCCGTCACCACGGCGGACTCCCCCGGGGTCGATCTCGCCTCGGTGCGTGCGGCCCCGGCTGCCGCGGCATCCGTCGACTCCGACGTCGACGACGACCGCGGTGCCGCCCTGCACCGGATGCTCGCCGACGAGGTCACACTGGGCTCGTTCTCGACGATCCTCAGCGATCCTCAGCTGCTGCTCAGCCCCGAACGCATCAGGATCCTGCGCACGATCGGGGTGGGGCACAGCGCCGCGCAGTTCGAGAAGGCCCTGCGATCCCACACGGATGCCACGCAAGACACCCTGGCCGCGGTCGACATACCGCAGTCGAGCACGATCCAGCTGCTCTCTGCCAACGCGGATCTGCCCTTCAGCGTGCGCAACGACCTCCCCTGGCCGGTCAACATCGTGCTGTACACGCGCCCCAGCGACCCGCGCCTCGAGGTGAAGCCCGTCACCACCGCAGAGATCCAGGCCCGCACCACCGGCAGGGTCAAGGTGCCGGTCTCGGCACGGGTGGGCAGCGGCGAGCTCGACCTGCACCTCTCTCTCAAGAGCCCGACCGGAGTCTCGATCGGTCAGGATCAGACCGTCCGCGTCGCCGTGCGCGCCGAGTGGGAGGGCATCGGACTCGCCGTGTTCGGCAGCCTGATCGCCATCCTCCTCGTGCTGGGCATCGTCCGCACCCTGCGTCGCCGGCGCAAGAACCGCGACGAGGCGCCCCAGGATGCGGAGACGGATGCCGCGGCCGACGAAGAGCCATCGGAGAACGTGGAGTCCGATGCGGAGAACGCCGAGGACGCTGCGCCTGATCAGGCGACCGGTTCTCACCCGCCCGTGATCCCGACCTCACCGACGGATGCCGCGACCGATCCCGCCGATCCCTCGAAGGAACCTCAGTGAGCAGTCTCGGCCGCGCCAGCGCCCTCCTCGGGGCGGGCACCCTCGTCTCCCGCGTCACCGGCCTCATCCGGACGATCGTGCTGCTCGCCGCCATCGGCAGCTTCGGCCGCCCCGGTGATGCCTTCGGCGTCGCGAACCAGCTGCCGAACAACGTCTTCACCATCATCCAGACCGGCATCCTGACCGCCGTGATCATCCCGCAGATTGTGAAGGCCGGCGCCCACAAGGACGGCGGGCGGGCGTACATCTCCAAGCTGTTCACGCTGGGCACCGTGGTGTTCCTCGGGGCGACCGTCCTCGCCATGCTGCTCGCACCGTGGCTGGTCGCGCTCTACGGCCCGAAGTTCACGCCCGACCAGCAGGCGCTGGCGACGGCTTTCGCGTACTGGTGCCTGCCGCAGATCTTCTTCTACGGTCTCTACGCTCTGATCGGCGAGACCCTGAACGCGAAACGCGTGTTCGGCCCCTACACATGGGCGCCCATCGCCAACAACATCGTCTCGATCGCGGGCTTCCTCATCTTCATCGCGCTGTTCGGCGGCGACCGCAATCACGTCGACATGTGGAACCCCACGATGATCGCGCTGCTCGCCGGCACGGCGACGCTGGGGATCGCGCTGCAGGCCGCTCTGCTCCTCGTCTCCTGGCGGCGCACCGGACTCCGGCTCCGCGCCGACTTCCAGTGGCGCGGCGTCGGTCTGCGCGGCGTCGGCACCCTGGCGGGCTGGACCTTCCTGATGGTGATCGCCGGCCAGGTCGCCGGCTGGGTGCAGACCGCCGTCGTGGGCGACGCCTCAGGCGACAACCCCTCCGTCATCTTCATGCAGGCGGCATGGCTCGTCTTCATGCTCCCGTACTCGATCTTCGCGATCTCGATCGGAACCCCGTACTTCACTCAGATCGCCGAGCACGCCGCCGCGAAGCGCGACCTCGACGTCCGTGCGGATGTAGCCCGCTGCATCCGCGTGATCTCACTGTTCGTCGTCGGCTCGGGCATCGCTCTCGCCGCCGCCGCCGTGCCCGCCACCCGGATCTTCACCACGACCTCCGAGCAGGCCGTCCAGGCGGCCCCCGTGCTCATCTGCTATCTCGTGGGCCTCCTGCCGCTCGCCCTGCTGTTCATCGTGCAGCGCGCGTTCTACGCCTACGGAGACACCCGCACGCCCTTCTACTTCACCCTCGTGCAGGTGGCGCTCATCATCGGGCTCTCGCTTCTCGCGGGCGCTGTGGCCCCGATCGAGCAGCTCGCCGCCGCCATCGCCCTCGGGCAGTCGATCGCCGGGATCATCCAGACGATCATCGCGATCTGGATCCTGCGCAATCGCCTCGGCGGACTCGAGATCCCGAAGACCCTTCTCTCCCTCCTCCGTTTCTTCATCGCCGCCATACCGGCCGGCTTCGCGGGATGGGGCGCCTCGTCGCGGTTCTTGCGCCGGCGACGCAGGGTGCGGACGATGCCCAGCACGAGGAGGATGGC
>NZ_PCOT01000042.1 GCF_002979415.1 Microbacterium sp. MYb72 | reverse complement strand
ACGTGCTGCGCTGCGCCTACATGGAGCTCGTGGTCACCGACCTCGCGGCATCCCGCCAGTTCTACGTCGACATCCTCGGCCTCTACGTGACGAGCGAGGACGACGAGGCGATCTACCTTCGCTCCACCGAGGAGTTCATCCACCACAACCTCGTGCTGCGCAAGGGCCCGATCGCCGCGGTCGCGGCCTTCTCGTACCGGGTCCGCTCGGCCGAGGACCTCGACCGCGCCGTCGAGTTCTACACGGAGCTCGGCTGCGACGTCCGTCGCAACCCCGACGGCTTCGTCAAGGGCATCGGCGACTCCGTCCGCGTGGTCGACCCTCTCGGCTTCCCGTACGAGTTCTTCTTCCAGACCGAGCACGTCGAGCGGATGTCGTGGCGCTACGACCTGCACATCCCCGGCGAGCTCGTGCGCCTCGACCACTTCAACCAGGTCACCCCCGATGTGCCGCGCGCGGTGAAGTTCATGCAGGACCTCGGCTTCCGCGTCACGGAGGACATCCAGGACGAGGAGGGCACCGTCTACGCCGCGTGGATGCGCCGCAAGCCGACCGTGCACGACACCGCCATGACCGGCGGCGACGGGCCCCGCATGCACCACGTGTGCTTCGCGACGCACGAGAAGCACAACATCCTCGCGATCTGCGACAAGCTCGGAGCCCTGCGCCGGTCCGACGCGATCGAGCGCGGGCCCGGCCGTCACGGCGTGAGCAACGCGTTCTACCTGTACCTGCGCGACCCCGACGGCCACCGCGTCGAGGTGTATACGCAGGACTACTACACGGGCGACCCCGACAACCCCGTCATCACGTGGGACGTGCACGACAACCAGCGCCGCGACTGGTGGGGCAACCCGGTCGTGCCGAGCTGGTACACGGATGCGAGCCTCGTGCTCGACCTCGACGGCAACCCGCAGCCGGTGGTCGCGCGCACCGACAGCTCCGAGATGGCCGTGACGATCGGCGCCGACGGGTTCAGCTACACCCGCCCGGACGACGAGGACGCGATGCCGGAGTGGAAGCAGGGCGAGTACAAGCTGGGGCACCAGCTCTAGATCGTCCGGTGGGGGCTCCGCGATGTTCCTCGTGAGGACAAGAGCGGGGGCCCCTACCCCGATTGTCCTCACGAGGAACATCGCTCCGCCCGCATCGTGCGGCGCATCAGACGCAGCCTGTGTCGGTGAGAAGTAGAAAGAAGGAACGGATGCTGTCAGCAGAGGACATCGCGACGATCGCGGCCGAGCTCGCCGAGGCCGATCGCACGCACGGGGTGATCCCGCGCATCACCGCGCGCTATCCCGCCGCGACGGTCGAGGACTCGTACGCGATCCAGGGCGTGTGGCGCGACTCGCAGATCGCCGCCGGCCGCCGGCTGGTCGGTCGCAAGATCGGCCTCACGTCGAAGGCGATGCAGCAGGCGACGGGCATCACCGAGCCCGACTACGGGGTGATGTTCGACGACACCGTGTACGAGTCCGGGGCCGACATCCCCACGGAGCACTTCTCCAACGTGCGCATCGAGGTCGAGCTCGCGTTCGTGCTGAAGCATCCGCTCGAAGGCCCGGACTGCACGCTGGAGGACGCCCTCGCCGCGATCGACTACGCCGTGCCCGCCCTCGAGGTGCTGAACTCGCACATCGAGCTGGAGGGGCGCACGATCGTCGACACGATCAGCGACAACGCCGCGTACGGGGCGATGGTCCTCGGCGACGTGCGCAAGCGCCCCGATGAGATCGATCTGCGCTGGGTCCCGGGGCTCCTCTTCAAGAACGGCGAGATCGAGGAGACCGGCGTCGCCGCCGGCGTGCTGAACCATCCAGCCACCGGCGTCGCCTGGTTGGCGAACAAGTTCCACCAGCACGGCGCGCGTCTCGAGCCGGGGGAGATCATCCTGGCAGGATCGTTCACGCGCCCGATGTGGGTGACGCGCGGCGATGAAGTGCTGTGCGACTACGGACCGATGGGAACGATCGCATGCCGATTCGTCTAGACGCCTCCTTCCGCGAGCAGCTCGCGGCATCCGACCGCTCGCTGATCGGGATGTGGGCCTGCTCCGGCAGCGCGATCGTCACCGAGGTGGCCGCGGGCTCGGGCCTCGACTGGCTGCTGATCGACATGGAGCACTCCGCGAACTCGCTGGAGAGCGTGCTCCTGCAGCTGCAGGTCGCCGCGGCCTACCCGATCGCCCCTGTCGTCCGCGTGCCCTCCAACGACACGGTCGCGATCAAGCAGGTCCTCGATCTCGGAGCGCAGAACATCATCGTTCCGATGGTGTCGTCCGCCGACGAGGCCCGCGCGGCCGTCGCCGCGACCCGCTACCCGCCGGAGGGCGTGCGCGGCGTCGGCAGCGCCCTCGCCCGCAGCGCCCGCTGGAACCGCGTCGACCGCTACCTGCAGGAATCCGCGGCGCACACGTCGCTGACGGTGCAGATCGAGACGGCAGCCGGAGTGGATGCCGCGGCGGAGATCGCCGCGGTCGACGGCGTCGACGCGGTCTTCGTCGGCCCGTCGGATCTGTCGGCGTCGATGGGCCTGCTCGGCCAGCAGACGCATCCCGACGTCGTCGCCGCGGTGGAGCGCGTGTTCGCCGCGGTGAAGGCCGCAGGGACCGCCGTGGGCGTGAACGCCTTCGATCCGACTGCCGCCGACGGGTACATCGCCGCCGGTGCCGACTTCGTCGCGGTCGGCGCCGATGTCGCGCTGCTCGCCCGCGCCTCCGAGGGACTCGCGAGCCGTTTCATCCCCGTCTCGGACGACACGCGGCGCGCCAGCTACTGACCGTCAGAATCGGAGCGGATCCGCCAGCAACGGAGCGAAGGCGGCCTCGGCGGCGCCGATCAGCAGACGATCGGCGCCGAGCCCTGCGGCCGTCACCTCCATCTGCTCCGCCGGCGCCTGCAGCGAGCGCGCCCGCACCTCGGCGTCGAAGCTCAGGGCGTCGCGGGCGCGCAGCATGGCGAGGAAGCCGCCCAGGACCACGATCGACGGATTCAGCACGTTGACCGCGTTCGCGAGCGCGGCCGTGAGCACGCGGCGCTGCCGGTCGATCTCGGCGATCACCTGCGGATCGCTCGTCGCCGAGAGCACCGCCGCGAGGGCGGTGTCGTCCACGGGGCCGAGCTGGGCGGCCTGCAGCAGGCGCGAGCGGTTGACCTCGTCTTCGAGGACGCCGCCGTCGGTGCGGCGGTCGTCGTCGGACAGGATGCCGGGGCGCGTCTGCCCCCACTCCCCTGCGTAACCCCCGGCGCCGCCGATGAGCCGGCCGTCCAGGATGAGCCCTCCGCCGATGCCGCTCGATCCGCCGTTGAGGTACACGACGTCCTCGTGAGCGCGCGCGGCTCCGAACAGGCGCTCGGCGCTCGCTCCGAGAGAGGCGTCGTTGCCGACGAAGACGGGGAGTCCGAGCGCCGTCGCGAGCGCATCGCCGATCGGAGCATCCCGCCACTCCAGGTGGGGGGCGAGTCGCACGATGCCGTCCTCGGCCCTGACCAGCCCCGGCACGGCGAGTCCGATGCCGATGATCCTCGCCGCCGGCCCGGACGACTCCCGCCACCGTCGTACGAAGCCCTCGACCGCCGCGGTGACGTCCTCGACGGAGGGAGGCTCGACGCACTCGACCCGTACGCGCTCGCGCACGCTGCCACCGAGGGCGATGACGCCGATCTCGATCGCGTCGACCTCGGGGTTGACCGCGATCGCGACGACCTGCTCGCTCGGCGCGACGATCGGCGAGGGGCGCCCCACTCGGCGGGTGGTGTCGGGCTCCTGCTCCACGACGAGTCCGTGCGAGACCAGCTCGGCGACGAGGTCGGCGACCGTCGACCTGTTCAGTCCCGTGTCGGCGGTGATGACCGCGCGGGATCGCGGGCCGTCGTGGTGCACGAGCCGAAGCACCTCGCCGAGGTTCGCCCGGCGCACTCCCTCGACTCCGGATGCTCGATCCGTCATCCCCCGCCTCCTCCGCGCGTCGTGCTGCTCCTGCCACGATATCCGCCCGACGGGCGCGCTCCGGTCAGGCCCGACCCTCGTGATCACCGGGGGACGTACTCGACGCGCTCGACGCGCATCGTCGAGTCGGTCGCCGCACCGTTCGACGTGCCGTGGACCCCGATCCAGAGTCCGAGGAAGCCGCCGGTCGCGATCGAGTCGAGCGTGCGTCCGTCTGCCGTGGCGACGGCGACGAGGTCGTCGCCCGACCTTCCCGCCCGCAGCTCGTAGTCCTGACCGCGCGCCCGCAGCATGAGAACGAGGTCCTCGTGCGGCGCTCCCGCGACGACCGCCTCCCCGATCACGCGCTCCGTTCCGGCGCTCCGGTGGATGGCGACCACGCGCGTTCCCTCCCCCGTGACGCCGATGGCGGACAGCCGCACGTGGTCGTCCTCCGACTGACGCACGACGAGTCCCGCCTCCTCGCCCTCGCGCAGATCGCAGGCGATGGTCGCCGTGACGTCGACGTCTCGATGCTGCTGCCGCACGCCGAGGAAGGCGCTGCGGGTGGCATCGGCGAGGGTCGCCGGGAGCAGCGGGAGCACCCACCCGTCGCCGTCGGCCGAGGCGATCTCCGAGGGCAGGGCGCGCACGGAGGTCCAGCGCGGATCGTTCGACGCGATGACTCCGCCGACGGGCGCCGCCGCCCGCGGCTGCGCGAACGGCACCTCGACCTCGTGCTCCACGCGACCGATGCCCGGTGCGAAGACCGGCCATCCGTCCTCCCAGATCACCGGCACCAGGAAGGTCTCCCTGCCGAGGTTGCAGTGGTAGCCGCCGTACGGACGCATGCCGAGCAGCACCGCCCACCAGCTGCCGTCCGCCGCCTCCACGAGGTCAGCGTGCCCGACCGCCGTGATGTCGACGCCGCGCCCGAGGTTCCGATGGGTGAGCACGGGGTTGCCCTTGCTGCCGCGGTACGGACCGGTGACGGCATCCGCCCTCGCCACGCTGATGGCATGGTGGAAGTCGGTTCCGCCCTCCGCGGCGAGCAGGTGGTAGGCCCCGGCCAGCCGGTAGAGGTGCGGACCCTCGGCCCACACCGCGCCCTGCACCGCCCCTCGCCACAGGACATGCTCCTCGGCCTCGAGGGTCATCGTGTGCGGGTCCAGCTCGCGCAGCCAGACCTCGGTCTGATCGTGCCATTCGGGCTGACGTGCCGGCCGCGTGCCGTGCACCCAGATGCGATCGTCGTCGTCGAAGAACACCGACGGATCGATCCCGTCGACGTCGAGCCAGACCGGATCGGACCAGGGGCCGGACGGATCCTCCGCCGTGACGACGAAGTTGCCGCCCCTTGCGTCGTCCTCCTGGTCCACGAGCGTGCACAGCAGCCAGAACCGACCGTCGTGGTGCCGGAGGGTCGGGGCGTAGAGGCCGCCCGACGAGCGGATCCCCTCGAGATCCAGCATCCCCGGCCGATCGATGACGTGCCCGACGACCTCCCAGTCGACGAGGTCGCGGCTGTGGAACACCGGGAGACCGGGCAGGTACTCGAACGTCGAGGTGACGAGGTAGTAGTCCTCGCCGACACGGCAGATCGTCGGATCGGGGTGGCACCCGGGCAGGATGGGGTTGCTCACCACCGTCATCGCGACACCGCGCGATCCACGATCATCTCCTCCGATGTCGCCACGCGTGCGTCCGCCGTCGTGACGGGGTGCGGCGCCCCCGTGATCCGCAGGGTCGCACGGGCCGTCGCCGTGCCCTCCTCGACGGATGCCGCGGCGTGCGCTCCTACCCAGACCTCGACGTCTCCGGGTTCGACCACACGGGTCATCGACCAGTCGCTGAAGGCGAATCGCTGGGTGGGGATGTCGAAGGTCACCCGCACCGACTCCCCGGCGTCGAGCGTCACCCGGCGGAACGCCAGGAGCTGGGCGACGGGTCTCGTGACGGATGCCACGACGTCGTGCCCGTACAGCTGCACGACGTGGGCGCCCGCCCGGCCGCCCGTGTTCGTCACCGTGACCGCGACCCGGAACGCTCCTCCGGCGGCCACCTCGTCGTCGGCATCGAGCCGATCGACCTCGAACCGCGTGTACGACAGGCCGAACCCGAACGGACGCACCGGAGTCGAATCGGTCGCCGTCACCTCCGAGGGGCCGCCCAGGCGAGGGTGCAGGTACGAGTAGGGCTGCGCTCCCGCAGACCGCGGCAGCGACACCGGGAGGCGCCCCGAGGGCACGACCCTTCCAGAGAGGACTCCGGCGAGCGCCGAGGCGCCCTCCTCTCCGGGGAAGAACGCCTGCAGCACGGCAGCCGGTGCAGACACAGCGTCCAGAGCCCAGCCGATCGCGTACGGGCGACCGGTCACGGCCACCATGACCACCGGCGTTCCCGTGCGCACCAGCGCCTCCACGAGCTCGCGCTGCACACCGGGCAGCTCGAGGCTCTCGGAGTCGTTGCCCTCGCCGACCGTGCCCCGCCCGAACAGCCCGGCCTGGTCGCCGACGACGACGATCGCCACGTCGGCCGCGCGCGCGACGTCGACCGCCTCCGCGAAGCCCGAGCGGTCGTCGCCCTCGACGTCACAGCCGTGCGCGGCGATCACCTCGACGCCGAGAGCATCCGCCTCCTCCGAGAACGCCTCGAGGAAGCTCGGGATGGAGAAGCCGATCGGATGCTCCGGATGATGCGCGAGCACGTGGTTGGCGAACGAATAGCAGCCCATCAGCGCCTCAGGGCGCGCGGAGTTGGGGCCGATCACGGCGATCTTCCCCAGAGGCGTCGCCGCATCGGCGAGAGGAAGGATGCCGTCGTTCGAGAGCAGCACCGCCGACTCCTCCGCGAGCCGTCGTGCGATGTCGCGATGGCGGGGCGAGTCGAGGTCGACTGCCGCGGGCGGCTCGCCGTCGAAGGCGTCGGGCTCCAGCAGCCCGAGCTCCTCCTTCTGGGACAGCGCGCGCAGGACCGCGCGGTCGACGAAGGCCTCATCGAGCGCCCCCGACAGGACGCGCTCCCGCAGCGGCGCCAGATACGCGTCTCCGCTCGGGAGCTCGACGTCGACCCCGGCCGTGAGGGCGGCCTCCGCCGCCTCTCCCCTGTCGCGCGCGATGCCGTGCATCATCTCCAGGAACGCGACGGCGAAGTAGTCCGCGACGACCACGCCGTCGAAGCCCCACGTCTCGCGCAGCAGGCCCGTGAGATGCTCGGCGCTGCTGCCCAGAGGCACCCCGTCGATCTCCGCATAGGAGTTCATCACCGAGCGCGCGCCGCCGTCGATCACCGCCATCTCGAACGGCGGGAGGAACACGTCGGCCACCTCCCTGGGTCCGGCGGAGACCGGCGCGTGGTTGCGCCCCGCACGCGATCCCGAGTACCCGACGAAGTGCTTGAGCGTCGCGTGCACACCGGCGGACTGCAGCCCGCGCACATACGCCGTGCCGGTCACCCCGACCACGTACGGATCCTCGGCGATGCACTCGTCCACCCGCCCCCACCGGGGGTCGCGGATGACGTCGAGCACCGGCGCCAGCCCCTGGTGGATGCCGAGGTCGCGCATGGTCTCGCCGATCGACGCCGCCATCTCCTCCACCAGCTCCGGGTCGAACGAGGCGCCCCAGGCGAGCGGCGTGGGGAAGGTCGCCGCCTTCCACGCGGCGAGCCCGGTGAGGCACTCCTCGTGCACGAGCGCGGGGATGCCCAGCCGGGTCTCCCGACGGAGGCGGCGCTGCTCCTCCCAGAGCCACGCCGCGCGCTCGGCGGCATCGACCGGGCGCGTGCCGTAGACGCGCGTGTAGTGGCCGATGCCGTCACGCGTGATCTCGGCCAGCGCCCCGGGGGCGGCCTTGCCTCCCATCTCGTTCTGCATGGGCGCCACCACCTCGCCGCCCTGGTCGATCCAGTAGCCGACGAGCTGCGCGAGCTTCTCGTCCAGCGTCATCCTGGCGAGCAGATCCCGCACCCGATCGGATGCGTGGGGGAATGCGGGGATGTCAGCGCTCATGTGCGCCTCCATTCGTGGTTCGTGGTCTCTCAGCCCTTGACCGCGCCGGTCAGACCGCCGACGATGCGGCGCTCGAACAGGCTGAAGAAGATCAGGGCGGGAAGCATGGACAGCGAGGTGTAGGCGAGCACGCGGGCGGTGTCGACCGAGTACTGCGAGGCGAAGTTCTGCACGCCGAGCGGAAGGGTGAACAGGCTCTGGTCGCTCAGGATGAACAGCGGGAGCATGTAGCCGTTCCACGCGCCGATGAAGGCGAGGATCCCGACCGTGATGACTCCCGGCAGGCTCAGCGGGATCACCATGCGCCAGAAGAACCCCAGACGGGATGCGCCGTCGATCGACGCCGCCTCCTCCAGCTCCTTCGGGATCGCCTTGAGGAACGGCACGAGGATGATGATCGTGGTCGGCAGGGCGAACGCGATCTGCGGAAGGATGATGCCCGCGAGGCTGTTCACCAGCCCCAGGTTGCGGATCAGCAGGTAGAGCGGCGTGATCGCGACGGTCACCGGGAACATCAGCCCCGCGGCGAACAGCGAGTACATGACGCCCTTGCCCGCGAAGTCGTAGCGCGCGATGACGTAGCTCGCCATGACGCCGAGGATCACGGCTCCCGCGGTGGTGCCGACGGCCGAGATCGTCGAGTTCAGCATCGCGGTCCAGAACTCGGAGCTGCCGAGCACGTCGGTGTAGTTCGCGAACTGCCACGGGGCGGGCCAGCCCGACGGATCCGTGGTGATCTGCGAGTTCGTGCGGAAGCCGCCGATGATGATGTAGAGGATCGGCGTCACGCAGACCGTGATCAGCACGAGGGCGACGAGGTACACGCCGGGGCTGCCCCAGCGCACCTCGGGGGCGGCGCGGCGGCGGCCCCTGGGCCCGATCGTCTGGATCGCGACGGAGGTCTTCAGGGTGTCGGTCATCGTCTGCGCGCCTTTCCGCTGTCTCCGGTGAGTGCGCCCTCGGTGTCACGCCGCAGCACGAAGCGCTGGTAGATGAGCGCCACGACCATGGAGATGAGGAAGAGCATCACGGCCACGGCGTTGCCGAAGCCGTAGTTCCCCGCCAGGTGGCCGTTCTGGTACATGTAGGTCGCCATCGTCGAGGTGCCGGCGGTCGCCGCGATGTACTGCCCCCAGATGATGTTGACGAGGTCGAACAGCTGGAGGGAGCCGATGATCGACAGGAACGCCCAGATGCGGATGGTCGGGCCGAGCAGGGGAAGCGTGATGCTCCACTGCGTCTTCCAGAACCCGGCTCCGTCGATCGCAGCCGCTTCGTAGAGCTCCTCGGGGATCGACTGCATCCCCGCCAGCATGAGGATGACGGCGAACCCGACGTACTTCCACGTGATGATGATCATCAGCGACCACATGGCGATCGCGGGGTCGGCGATCCACGAGTGCTGGAGCGCGCCGAGGCCCCACTTCTCCAGCAGGGAGTTGAGGGCGCCGGCGTCCTGCAGCATCAGGCTCCAGCCCGTGCCGACGACGACCTCCGCGATCACGTACGGGGCGAAGATCAGGACGCGGATGACAGATCGTCCGCGGATCTTCTGGTTGAGCAGCAGGGCGAAGAGGATCGCGACGGGCCCCTGCATGATCAGCGACAGGAAGATGATGATGAAGTTGTGCGACACGGCCGCGCGGAACGTCTCGTCCTGCAGCATGAGCACGTAGTTGTCGAGGCCGACGAACTCGGTCGGCCAGCCGAAGCCGTTCCACTTGAAGAATCCGTAGAACGCCGCCATCAGCACCGGGAAGATGACGAAGCCGACGAACACGAGGAGGGCAGGGCCCGAGAGGAGGGCGATCTCGCCGCGCTTGCGCCAGTCAGGGCGCGGCTTCCGCCGCCGTGGGGCCGACGATGCGCCGGCCCCACGGGAGCTCCCCTCAGGCGCCTGAGCGAGCGCCTGGGTGATGGTCATGGCGCGGGTCAGCCCCTGGCCGCCGCGTTCGCGAGGCTGTCGACGAGCTTCTTCGGGTCTCCCTGACCCGCGAGCATCTCCACGACGCCGGTGTTGAGCGCGTTGCCGACGTTCTGGCCGAGGGCCGTGTCCAGCCAGAGCGAGACGTACGGCGCCTTGCTGTACGCCTCCATGAGCGGGATCAGCGACGGATCGGTGACCGCGCCCATCGCGTCCTGAGAGGCCGGGATCGTCTGGAAGGCGACGGCGTAATTCTCCTGCCACTCCTTCGAGGAGACGAAGTTCAGGAACTTCTCGCAGGTGTCGGGCGAGTCGACGGAGCACGAGTATCCGTCCACGCCGCCCATCATGGCTCCGGGGGTTCCCTTGCCGCCGCTGACCTCGGGGAAGGGGAACCAGCCGAGGTCGGGAAGGGGCTTCTGGTCGGGCGTGAGGCTGGCGATCACACCGACGTTCCACGCCCCCATGAGCTCCATCGCCGCCTTGTGGTTGGCGACGAGACCTGCGGAGGAGTTCGCGCCCTGCTGCGCTGATGTCGTGAGGAACCCGTCGTTGAACGGCTCGGTCTCGGCGAAGTCGGCGAGGTTCTGCGCCGCGTCGAGCCAGCACTTGTCCGAGAAGTCCGGCTTGGTCGACAGGTTGGCGATCACGTCCTGGTCGCATGCGCGCACCGCGAAGAAGTAATACCAGTGCGCGGCCGGCCAGGCGTCCTTCGCGCCGAGTGCGATCGGGGCGACGCCCGACGCCTTCAGCTTGTCGACGGCGCCCTCGAGCTCGTCCATGCTGCTCGGCTCGCCGCTGATCCCCGCCGCGGCGAACAGGTCCTTGCTGTAGAACATGCCGCCGGGGAGCACCGCGCTGGGCATGCCGTAGATCTTGCCGTCGACGGTGAAGGCGCTGAACGGCGCGTCGCCGAAGGCCGACTTCACGTCGGCGTCGATGAGCTTCGTGAGGTCCTTGACCTTGCCGGCCTTCACGACGTCGGCGAGCTTGCCGCCTCCGCGTGCCATGAAGATGTCGGGCATGTCGCCGGAGTTGACGGCGGTCTGGAGCTTGCCGTCCATGTCCTCGTTCTGGATCGAGGTGACCTTGACCGTGACCTCGGGGTTGGCCTTGTGGAATGCGGCCGCAGCGTCCTCCCAGTACTGCTTGCCCGCACCGGTGGTCGAGTTGTGCCACATCGTGAGCGTGCTGCCGTCATCGGCGCCGCCTCCCCCGCCCGCGCACCCGGTCAACCCGAGCGCCCCCAGCGTCACGATGGCCGCCCCCGCAGCCCACGCTTTGCGCATCTTCATGCTGTGTCTCCTCTTCATCGAGTTCCGTGCAGCAGAGCGAACCTATTTGTTGTCAGCCACACCAATGTGTTGTGCGCCCACTCTGGCACCTGGACGAGATCGTGTCAAACGATATCGATAACGTTTTCCATGATTAGTCTGTTCTGATGAACGCACGCACCACGATCACCGACGTCGCCCGCGCAGCAGGAGTGTCCGTGGCGACGGTGTCGAAGGCCATCAACGGCCGAGACGGCGTGTCCGCGGAGACCCACGCTCGGATCCTCCGCGTCGTCGCCGAACTCGGATACGAGAGCTCCCTGGTGGCGACGTCGATGAGGAGAGGGCGCACGAACGTCATCGGCGTGCTCGTCGCCGAGTTCGAGCCCTTCGCGCTGCAGCTTCTGCGCGGCGTCTCCACCGCGCTGCAGGACACGCCGTACGACGTGCTCGCGTACGCGGGAAGCGTCTCGGCGGGCGAGCACCTCGGCTGGGAGCGCCGCTCCCTCTCCCGTCTGGGCGGGACGCTCATCGACGGGGCGATCCTGGTGACACCGACCACGACTCCCCCGCAGGCCGCGGTGCCGATCGTGGCGGTGGACCCGCACGAGGGGCCGCACGGAACGGCGACGGTCGCGGTGCACAACGTCGAGGGCGCACGCACGGCGACGGAGCACCTCATCTCCCTCGGGCACCGCAGGATCGCGCACCTGCGCGGCCGCTCCGATCTCGAGTCGGCGCAGCAGCGCGAGGCGGGCTACCGCTCGGCGCTGGGCGCGGCCGGCATCCCGTTCGATCCGTCCCTCGTGGTCGACGGCGGCTACCGCACCGCGAGCGCGACCGCCGGCGCCCACGCCATCCTGGATCTCCCCGAGCGGCCGACCGCGGTGTTCGCCGCCAACGACCTCACGGCGCTCGAGGCCATGCGCGTCGCCGCCGAACGCGGCCTGCGCGTGCCCGACGACCTCTCCGTCGTCGGGTTCGACGACATCCCCGAGGCGTCGTCGAACAACCCGCAGCTCACGACCGTGCGGCAGCCCCTCGCAGAGATGGGGGCGGCGGCGGTCGGCGTGCTGCTGGGGATGCTGCGCGGCGAGGACCCCGCGCACATCAGGATGCACGCCGAGCTCGTGGTGCGCAGTTCGACGGCGCCGATCGGCAGCTGACCGCACCCCCGGGCGCAGGATCGCAGCGAACAGACACGTTGCGGAGGCCACCCACCCCTGATATGTTCCTGGCAACAACAATTCGCCCTCACCGTGGAAAGCGATCCGAGCCATGTCCCTCACCCCCACCCGCGACGACAAGTTCTCCTTCGGACTCTGGACCGTCGGCTACAACGGCACCGATCCCTTCGGCGGACCGACCAGGCCGCACCTCGACGTCGTGCACGCCGTCGAGCGACTCGCGGAGCTCGGCGCCTACGGCCTGACCTTCCACGACGACGACCTGTTCGCCTTCGGCTCCACCGACGCCGAGCGTCAGACGCAGATCGACCGCCTCACCGGCGCACTGGCCGACACCGGGCTGATCGTGCCGATGGTCACCACGAACCTCTTCAGCGCACCGGTCTTCAAGGACGGCGGCTTCACCTCCAACGACCGCCAGGTGCGCCGGTTCGCGCTGCGCAAGGTGCTGCGCAACCTCGACCTCGCCGCCGAGCTCGGCGCCAAGACCTTCGTCATGTGGGGCGGCCGCGAGGGCGCGGAGTACGACTCGGCGAAGGATGTCCGCGCAGCTCTCGAGCGCTACCGCGAGGCCGTCAACCTGCTCGGCGACTACGTCACCGACAAGGGCTACGACATCCGCTTCGCGATCGAGCCCAAGCCCAACGAGCCGCGCGGCGACATCCTGCTGCCCACGCTCGGCCACGCGATCGCGTTCATCGACTCCCTCGAGCGCCCCGAGCTCGTCGGCGTGAACCCCGAGGTCGGTCACGAGCAGATGGCGGGACTCAACTTCACCGCGGGGATCGCGCAGGCCCTGTTCCACGGCAAGCTGTTCCACATCGACCTCAACGGCCAGCGCGGCATCAAGTACGACCAGGACCTGGTGTTCGGCCACGGCGACCTGCACAACGCGTTCTCGCTCGTCGACCTGCTCGAGAACGGCGGCCCGAACGGCGTCCCCGCCTACGACGGCCCTCGGCACTTCGACTACAAGCCGAGCCGCACCGAAGACGAGACCGGGGTCTGGGACTCCGCCGCCGCGAACATGCGCACCTACCTGCTGCTCAAGGAGCGGGCAGCGGCGTTCCGCGCCGACCCCGAGGTGCAGGAGGCTCTGGCCGCGGCGAAGGTCGCCGAGCTCGCGGCTCCGACCCTGAACGAGGGCGAGTCCTACGACGATCTGCTCGCCGACCGCAGCGCCTACGAGGACTTCGACGCCGACGCGTATCTCGGCGGCAAGGGCTTCGGCTTCGTCCGGCTGCAGCAGCTCGCCACCGAGCACCTGCTCGGCGCGCGCTGATGGCACTGGTCGCGGGCGTCGACTCGTCGACGCAGAGCTGCAAGGTCGTCGTCCGCGACCTCGACACCGGTGCGGTCGTGCGCACCGGCCGTGCACCCCATCCCGCCGGCACAGAGGTCGACCCCGCGGCATGGTGGGCGGCGCTGCGAACGGCACTGGCGGATGCCGGCGGACTCGACGACGTGTCAGCGATCGGCATCGGCGGGCAGCAGCACGGACTGGTCGCGCTCGACGAGTCCGGCCGAGTGATCCGCCCCGCCCTCCTGTGGAACGACACCCGCTCGGCGCAGGCCGCGGCCGATCTCACGGCAGAGGTCGGCGCCTCCGAGTTCGCGTCCCGCACGGGTCTGGTGCCCGTCGCGTCGTTCACCGTCACGAAGCTCCGATGGCTGGCCGACGCCGAGCCGCAGAACGCCGCCCGTGTGGCGGCCGTGGCCCTCCCCCACGATTGGCTGACCTGGCGCCTGCGCGGGTACGGCCCTGCCGACGAGTCCGACCTCGGCCCCGCACTCGGCGAGCTCGTCACCGACCGCTCCGACGCGAGCGGGACGGGCTACTTCGACCCCGTCCGCGACGTCTACGACCGCGAGCTGCTGTCGCTCGCTCTCCGCAGGGACGCGTCGGATGTGGTGCTCCCCCGGGTGCTCGGGCCCTCGGAGCACGTGCAGGGTTCCGGTGGGCTCGTGGTGTCGGCGGGTGCGGGCGACAACGCCGCCGCCGCGCTCGGCATGGGCGCGCGCACGGGCGACGTGGGCGTGTCCATCGGCACGAGCGGCACGATCTTCGCCGTGACCGATGCGCCGATCTTCGACGTCTCCGGCACCGTCGCAGGGTTCGCGGATGCCGCGGGCGGCCGCCTCCCGATCGTCACGACCCTCAACGCCGCGCGCGTGTTCGACGTGACGGCCGCCCTGCTCGGCGTGGACCTCGAGGAGTTCTCGCGGCTCGCCCTGCAGGCGGAACCCGGTGCCGGTGGACTGTCCCTGCAGCCGTGGTTCGAGGGCGAGCGGACCCCGAATCGGCCGGACGCGACCGCGACCCTCTCGGGCATGACGCTCGCGTCGACCCGTCGCGAGAACCTGGCGCGGGCCGCGGTCGAGGGCGTGATCGGCGGTCTCGCGTTCGGCCTCGGCGCCATCCGCGACCTCGGCGTCCGCACGGAGCGCGTGCTGCTCATCGGCGGCGGCGCGCAGAGCCCCGCCGTCGCGGCCGTCGCCCGCGAGGTGTTCGACATCCCGGTCGTGGTGCCGGAGCCGGGCGAGTACGTCGCCCTCGGCGCCGCCGTGCAGGCGGCCTGGGCCCTCGCCGGCATCCGTCCGTCCTGGTAGACGCCGTCCGACCCTCCTCGCCGCGCGTCGCGTGGCAGGATGGTCGGATGCAGAGACGCGAGGACCGCCGATGACGCGCGTGCTCGCCGCGATGCAGGATGCCGGATTCCGCTGGTTCTTCCTGGCGAGGGCGATCACGATGATCGCCGGATCCATGTCGTCGATCGCGCTCGCCTTCGCCGTGCTGGAGATCGACAACGACGCCCGCTCGCTGTCGCTCGTGCTCGCCGCCTTCACGGTCAGCAACATCGTCTTCCTCCTCTTCGGCGGCGTGATCGCCGACCGGCTCCCCCGAGCGCTGATCATCCAGTCGTGCTACGTCATCGACATCCTGACCATCGGGGCGATGGCCGCCCTGCTGTTCACCGGAACGGCGACCGTGCCGATGCTCGCCCTGCTCTCCGTGCTGAACGGGGCGTCCACGGCCTTCGTCCTGCCCGCCATGCAGGGGATCATCCCGCAGCTCGCCTCGCCGGAGCATCTGCAGCAGGCGAACGCGATGCTCTCGTTCGTGCGCTCGGCCACCACCATCGGCGGCCCCATCATCGCCGGAATCGTCGTCGCATCGGCGGGCCCCGCCTGGGCGATGGTCGTGCAGGCGATCGGGTGGGTGATCGCGATCCCCGTGCTGGCGATGGTCCGCCTTCCTCCGCCGGCGCACGGCGGAGGGACGACGCTGTTCCAGGATCTCCGCACCGGCTGGCACGAGTTCCGCACCAGGACCTGGCTGTGGGTGGTCGTGCTGGCGTTCATGGTGATGAACGCCATCCATGTCGGCGCGTGGGGAGTCGTCGGCCCGTACATCGCGAAGAACGACCCCCGTCTCGGCATCACCGGCTGGGGCTGGGTGGTCAGCGCGGAGGGCGTCGGCATCCTCGTGATGACCCTCATCCTCATGTGGTTCCCGCTGAACCGACCGCTCCGCTACGGGATGATCGGCATGGCCGCGTTCGCGATCCCGCTCACCGTGCTCGGCGTCCACCCCGCCGTCGTCCTGCTCGCGATCGCGGCCTTCGTGGCCGGCGCCGGCGCCGAGGTGTTCAGCACCGGGTGGAATCTCGCGATGATGGAGAACGTGCCGGGCGAGACGCTCTCCCGCGTGTCCAGCTACGACATGCTCGGCAGCTTCGTGGCCATGCCGATCGGCACGCTGATCTACGGCTGGCTGATCACCCACAGCGACGTCGAGACCGTGCTGGTCACGTCCGGCATCCTCTATGCGAGCATCGCGCTGATGACTCTGGCCGTGCCGCGCGTGCGGCGCATGGGGCGTCCGGATGGCGCCGTGACGACATGAGCGCTCTGGCGGATTCATAGCAATCCGGGCGAGACTGGGGGCATGACCTTCGCCGCGCTCCAGCCGCTCGCCGACCGCTCCGCCCTCTTCACCGCGCTCCGTCAGGATGCCCTCGCCACGGCGACGGACGAGCTCGGCGACCACCGCTGGGATGCCGACATGACGGCGGGCACGATCACCTTCACCGCGAACGCCGATCCGTCGCGCACGCTGGTGACGACGGCCCATCTGATCGCGACGATCGCACCCGGGCCGCGGTCGCTGCTGTGGGCGTGGGCGCACCCGCAGGGTGACGCGCAGGGCGTCGCCGCGCAGCTCCGCGACTACGGCGTCGAGCACGGACTCGCCGAGCTGGCGGAGCCGGAGCTCCCCTTCCCGGCGGACGCCTCCGGCGACGAGGAGTGGATCGCCGCAGCCGCGCACACGATCGCGGGCGTCGCGGTGGAGATCACCGGACGCTCGCCCTACTACTCCGCCCCGATCTCCGGCGGCACCAGGGCCGTCTTCCTCCTCGACGCGCCCGTGCCCGCCCTGACCGTGGCATCGGCGACCACTGCGCTCCCCCGCATCCTCTCCGGTCTGGCTCTGCCCGACGCCAGGACCGCCGTGTGGGACCTCGCCCGCCTCGCCGGCTGGAACCTCGCCTGGACCGATGACGCCTACACCGGCGCCACGATCACCGACGCGACGGCATCTGTCACGTTCCGCTTCGACGAGAGCGCGCGCATCACGAACATCGAGGGCACGCTGCAGCCCCAGGGCTGAGATGAGGGGTGGAGGCCGCGGCATCCACCCACCTCCGTCACCGCCCGAGTCGCTGTCGCGCGGTCTTCATGCCCGGGCCGACGGGCACGTGCGTGGTTGCCGCGGCCAGCCCGAACGCGGGCATGTCGACGTACACGGCCTCGAGATCGGCGACGGGCACCTGATACGTCTCGTGCCAGACGCCGACGCTGCCCGACCCCTGCAGCGAGCGCATGAAGTCACGCCACGGCTGCAGGTGCGGGGCGTCGCGGTCGGCGGCGAAGCGCTGCAGATGCTCGGGGCTCTCCCAGTAGGAGAGCAGGATGGTCGTGCGCCCGAACCAGTTGTGGGCGCCGAGCATCCCCGCCTCCGGATGGGTGGCGAGGTGCCGCAGCATCGGCGGCATCTTGCTGGCCGTCCACCATACCTTCCCCAGCTGCCACCAGCGGTTGGCCCGCATGCCGATGACGAAGACGGTGATGTCAGACCGGTCGGGTGCTGCCGTGTAGCGACCGGGGAAGACCTGCTGAGTCATGCGATTCTCCTTGGAACGTTGTTATGTAACTACGTTATGAAACAACGTTACGATAGACTTCCCTCCATGGCAAGACCTGTCTCCTACGACGACGCTCTCCGCGACCGACTGCTCGACGTCACGGCGGAGATGGTCGACGCGAAGGGCCCGGAGCGCATCAGCCTCCGCGACATCGCCCAGTCAGCCGGCACCTCGACCTCGGCCGTCTACTCCCTCTTCGGCGGCAAGGCGCAGCTGCTGGTCGCCGTGATCGAGCACGGCTTCGCGTCGTTCGGAGCCGCTCAGGCCGCAACCGAGCCGGAGGGGCTCCGCGCCCTCGGATACGCGTACCGAGGGTGGGCGAAGGCCAACCCCGCCCTCTACCGTCTGATGTTCGGCGGAGCGATCACGACCGTCGAGGACTGCGCTCCGGATGCCGCCACCACCTCCACCGCGATGGCTCCGCTCGTGCGCGTCCTCGCGGCGCGCGTGCCGGAGGATCAGGTGATGGCTGCCGCCGTCACGGTGTGGGCGCAGGTGCACGGCGCCGTGAGCCTCGAACTCGCCGGAGTCGCGCCAGAGGTGCCCGACTGGGATGCCGTCTACGACGCCGTGGTCGACGCGGTGGAGCGCTCCTTCCCGCGCGCGTGAGGTGCCGCACGGCGCGCAGATGTGGAAGTCTGGTCGCATGAAGAACGGAATCGTCCGGTTCGCCGCGCTCTACGTGTTCAACGTCGCGGTCCTCCTGCTCATCGGCCTGCTGTTCAGCGGCGTCCGCGTGGGTTTCAACGCGCTGTGGGCGGCCGTGATCCTCACCCTCGCCGCGCTGTTCGTGAAGCCCGTGCTCGGCTCCGCGTTCCGGAAGTCCGCCGCGAAGTCGTCGGCCAGCCGTACGAAGGTCGGCGAGAAGACCGTGCAGTACGTGCTCGTCTACGTCGTCGAGCTCATCGTCTGGGTGCTGACGGTATGGCTGAGCGGGGTGCGCGCGTCGGGCTTCTGGGCGTTCGTCCTGCCTCCGCTGATCCTGCTCTTCGGCTGGATGATCTACGACCAGTTCGACGACAGGCTGCGCGCCAAGGCGGGCGAGGTGTACGACACCGTCTCCGCGAAGATCTCGAAGAGGTCGGATGCCGCGGCATCCGCTCCCACCCCCGACTCCCCCGCGACGACCGAGGCGCGCCAGGAGCTGAACGACGGCCTCACCCCCGAGCAGCGCCGCATGCTCGACGAGCTCGGCTGATCCGCGCCGCGGAGCAGCCCGGTCGTTGAGCGAGAACGCGCAGCGGCCGAGCGCCGTGCTGAGCGAGCGCAGCGAGTCGAGGTGACGAAACGCCGCCCCGAGACGCGTCAGACGAGCCGCTCGGCCGCCTCGACCACGTTCGTCATGAGCAGCGCGACGGTCATCGGTCCGACGCCGCCGGGGTTCGGGGAGAGGAAGCCGGCGACCTCGGCCACGTCGGGATGCACGTCGCCGAAGACGAGGCTCTTGCCGGTCTCGGCATCCGTCTCGCGCGTCACGCCCACGTCGAGCACGGCGGCTCCGGGCTTGACGTCTTCGGCGCGGATCAGGTGCTTGACCCCGGCGCCGGCGACGATCACGTCGGCCTGGCGGAGGTACGGCGACATGTCGGGCGTGCCCGTGTGCACCTGCGTGACGGTGGCGTTGATGTCGCGGCGGGTGAGCAGGAGGCCGATCGGGCGGCCGATGGTGACGCCGCGTCCGACCACGACGACGTGCTTTCCCTTGAGGTCGTAGTCGTTGCGCAGCAGCAGTTCGATGACGCCGCGCGGGGTGCAGGGCAGCGGCGTGTGGATCGGGTTGTTCACGTTGAGCACGAGACGACCGAGGTTGGTCGGGTGCAGGCCGTCTGCGTCCTTCGCCGGGTCGATGCGCTCGAGGATCGCGTCGGTGTCGAGGTGCTTCGGCAGCGGCAGCTGCACGATGTAGCCGTGGCAGTCGGGGTCGGCGTTGAGCTCGTCGATCAGCGCCTCGACGTCGGCCTGCGAGGCATCGGCGGGGAGCTCGCGCTGGATCGAGTTCATCCCGATCGCCTCGGACTGACGGTGCTTCATGCCGACGTAGAGCTGCGACGCCGGGTCGGCGCCGACGAGCACCGTGGCGATGCCGGGGACGATGCCCTTCTCCCTGAGCGCGGCGACGCGCTCGGTGAGCTCGGCCTTGATGGATGCTGCGGCGGCCTTGCCGTCGAGGATCTTCGCGGTCATGCTGTCTCTTCTCTTCCTTGCGTTCGCCGTTCGGGGCGGTGTCCGCCCTCGTCGAGTTCTCGTGCTTTCGCCGAGTGCACGGCTCGTTCGCGTGAACGGGCCGTGCACTCGGCGGCTTCTCGTGCACTCGGCAGCATCCCGTGCAGTCACGGACGGGATGCCGCGGGCTTACTGCTGCAGGTCGGGGTACAGCGGGAAGGCCGCGGCGAGCGCGTCGACGCGGGCACGGAGCGCCTCGACGTCGGCGCCGGGCTGCAGCGCGAGAGCGATGACGTCGGCGACCTCGGTGAACTCGGCGTCGCCGAAGCCGCGCGTCGCGAGCGCCGGGGTGCCGATGCGCAGACCCGAGGTGACCATCGGCGGGCGCGGGTCGTTCGGCACCGCGTTGCGGTTCACGGTGATGTGGATGTCGTGCAGGAGGTCTTCGGCCTGCTTGCCGTCGATCTCGGCGTCGCGCAGGTCGACGAGCACGAGGTGCACGTCGGTGCCGCCGGAGCGCACGGCGATGCCGGCATCCTTCACGTCCTGCTGAGACAGACGCTCCGCGATGATGGCGGCGCCGCGCAGCACGCGCTCCTGACGCTCCTTGAACTCCGGGGTGCCGGCGAGCTTGAACGCCGTCGCCTTGGCGGCGATCACGTGCATGAGCGGTCCGCCCTGCTGTCCGGGGAAGACGGCGGAGTTGATCTTCTTCGCGATCTCGGCGTCGTTGGTGAGGATGAAGCCGGAGCGGGGTCCGCCGATGGTCTTGTGCACGGTCGAGGAGACGACGTGCGCGTGCGGCACCGGGTTCGGGTGCAGCCCGGCGGCGACGAGGCCGGCGAAGTGCGCCATGTCGACCCAGAGGAGCGCGCCGACCTCGTCGGCGATCTCGCGGAACGCGGCGAAGTCGAGGGTGCGCGGGTAGGCCGACCAGCCGGCGATGATGACCTTCGGCTTGTGCTCGATGGCGAGGCGGCGGACCTCGTCCATGTCGATGGTCGAGGTCTCGGGGTTCACCCCGTAGGCGACGATGTTGTAGAGACGGCCGGAGAAGTTGATCTTCATGCCGTGGGTGAGGTGGCCGCCCTGGTCGAGCGAGAGGCCGAGCAGCGTGTCGCCGGGGCGGGCGATCGCGTGCAGCACGGCGGCGTTGGCCGAGGCGCCGGAGTGCGGCTGGACGTTCGCGAACTCCGAGCCGAACAGGCTCTTGGCGCGGGCGATCGCGAGCTCTTCCGCGACGTCGACCTCCTCGCAGCCGCCGTAGTAGCGGCGGCCGGGGTAGCCTTCGGCGTACTTGTTCGTGAGCACCGAGCCCTGCGACTGCAGCACGGAGACGGGCACGAAGTTCTCGGATGCGATCATCTCGAGGAACGTCTGCTGGCGCTTGAGCTCCCGGTCGAGGACCTCGGCGATCTCGGGGTCGACCTCGGCGAGCGGGGCGTTGAAGTAACGGTCGGTCATGTGACGTGCTCCTCTGACAACGGATTCGAAAGGGGTGCTTCCATCGGCCCAGGCGCGCGGTCGAATTCCGTGGTCAGTCGCTCCCCGGTGGTAGTCCACCCAGACGCCAGTCGCGACGGTTACGAGCATAGCGGATGCCGCGGCTGTCGAGCGCGGAGATGACGTCAGGTCCTACCCCTGTTCGTGCGACAGAGGGACCCCGAGGCCGCACTCGCCGTGGCCGTATCTGAGCGCCAGCGGAATGGTCTGCTCGGACGACATCTCCCCGAAACCCCAGAGGAGGCTCAGCGCCACGATCTTCCCTTCCGATGCCGGAAGGTCGATGGCGGCGACAAGGGTTCCGCTCTCCGCCCCGACGGCGCCGAACCGTCGACTCGCGTCATCAGCGTCGTGCAGCAGCGCATCGAGCTCAGCATCCTCCAGACCGTCGAGTCGGACATCGTCGAGCAGGACCGCCGCCGACTCGACGGACCCCTGGGAGTCGCGGACCATCGACGTCTCGAACAGCGTGCCGTCCACGAGCGCGACGAGGCCGACGGCGACGTAGAGCCGCTCTCCGTCTTCGGCCATACGACACTCGCCGGAGGTGGGCGCAACGACGTCGAGATGCCCCGGCGTGAAGTACAGACGAAACGCCAGGATCACGAAGAATCCGACACCCAGAATCGTGAGGATGATGAAGACCTTCGCCGTCCGGCGCCAGAAGCGCAGACGTTCGACGAGGCTCTCGGACTCATCGTTCTGTGCTCGTTCCACCACCACGGCATTCCTCCGGCCAGGATCGCCACGCGACCTCTGAGCCCACGGTAATGACTGAGCGAGACGAACGGTGCGTTCGGGACGCGACCGTTATGGTCGCGGGCCTCATCGGGTGCCGTCGGGCCTGGGGGTCAGTTGAGGTCGAACAGGGCGCTGACGTCGAACCAGGGGATCCTCTGAGTACTGATCGTGCTCATGCCCGACATGCGCACGAAGGATGGCCGGACTTCCCGACGCATCAGCCAACGGAACGGACCGTTCGACAGCGCCGCGATCAGGTTCGCGTCATACCAGGCGACAGCCTGCTTTAGAGACGCCTTCTGAGCCCACGAGTGAACCAGGAGCCAGGCCAAGAAGGCGCTGGGAATCACAACCCACAGCGCGAGCCCGCGAAAGAAGAGGAAGAGCAGCCAACCTAGCCCCTCGGGGAAGCTCATCCTCTTGGCTCCTTCCGCGCGTTGGTCCTGCCGCGAATCGCGCCCCGTTTGCGGTTCGCTCATGATCACGCGCCGGCCGCGTAGGTCGCGAGAAGCAGGATGCCGAACACGACCGCGATCGCACCGTACGTGGCGAGGACGGTTCCGCCGCCCATCCTCACTCGATCACGTGTGGGCATTGTCAGTAAGCCGGAGGAATCGTGCTGCCAGCTCGACCTGTCCTTCCATGCCTGCCAGATGAAGCGCAGGCCGAACAGCATCCCAGCACTGCCTGTGATGATGAGCGCGATGCTGAGCACAATGCCCCCTGCTCCGAGGATCTCGGAGAGAGCGGTCAGGGCACGCAAGAAGTTGTCCTCACGGCTCCGAAAGGACGTCAGCGGCGTCAGGATCAGGAGGCCGGCGCCGATGAGCAGCTGCATCACGGAGATCAGGACCGAGTAGGTCGTCGCGGACATCCGGGAGCCCTTGACGATTCCGGCCTGCGACATGTTGGCAGCAACCCGACGCCGCCCCAGGAGCATGACCGCGCCCGCGGTCAGAAACAGGATGCCGATGGCCATGAGGATTCCGGACACCACCGACATGCTTGCCCCCTCGGTCACCGCTGACGCTCGTATCTGGACGATAGCAGCGGTCGTCACCAGTACGCCCCCAAGCAGCTTTCTGTAGTGGTGGTTCAGGAGCAGATCCGGAAAGGAGGCTTCGAGGCGTTCTTACTCCGACGGCAGAGAACCCGCCTCCGCCAGCGCCCGCTCGCGTTCGACTTCCTCGCGCCAGAAAATGGCGTGATCCTTCGCCTTCACCCAGAAGACGAAGCTGGGCACGCCGAGCATCAGGAAGGGCAGTACGAACGCCGGGCCATTCAGCGAGACTCCTCTCACCAAGGAAACGATCTCGAACAGGACCAGGACTACCCCGAGCACAATGCAGATGGCGGCAAGAGTTCGATAGAGCAACCAGCGCCGGCGGATCTGACGGCTGTCGCGAAAGTCGTATCCGCCGAACATGGCCGTGGCGAGTGCGTGCCACCGACTCCGCGGCCCCTTCACGCCGTCTTGCGTCTTCAAGCCCTGCTCACCCCCACGAGCGCCTCTTATCAGGACTCGATCGTATGTCCCCGGCGAAGTCGACATCACGGGAGTCCGTCGAGTTGTGGTCCACGGCTACGACCCCGCCCCCTCGTCGTCATCGGCCTGCTCCGCGACGCCTGCCGCGATCGCGGCCTCGAACGCCGCTTCGCTCGCGTCGAGGTCTCCCCTCTCGTGTTCGACATCGGCAAGGTCGAGGTACGCACGCGGTTCACCGGCTTCTGCCGCAGCACGGAGCACATCCGCGGCAGCATCGAGGTCCCCGGCCGCGCGCAAGGCATCGCTCAGCTGCCAGCCGGTCGTGGGGTCAAGGGCGTACGCATGCTCAAGTACTGCCCGTCCGGCGTCGTCGGAGCCGAACTCCAACTCCAACTTGCCTGTCGATGGTCAGCGCCGCCCGCAGCACTCTATGAACTTGATTGCGCTGAGCCACTATCCAAGTTCTGCAGGGTTCGACCCATCCATCCCACTCTGTGTGAGATGTTGGCCATGTCTACCAGTCTGACGTATCGAGCAGTCGGCATGTACTTACCCGCACGCACTCCGACGAGTCCCGTAGCAAGAGATAGAAAGATATTCCAGTCGTATCAACCCAGGCACGCACCATAACTGGCCCTCTGTCGCCACGAGTGGACGAAGATCCATCCAAGAAAGGTTGCGGGTATCAATACCAGCAGATACAACCCTCTGAATGCACAGAGAGCGAACAGGACAATGACGTCAAAGATGACGATCATGGCAAGGCTCTCGATCCCGCGGATCGGGGCGTAAGCCTTGGCGGGAGTTCATGTCCAACAGAAGTACCCGATCTCTCCACGCGCTACTCGCCGGCCTTCCGCATCCCGGCCGAAGCGAGCTCGCCCGTGTAGTACCTCTGGACATACTCATCCATGCTCAATCGACTACGTCGAGTCCCTCCGGCGATCTGATGCCCAGTCGCGACGCCGTCGATTCCCGGAGCGTAGGTGACGACGTTGGGATGCAGCGTCTCTCCATCGCGCAGCCGGGCACGCACGTAGGCGACGACTTCCTCACGCGCGGTCTCGTTGTTCCCCTGCACGACACACCCCATCATCTCGCGCACAGTTCCCTCCGCCGTGGTCGCGTACGCCAACCAAACTATGAATCGTCGTTGACTCCACGGGCCAAGACGCAACCGAGATAACTGAATGTCATATGAGAAAGGACCAGGACTCGGAATCGACGCCCACGGATCCGGCAACGGATCGGGCGCATCGGGCCAGTACAGCGGGTTCGTGCCCGTCTCGATAGACGCATCCGGTTCAGGCACCCTGGAGACGGAAGCATCTTCCGCGACACCTAGCAATGCTTCACCGCTAGCGCCATCGGCATCCCTGCCAGGTCGCGGATGCTCTACGCGGTCGCGGAACACCTCGCGACCCGCCGCCACGATCTCGCATCGGTAGTACAACGACGCATCCGCACTGATCACACGCTCCTCCCCCTCTCCCACACCGACGGTATTGAGGGGCTGGTCAAGCTCACGCAACCGCGCGACCAACGTGTCACGGAAGAAGAGAACATCCCGATACGGCAACGCCTCCAATGCCTCCGTCAACTCCGCGATCTTCTCGTCCTCCAACGACCCGCCGAGACGGTCGATCAGAGACCAGAAGCGATCGTTGTCCATCAATGGCCGCGCTGGAGCATCCTTCCCGGTCTCCGGGATCTCGACGGTTCCAACTACCGAGTCCACCCAGGCAACCGGATCCTTGAACGCTGTAGGAAGCACCCGATCCTGAACCAGTACGGGACCCCATTCGGAAGGGACGGGGAAGTTCCACGCCGCCAGCACCCGGAACTCACCCCCAGGCGGCGCGCCAACCCCCGACCAATCATCCTCGTCACGCTGGAACAGCACGAGGTCGTCGAATCGCCGCCCCCTACGGAACACCACGCGCACCGCATGACCCTCCGAGATACGCCCCCCGAAGAACCCGTGAGCTTCCAAGGCCCCCAATCCACCGACACCGTCGGCGCGCTCCATCAATTCTTCCGGCGTCAGGTGTTTCATATCCACTCCTATTTGCAGCTATCCCCTTGCCCCGGCCGACACACACCGTGTTTGTCAACATACGCAATGATATTGCTAGGTTGAAAAACTCGTAAACCGTGATGTTTCGCATCGTCGACCTAAAGGTGTTCCGAGTCACGAGTCCCGCAGTGTTCTTGATCACCTTTGGGACACGCTCAAAGCCCCCACTTCGATCAAAGCATTCACCCCATCACCTCTCCCATGCGGGTATATAGAGGACGGCGTGCGGGCAGACGGAAGGTAAGGGCGGAGGATTGACTCTAGTGACGCCGAACTCACATGGCGCTTATTCACGCCCAGTTGTTGAGTAAATGCGATAGATGACGGCCTCAATTTCCTTTCGAGTCAAACCGATACGCCATGTCACCCCGCTAGGCTTCAGCGGTCGCATACGAAACACCTCTCCGCTTGAGAGCTCTATCGCAAGCAGAGGATAACAGCCTATGAAGGCCCATTCACCACGAATATCTCTTACGTCTGTCAAATATGTACTCGCTACGGGTGTATCTCTTGCACCTTTGGGGATTCTCAACACGCACACCCGACCATCTCGAACTGAGATGCAGCCTTCTTCGAAGTCGACAAGCGGCTGTCCAAGACCATTTTGCATCTGCGCATGATCGAACGCGACAGCTGGGACAGATTTGTTGAGGGAAAGCTCTAGTGCGTATGTACGCACTCGTCGGTTACGCGTAAGAATAACTGCAACGTAGGCGATGTCAATTGCGCTCACGATTAATACACCCAAGCGCACATCAGATCCGAGAGAGGCCGAAGCGAGGAGGAAGAACAAAGCCACACCAGTAATGACAAGGAAGATCACCCACGCACAGTAGTCCGCGAGTCGCATGTGCGGAATTATGGGTTTCAAATGTGTGGCCTTCCATCCGAGGGAACAAGCTGCCATATAGCAAACTGAGATATTGAGAAAATGGTGCCACCTA
>NZ_PCOT01000041.1 GCF_002979415.1 Microbacterium sp. MYb72 | reverse complement strand
GTCCGGGGAGAGGCGATCGGGGGCTGGAGAGGCGTCAGGAGGGGCCCAGGTGGAGCCCGCGCGCGATGGCCTCGGCGATCAGCGCCTCGACCTCCCACCAGCGATTGATCACCTGCTCGTAGGAGAAGCGGAGCACGGTGTACCCGCGCATCCGCAGTGCGGCGTCGTGGGCGATGTCGCGCGTGCGATCGGCCGAAGAGGAGTGGAAGCTCCATCCGTCGACCTGCACGATCAGGTGTGTGCCGATGACGAAGTCGACGGTGTGGCCGGCGAGCCGCACCTGCATGCGCAGCCGCACGCCCCAGGCGCTGAGGCGCACGTGGAAGATGGTCTCGAGCGAGGAGTCCGTTCCGGGGCGCAGGTGGGCGGCGCAGCGCCTAGCCACGGCATCCCGCCATCGGACCTGGCGCAGCGAGTCGATCGAGACGCGCTCGACTCGGGCTGCGCTCTCCCAGATCGCAACCGCCTGATCGAGCGGGAAGCACCGGGCAGCATGGGCGAGCGCGTCCTCCGTGCGTGCGAGCACCCGGCGCGGGCGGGAAGGACCGAGCGACGCGGACCAGTGCGCGATGACCGGGATGCCGGGCGTTGCGGCGTTCGGACGAAGGTGCACGTGCACCTGCTCCGCCGCTCCGGGCGGCACCCACCAGCCTCGGCGCCGCGCGAGCGACACGCACGTGAGTTGCCCTCCCGCCTCGGCGGCGTGCACGAGGTCGGACGGGGCATCGTGCAGAGCGATCCATCGCGCCCGGATGCGACGCACGGCGTCCGTTCGGATGGCGGCGCGGATGCGTGACACGGTGAAGCCGGCATCCAGGGCGTCCGCGCGGTGGGCGATGCCATCGCGCTGCCGCAGCCAGGTGATCAGATCCATGGGGATCACTCTGGCGACGTCCGACGCTGCGGCGGGGCGCCGATGGGTGATTGTGGAGAGATCCGGCGTTGCGCCGAAGTGTGAACGAGAGGTCGCGCGGCCGTGTTTTCGGACGGATGCCCGTTTCGAGGATGATTCTCTCGGGATAGGCCGAGAAACCGGCATCCGTCCGAAAATCGTGGTGGGGCCGGGCGCACGTCGAGGCCGCACAGGACCTGCGCGCGAGTCGCTGGGTACGATCGAGTCATGGACCCCTTCCTGTTCGTGGCGGAGTGGTGGTGGATCGCGCCGTCAGCCCTCGGCGCGGGAGCCGTCGCCGCGGTCGGGACGATCGGGATGCGTCGCCGCACGCGGAGATCCGGACGCCGCCTCGCCGTGGATGCCGCCCGTCATGACCTGACGACGGCCCAGCGGACCGTGACCGATCGACGGACGGCTCTGAAGCTCGCTCGTGCCGATCACGCCCGCATCGCCGCCGAGCGGAGCGCCCAGCGCGCGAGCGCCGACCAGCTCGCGGGCGCTCGGCGGATCCTGCGGGAGCGGGAGCGCGACCTCAAGGCGGCCCACGCCGATGCCAAGGCGAGCAGGGTGCGGCTCAGCGCTGCGAAGGCGGCGGTTCCGGCAGCTTCCGCTCCTCGTCCGCTGGAGATCCTGCGCGCGGAGCACGACGCGATCGTCGCCCGCTGGATGCGCTACGAGACCGACCCCGCCCTGCAGATCACCTACCCCGCGATGACCGACGTCAAGCAGCCGTCGACAGCGGCCTACCTGCGCGCGGCCGGCCGGGCGAACGAGCTGCGTCGTGCGGTCGAGCATCGCGCGACGCCGGCCGACTTCTCGGCCTACCGCGAGGCGGTCTCTGATCTCGAGCGCGCCTTCGAGGCTGCAGAGCACAGAGCTCACGTCCTCGCGGGGGAGTCGCCGACCGCCGCGGCCTGGCAGGACGCAGCGCAGGACGTGCTCGCGCGTTCCGCCGATGCGATCGATCGCGCGGCGGGGGCGGCGGCATCCGTCATCGCCGCGTGGACGACGCGCGGTCGCCGCGACGACCGCTGAGCCGGTCCGGCCTGCCGTCCGAGCACCGCGCGCAGGATGACGCACGGACGATGCGTCACCGCCGGTCTAGGGCGACGGAGTCTCGATGGGGGAGGGGATTCGAGACCCCGCCGCCGGTCTAGGAGGTGATCCGGATCTCGCCGACGACCTCGGCGTAGGCGGTCTCACCGACCGGAGTGAAGCCGACGCGAAGGAAGAACGCCTCGGGTCCGCCGTCGCCGGCCTCGTAGATCACGTTGACGTGGTCGAATCCGCGCGCGCGTGCCTCTTCGATGAGCTTCTCGACCGCGAAGCGGCCGACGCCCTTGCCCTGGCCCTCTGCGTCGACGTTGATGCGCCACAGCACGGAGCGGAAGTGCTCCTCGGGGGCCTCGGGGTCGAAGTTGGCACTGACGAAGCCGACGACGGTATCGCCGTCGAGGACCACGCGCTGCCAGGAGGTCTGCGGGTTCATCACCGTCGCCGCGATCCCGTACGAGACGGGGGCGAGGAACTGCTCCTGTCCGGGCTTGAGCGACAGGTTGTTCACGGCGACGATCGTCGCGGCGGAGAGTTCGACCATGCGCAGTTCGGACATGATCCCAGGCTAACCCCTCGCGGGCGCACGCACACGCAGCCGGGACACATTTCCCAACGGCGGATGGATGCCGGACCCGGCGGACAGCGGGCGCAGGGTCGCTCAGGTATCTTGGTATCGAGACAAATCACCCCGTGAACGGAGAACCTCCCGGTGACCGACGACGCCATCATCTACACGCACACAGACGAGGCTCCGGCACTCGCCACGGCTTCCCTCCTCCCGATCATCAAGGCCTTCACCGGCCAGGCGGGAATCGAGGTCGAGACCCGTGACATCTCGCTCTCCGGTCGCATCCTCGCCGCCTTCCCCCAGAAGCTCGCTCCCGAGCAGCAGGTGGGAGACGCTCTCGCAGAGCTCGGCGGCCTCGCGACCCTGCCCGAGGCGAACATCATCAAGCTGCCGAACATCTCGGCATCCATCCCGCAGCTCAAGGGCGCCATCGCCGAACTGCAGGCCGCGGGCTACGACATCCCCGACTTCCCCGACGAGCCGAGCTCGCTGGAGGAGAAGGACGTGCGCGCCCGCTACGACCGCATCAAGGGCTCCGCGGTCAACCCCGTGCTGCGCGAGGGCAATAGCGACCGCCGCGCCCCGCTCGCGGTGAAGAACTACGCCAAGAAGCACCCGCACCGCAACAAGCCGTTCGCCGAGGGCTCGAAGACCCGCGTCGCCACGCTCGGCCACGACGACTTCAAGCACAACGAGCGCTCCTGGGTCGCCGCCCACGACGACGTGCTCAGCTTCCGCCACACGGCCGCTGACGGCACCGTCACGGTGCTGAAGGAGGGGCTGAAGGTCCTACCGCGCGAGATCATCGACGCGACGTTCCTCTCGGCATCCGCACTCGACGCCTTCCTCGCGGTGACGCTCGAGACGGCGAAGGCCGACGACGTGCTGTACTCGGTGCACCTCAAGGCCACCATGATGAAGGTCAGCGACCCGATCATCTTCGGCCACGTCGTGAAGGCGTTCTTCGCCGACGTGTTCGACCAGTACGGCGAGCAGCTGGCGGCCGCGGGCCTGAACGCGAACGACGGACTCGGTTCGATCCTCGCCGGGCTCGCGAACGTCACGGGCGGCGCCGAGATCGCCGCGGCGTTCGACAAGGCCATCGCCGCGGGTCCGCGTCTGTCGTACGTGAACTCCGACAAGGGCATCACGAACCTGCACGTCCCCAGCGACGTGATCGTCGACGCCTCGATGCCCGCGCTCGTCCGCAACGGCGGCAAGCTGTGGGGCAAGTCCGGTGAAGAGGCCGACACTCTGGCCGTCATCCCCGACTCCTCCTACGCCGGGGTCTACCAGGCCGTGATCGACGACGTGATCGCGAACGGCCCGCTCGACCCCGCCACGATCGGCACCGTCCCGAACGTGGGGCTCATGGCGCAGGCGGCCGAGGAGTACGGCAGCCACGACAAGACCTTCGAGATCGCCGCCGCCGGCACCGTGCAGGTGCTCGACAGCGAGGGCACCGTGCTCATCGAGCACGAGGTCGGCAAGGGCGACATCTGGCGCGCGACCCAGACCAAGCACATCCCCGTCATGGACTGGGTGAAGCTCGCCGTCGGTCGTGCCCGCGCCACGGGTGCTCCCGCCGTGTTCTGGCTCGACGCCAACCGCTCGCACGATGCGCAGATCATCGCCAAGGTGCACCAGGGTCTGGCGACCCTCGACACCAAGGGCCTCACGATCACGATCCTCGCCCCCGAGGAGGCCACGCGCTACACGCTCGCGCGCATGCGTCACGGCCTCGACACCATCTCGGTGACCGGCAACGTGCTGCGCGACTACCTCACCGACCTGTTCCCGATCCTCGAGGTCGGCACGTCGGCGAAGATGCTCTCCATCGTCCCGCTGCTCGCGGGCGGCGGTCTGTTCGAGACCGGTGCGGGCGGCTCCGCGCCGAAGCACGTGCAGCAGCTCGTCGAGGAGAACTACCTGCGCTGGGACTCGCTCGGCGAGTTCTTCGCGCTCGCGGCGTCGCTCGAGCACTTCGCCGACCGCACGGGCAACGAGAAGGCGCGCGTGCTCGCGGAGACGCTGGATGCCGCGACCGGCACGTTCCTCGAGGAAGACCGCTCGCCCGGCCGCGCGCTGGGCACGATCGACAACCGCGGCAGTCACTTCTACCTCGGCCTGTACTGGGCACAGGAGCTGGCGGCGCAGACCAAGGACGCCGAACTCGCCGCGGCCTTCGCCCCGATCGCTGCGGACCTCGCCGCGAACGAGGAGAAGATCGTCTCCGAGCTGAACGCGGTGCAGGGTCAGAAGGTCGAGATCGGCGGCTATTACCGCCCGGACGACGCGCTCGTGACCGCCGTCATGCGCCCGTCGGCCACGCTGAACGGGATCGTCGACGCCCTGGCGTGATCTGAACGACGAGAGGGACCGGATGCCGAGAGCATCCGGTCCCTTTCTTTGTCGATGCGGGCCCAAAGGACGCAGCGCCGTTTTTCGGATGACCCGGGGGATAACCTCCGAGAAACGGCAGATCATCCGAATCTCGGATGCATGGGGGTCGGTCGCCGTCGATGTGCCCGAGCGGTCGACGTCGCCTCAGGTCGCGCGAGCACATACGAGAGAGCGCCCGCCGGTGAACCGACGGGCGCTCTCTCAGCTGCTCAGTAGTGGACCGAGACCTCGACGCCGTCCGGCGCCCAGTCGTACACCCACTTCGCGGCGGAGATGGGCATGTTCACGCAGCCGTGGCTCATGACCCGTCCGAAGTTGTTGTGCCAGTACGTGCCGTGGAACGCCTGGTCTCCGTTGAAGTAGGTGACCCAGGGGACGTCCTTGGTGATGTAGTCGGCGCCCTTCATGTCCTGGATGCGCACGTGCGCCCGGATCGTGAAGTTGCCGGTCTGCGTCTCGTGCCCTGCGGCCCCCGAGGAGATCTTCCAGGAGTTGACCAGCTGGCCGTTCTCGTAGAAGCTCGCCGTCTGGGTCCTGAGGTTCACGTCGGCGGTGCGCACCAGGTTCACGGACTGGAACGGCGTCTCGGTGACCGTGAGCGGGTAGATGCCGTCGCCGCTCTCGAGCTGAGTCGCGAAGTCCGACGCGATGTCGGAGGTGTCGCCGATCGTGCGTCCGTTGACTCCTGCGGTCTCAGCGCGCAGCACCTTGCCGGCCGAGTTGGTGACGTTCGCCGCGTTCACCGGCGCCCGGTCGACGAGACCGGGCAGGGTGTCGACGGTCGCCTGGATCAGCGCGGGGTCGGCCTCGATGCTGAGCTTCCCGTCGGTGTCGACGACCTTGAGCCAGCTCGCTGCGGTGGCGGCGTCGACGGGAACGGTGCGCTCATCGCCGACGTAGAAGCCGATGGTGCCGAGCAGCGTGTTCAGCGAGGTCGCGATCGTCGTGGCGTTTTCGTCGGTGACCGCCGCCATTGCGGGCGTCGGGTCGCCGGAGAACTCCAGGTTCTTGCCGCCATCGGACACGGTCTCGGAGATCGCGGCGGCGAGGTCGTCGACGTCGATCGCCGTGCCCGCCTCGGCCGGGGTGACCGCATAGGCGCCGGTGGCGGGGTCGAAGGCGACGGCCGCATCGACCGGGTCGACGAAGCTCGACGGAACGGCGTCGCGCAGTGCGGCCTCGGACTTCGCCTGGTCGAGGGTGATCGTGCCGGGAAGGGCGGCGCCCCACGCGGTGACGTTCCACATGGGGTTCGACGAGAAGGCCTTGTCGGCGAGCTCGCGGGCGTCGATCGACGCCCCGAGGTCGGCGCCGGTCAGCACGGCGTCGTCGCCGGCCCCGGTGAGCGTGATCTTCGTCTCGGCGACGTGGGCGCTGATCGCGTCGGCGGCGGCTCCCGGCGTCATCCACCCGACGGACACGCCGGCGACGGTGGTGCCGGGGGCGATGAGGATCATGGACGCCGCGCCGGCTCCGAGAGCGAGGACGCCGACGCCGAGGCCGATCCAGAGTCCGAGGCGCTTCTTCTTCGGGGCAGGTTCGATCGGAGCCCAGGCGAGAGGCTGCTCGCCATCGGTGGGCGGCAGGGCCTGCGTGGGCGCGTCGTCGGCGGGCGAGACGGACGCGGGACCCTCGCTGGGCGCGGTGGCATCCACCAGCTTCCCTGTCGCAGCGTCCGGCGCTGAAATCAGATCGGTCACGAACTTCACCCCCCGGCTCTCACGTGGCTCTTTTGTCCACTAATTGTACGGGATCGCAGGTAACGAGGAGGCAACGGAAAACCCCAGGTCTCCTGCGATCCCGCAGAGGTCAGCCGACGACCGCGAGTCCGTCGATCTCGACCAGCATCTCCTCGCGCGGAAGACCGGTGAAGACGGTCGTGCGGGACGGCAACACTCCGCTGGTCGTGTGCGCCGTGACGAAGGCGCCGTAGGCCTCGTTCATGATCGGGAAGTCCTCGCGCGTGGTGAGGTAGACGCGCAGCATCACGACGTCGTCGAAGGTCGCTCCCGACGCCTCGACGATGGCCTTGACGTTCTCGAGGGTGCGCGTGGTCTGCGCGGCGACGTCCCCGGGGAAGAGGTACTCGTTGGTCACCGGATCGACCGGACCCTGCCCGGAGACCTGGACGATCGGGCCCTTGCGGACACCCTGGGAGAACGTGTGTGCGGGAGCGGGGGCGGCGTCGGTGGAAACGCGGGTCTTCACAGTCATGGCTCAAGACTAGTAGCGTTGTTAGATGCCTGTACTAATTCCGAACGCCGTTCACCTGTGCGCGCGAGCGGCGGTGGCGGGATGCTTCTGAGCTCGGAGAAGCCGGTACGGGTCTATCGGAACGCGACGGTCGTCGACGGCACCGGCGCCCCGCGCTTCCTCGCGGATGTCGCGATCGAGGGCGCCAGACTGGTCGCGCTGAGGCGCGACGGTCTCGGCGGCGATGTCGAGCTTCCACCCGGCGCGGTGGAGGTCGATGCGACCGGTCTGGTCCTCGCGCCCGGATTCATCGACATGCACGCGCACAGCGAGCTCGCCGTGCTCGAGGGCGCACGTCACGATGCGAAGATCCTGCAGGGAGTGACGACCGAGGTCCTCGGCCAGGACGGGCTCGGCTACGCGCCGCTCGACGAGGCGACGGCATCCGTGATCCCCGCGCAGATCGCGGGCTGGAACGGCATGCCGGCATCCGTTCCGTGGCGCACGATGGGCGACCTGCTCGATGCGATCGACGCCGCAGCGGTGGCGAACGCGGCCGCCCTGGTTCCGCAGGGCAACCTCCGGATGATGGTCGTCGGCCACGAGAACCGGAGGGCGACCGCCGGTGAGATCGCCGCGATGTCGGATCTGCTCGGCGAGGCGCTCGACGCGGGCGCGTTCGGCATGTCTAGCGGGCTCACCTACACCCCGGGGATGTACGCCGACACCGCGGAGCTCGAGGCGCTGTGCCGCGTGGTCGCCGAGCGCGGCGGATACTGGGCTCCGCACACGCGCAGCTACGGAGGCGCCGCCCTCGACGCCTACCGCGAGGCGATCGAGATCGGCCGCCGCACGGGCTGCCCCGTGCACCTCACCCACGCCACCATGAACTTCGCACCCAATCGGGGGAGGGCGGTCGAGCTGCTCGCGCTCGTGGACGCGGCGATCGCCGACGGCGTCGACGTGACGCTCGACACCTACCCCTACCTCCCCGGAGCCACCACACTGGCGGCACTGCTCCCCAGCAGGCTCTCCGAGAGCGGCGACCTGCTCGCTGCGATCTCCGCGCTGGACGACGATGGTCGAGAGGCCGTGCGCGTCGAGCTGGAGGACATCGGCTGCGACGGGTTCCACGGTGAGAAGGCCGATTGGAGCGCGATCCAGATCTCCGGCACGACCGCGCCGGAGCTGGCCGACCTCGTCGGGCGCACGGTGGAGGAGATCGCCGCGGGCTCCGGGCGGCGCCCGGTCGACGTCGTGCTCGACACGATCGTGCAGGATGCCGGAGCGACCGGCATCCTCATGCACATCGGCGACGAGGACAACGTGCGTGCGATCATGGCGCATCCGCGCCACAGCGGGGGCAGCGACGGCATCCTCATCGGCGCCAGGCCGCATCCTCGCGGGCGCGGGACGTTCGTCCGCTATCTCGGGCACTATGTGCGGGAGCTCGGCGTGCTGACGCTGGAGGAGGCCGTGCGCCATCTCGCGGGGACACCCGCCTCCCGGCTCGGGCTCGACCGCGGCGATGCGCCGCGTGGGGTGATCCGCGAGGGCGCCACCGCCGATCTGGTCCTGTTCGATCCCGAGACGGTGGCGGCCGGAGCGACCTTCGAGTCGCCGAGGGAGGCCCCGATCGGCGTCGTCGAGGTGCTCGTCGGCGGCGTCCCTGTCGTCGAGCGGGGAGCCGTCACGGGTGCGACGCCCGGAGCGGCGCTGCGGATGCCGCCCGCTCCGCACCGCGCGACGGTCCCGCTCGTGCGCAGCGTGATCGATCCGTCGGCCCCGGGGTTCGTCTGGACATCGGCCACGCCGATCATCGCCTCGCCCGATCTCGCATCGAGCGTCGCCCGCCTCGGCGGGGAGGCGGGCGGCGGGCTGCCGGGGATCCGTCTGCGGATCGACGAGTCGCTCGCCGCGGCTCCGGACGCCGAAGGGCGCATCGGGACGGAGGCGTTCCGCATCGTCGTCGCCGCCGACGGCATCGACGTGTGCGGGGCGAGCCCTGCGGGGGTGTTCCGCGGGGTGACCGTGCTGCGACAGCTGCGCGAGCCGGGAGCGGACTCCGCGCGGATACCCGCGGGAACGTGGGAGGGGTCGCCGGCGTACGGCTGGCGCGGTGCGATGCTCGACGTCGCGCGGCACTTCCGTCCGACTGAGGACGTGCGCCGTCTGATCGATTTGCTCGCTGATCACCACCTGAACGTGCTGCATCTGCATCTCACCGATGACCAGGGATGGCGTTTCGAGGTGCCGGGCTACCCGCGGCTGGTCGAGGTCGGCGCCCGTCGCGAGGCGACGCAGCGGGGTCACGGCGTCCTGGCGACCGTCGAGCCGGGCGTGCATGAGGGCTTCTACACGGATGCCGAGCTGCGCGAACTGGTCGCCTACGCCGCCGAGCGGTTCGTGACGGTCGTGCCGGAGGTGGAGCTGCCCGGCCACATCCAGGCGGGTCTCGCCGCTTACCCGGAGCTCGGCAACCTCGACGTCGGAGAACCGCCGTCTTCGGCGTGGGAGCGCTTCGGAGTGAATCCGCGCACGCTCGCGCCGACGGACGCGTCGCTGGCGTTCGGCTACGCGGCCATCGACGCGCTGTGCGCTCTGTTCGACTCACCCTGGATCGGCATCGGCGGTGACGAGGTGCCGGTCACGGAATGGGCGGAGAGCGCCGCAGCGGGGGAGCGGATGCGCGAGCTCGGGCTCGACGATCCGCACGACGTGCAGCCGTGGTTCACGGCGCACTTCGTGGAGCGGGTGCGGCGCAACGGCCGCACGGCCCTCGCCTGGGACGAGGTGCTGGAGGGAGATGTCCCGGACGGCGTGGAGATCCTCGCCTGGCGCGGACCCGCCGCCATGCGTGAGGCGCTCCGCCGCGGCATCCCCGTGATCGCCTGCCCCGATCTGGAGGTGTACCTCGACTATCCGCAGTCCGATTCCGAAGAGGAGCCGATCAGGGTGGGGCCGCCGCTCACGATCGAGCGGGCGTACTCGCTTCGGGTCGAGCCGGGGGCGGCGGGCGGCCAGGCGAACATCTGGACCGAGCATCTGCCGACCAGGGACCGCGTGGACTTCTCGGCCTTCCCCCGCCTGTCGGCGATCGCCGAGCGGCTGTGGGAGGGTGGGGACTCCGGTGACGTCGCGGACTTCTCGCGACGCCTGCCGACCCATCTCCGCCGCCTCGCGCAGGCGGGGGTGCGGTATCGTCCCCTCGACGGTCCGACTCCCGCACAGCGTCGCCCAGGCATCCCCGGGAAGCCGCTGACGATCGCTCAGCGTGAGGAGATCGTCGCGGGACTGGTCGAACGTCTCGTAGAGAGGGCGGAAGCGGCGGCGACATCATCGCCGAAGTAATGTAACGTTTTGGTAACCCTCGTTCCGCACCGTGTGGCGGGGGTTGCGTAAATTTTGTTCGTAAGGTCTACTAACAAACATGTCCGTATCGGATGAAACGCGTCCTCCATCGTCGTCAGACTACGCCGGTGCGAACACTCACGCCTTCGGGCCCGGACGTCACCTGCGCTCCCGTTCCAAAGTGCTCCCCGAGCACGCCCGCGGGCACAACCGTGCCCTCGTCCTGCAGACGCTCTACCACGCGGGGGCGATGAGCCGGGCGGACCTCTCCAGGGAGACCGGACTGACCCGCGTGACGATCTCCGACCTCGTCGCCGAGTTCATCGCCGACGGCATCGTCGTCGAGATGGGCATCCGTGAGACCGTGGGCCCTGGCAAGCCTCCGATCCTGATCGACATCGATCGCGTCGGCCACCAGATCGTCGGAATCGACCTCTCGGGTCCGAGCGCCTTCGTCGGCGCCGTACTGAGCCTCGACGGCGACGTGCTGGAGCGCCGTGAGGTGCCGCGCCCCGAGGCCGCAGACGGCGCCGCCGCCTATGCGGCGACGCTGGAGCTCGCCCGCACCCTCGTGGCTGCGGCGACGCAGCCGGTGCTCGGCGTCGGCCTCGGCACCCCCGGTGTCGTGCGCCCCGACGGGCTCGTGCTCAGCTCGCCGAACCTCGGCTGGACGAACCTGCCGCTCGAGGCCAAGCTCGGCATCGACCTCGATCTGCCCGTGCTGGTGCGCAACGACGCCAACGCCGCCGTCCTCGCCGAATACACCTTCGGCGAGGCGAAGGCCGACTTCATGCTCATCAAGATCGGCCGAGGAGTGGGCGCCGGTCTGATCACCGGCAGCCAGCCGCTGCTGGGCAGCCGCTTCGCCGCGGGCGAGATCGGCCACGTCGTGGTCGGCACCGACGGCGGCCCGCGCTGCGCGTGCGGCAAGGACGGATGCCTGGAGGCCTGGCTGAGCGTCAGCAGGCTCAGTGCCGCGATCGACGCGACCCCCGAGTCGCGCGACGAGATCCTGCGCGACGCCGGCACCCGCATGGCCATCGGCATCGCTCCGATCGTCGCCGCGCTCGACCTCTCCGAGGTCGTGCTGTCGGGCCCTGCCGAACTGCTCGACGGGACCCTCATCGACGCCGCCATCGAGACCCTGCACGCCCGCACTCTGGAGGGCGTGTTCGAAGACGTGGAGATCCGCCTGACGCAGCAGGACGACATCGTCCTGCGCGGAGCCGCGGTGATGGTGCTCTCCAGTCAGCTGGGAGTCTCGTGACCGCGAGGCCGGTCCGGGTCGGCCTCGACGTCGGTGGGACCAAGATCGACGCCGTCGCGGTGGGGGAGGACGACGAGATCATCGGGCGCGTCCGTCGCCTGAGCGGATGGGGCGGCGAGGAGGTCGTCGCGAACGTCGTCGACGCCGTCACCACGCTCGCCGCGGAGTCGGGCCTCGACCTGGCCGACATCGGGTCGGTCGGAGTCGGCATCCCCGGACTCGTCGACGAGGAGTCCGGTCGTGTGCTGCACGCCGTCAACCTCGGCGTGGAATCCCTCGACCTCGCGGAGCTCGCGAGCGCCCGTCTCGGCATCGGATTCCGGGTGGAGAACGACGTCAAGGCCGCCGCCCTCGGCGCTGCGGTGCTGCGCGGAGCGGCGGGATCGATGGCGTACCTGAACCTCGGCACCGGCGTCGCCGCCGGCATCGTCGTCGACGGCCGGATCTGGCGCGGCTCCCGCGGCACGGCCGGTGAGGTCGGCCACCTCTCCGTCGACCCGAACGGCAGACTCTGCGGATGCGGCCAGGTCGGCTGCGTGGAGACGCTCTGCGGCGGCGGTGCTCTGGCCAAGGCCTGGGGCCGCCCCGGGGCGCTCCCCGTGCGGGACATCCTGGATGCCGCGGAGTCCGGCGACCCGCTCGCGCTCGCCCTCCGTGCCGACCTCTTCGCCGGGGGCGCTGCCGGAGTACGTGTCCTCGTCCTCTCGGCGGACGTCGACAGGGTCATTATCGGCGGTGGTCTCACCGCCCTCGGAGACCGTCTCGAAGACGGCATCCGCTCTGCTCTTCTGGCCGGCGCTGCATCGTCGCCGTTCATGCGCTCTCTCCACCTGGATGAGAGAATCGAGATGCTCCCCGCCGGGTCTCCGGCGGCCGCTTTCGGCGCCGCCCTCGTGGGCGCGTCCGTCCCTTCGAAGGAGATCGTTTCCCATGGCTGAAGTCGTCATCGTCGAGAACAAGGAAGCCGCAGGGGAGCTGGTCGCTGCCGAGATCGTCGAGCTGATCACCGACCGTCCGGATGCGGTTCTCGGACTCGCCACGGGCTCGACGCCGCTGCCGGTCTACCAGGCCCTGCGCTCGCGGCTCGCCGGTGTCGACGTCTCGCAGGTGCGCGGCTTCGCCCTCGACGAGTACGTCGGCCTCGACCCCGCGCACGTCGAGAGCTACCGCTCGGTGATCACCCGGGAGGTCGTCGAGCCGCTCGGACTCAACCCTCAGCGCATCCACGTGCCCAACGGCGCCGAGGCGACCATCCAGCACGCGGGAGAGGACTACGAGGCGGCCATCACGGCGGCGGGCGGCGTCGACCTGCAGATCCTCGGCATCGGCACCGACGGACACATCGGGTTCAACGAGCCAGGCTCGTCCTTCGCCTCCATCACGCGCGTCAAGACGCTCACCGAGCAGACCCGCGAGGACAACGCCCGCTTCTTCGACTCGATCGACGACGTGCCCCGCCACTGCATCACCCAGGGGCTCGGGACGATCCTGCGGGCGCGGCACCTCGTGCTGCTCGCGTTCGGGGAGGGCAAGGCGCAGGCGGTGGCGGATGCCGTCGAGGGGCCGCTCTCGGCGATCCTCCCCGGATCGGCCATCCAGCTGCACCCGCACGCGACCATCGTCGTGGACGAGGCCGCCGCGTCGCGCCTGAAGCTCGCCGACTACTACCGCTACACGTTCGCGAACAAGCCGGCCTGGCAGGGCATCTGACCTGAACCCGGAGCGTTTCGTCTCGGTCGCTGCGCTTCCTCGCTCAACGACCGGGGAGCTCGACTCGAGTCCGCTGTCGGTCGTTGAGCGAGCGGAGCGAGACGAAACGCGGGGAGGGCGGCTCGAGTCCGCTGTCGGTCGTTGAGCGAGCGGAGCGAGACGAAACGGGGTGAGGTTCGTGCGCCTCTAGCGCGACCAGGCGATCGGCAGCAGGTGCTCCACGCTCAGCGGGGCGAGCGGGAGTGTCTCCGCGTCCTCGCGGGTGATCCACCGCAGCTCCGCGAGCTCGGCCTGGACCGTCACGGCGGCGGGGTCGACCGTCGCGGCGAAGGCCTCGGCGACCACGCGGTGCCCCGGTTCGTTCGCCGCCTCCGAGATGAACGTGCCCAGGGGCTCGAGGTCGCCCTCGTCGAGCAGCACGCCGAGCTCCTCGTGCAGTTCGCGGACGAGCGTCTGCGCGGGGGACTCGCCCTCCTCCGGCTTGCCGCCAGGCTGCATGAAGCGGACGGTGTCGTTCTTCCGGACGACGAGCACGCGCCCGTCGTCGTCGACGATGACGGCCGCGCTCACGTGGATGTCAGGCATGGAACACCTTTCCCGGGTTCAGGATGCCGATGGGGTCGAACACCCTGGTGATCTGCCGCTGCAGCTCCCACTGATCGTCGCCCAGCTCCTCGGCCAGCCAGCGGCTCTTCAGGGTGCCGATGCCGTGCTCGCCGGTGAGCGTGCCGCCCAGGGCGATGGCGGCGCGGAACAGCGCGCCAGCGGCATCCCATACATGCTCGGGCACATCGGGGCCCTCGAAGATGAAGTTCGGGTGCAGGTTGCCGTCTCCGGCGTGCGCGACGGTCGGGATCGTGAGCGCGTACTCGCGTTCGATGCGTGCGATCTCGTCGAACATCGCCGGCATCGCGCTGCGCGGGACCGAGACGTCTTCGATGAGCGTGGTGCCGAGCGCTGCCATGGCCGCGTGCATGGATCGGCGGACGGCGAGCAGGCGTTCGCCCTCTTCGCGATCGTGCGAGACCTGCACGGCGCCGCCGCTCGTGCGGAGGACCTCGGCCACGGCATCCGCCTCGGCGACGGCGGCGGGACCGTCGGTCTGGATGGTCAGCTGCGCCATGCCGGCATCCGGCGCTGGCAGGGACAGCAGAGCGGCGACCGCGGCCAGGCTCGCCGCATCCATCAGCTCCATGATCGCGGGCTGGATGCCGGTCGCCGTCACCGCCGCGGAAGCGACGGCTGCCGCCCGCACGCTGGGGAAGGTCGCGGTGATCGTGCACGTGGTGCCGGAGACGAGCCGGCGCAGCTTCAGGGTGGCGCCGACGATGACACCGAGCGTTCCCTCCGAGCCGATCACGAGAGAGGTGAGATCGAGGCCGGTCACGCCCTTGACGCTCCGATGCCCCAGATGGAGCAGCCGTCCGTCGGCGAGGACCAGATCGACGCCGAGCACGGCGTCGCGCACGACTCCGTACTTGGCGCAGAGGAGCCCGCCTGCGCCCGTGGCGATGTTGCCGCCGACGGTCGAGATCGCGCGGCTGGCGGGGTCGGGCGCCCACCAGAGCCCGTGCTCGGCGAGCAGGTCGTTGAGGTCGGCGTTGAGGATGCCCGGCTCGACCACTGCGAGCAGATCATCGGCGCGGATCTCGGTGACCGCGGTCATGCGCGCCGTGGAGAGCACGATCTCTCCCGCGCCTCCGTTCGCGGCCCCGGCGAGACCGGTTCCCGCGCCTCTGACGACGACCGGCGTGCGGGTCGCCGTGGCGATGCGCATGATCTGCTGGACGTGCTCGACCGTCTCGGCGTGCACGACGGCGAGGGGGAGACCGGGAGCGGCGTGACCCGAGCGGTCGGCCCGTGCGGACTCGAGCGCGGCGGGGGCGGTGTCGACGAGGTCGCCGAGAGCGGCTGTCAGCTGCTCGAGCGCGGTCATGACAGGCTGCGGCGCCCGCTGACGAGTCCGGCGCCGACGGCGACGACGCCGAAGGCGATGCCGACGAGGGGCTGGTCCATGAGCCACCATGCGATGGTGACGCCGACGTAGATCAGCAGCTCCACAGCCGCGCGGAGGAACGGGTGCAGCCGGAGGACAGGCTTGGGAGACAGGAACAGCGCCCAGACGAGGATGACGATCACGGGGGCGCCGATGCCCAGGACGACATTCCACGGCAGCGGCCAGGTGGCGAAGCCCCAGAGGGCGAGCGTGCCGACGGCGACGACCAGGACGATGGCGCGCACCACGTCGAGCGCGGTGATGTTCGGGCGGTCTACGCCGGGTACGGGTGCGGATTCCTGGGGCATGACCCCAGTCTATTCGCCGCTCGGGAGCTACTCGGCCGGCGCGGGAGCGGTGCCGGCGACGTCTGCGACGGTGTCGATCGCGGCGCCGAGGAGGCTCGCCTGCGCGGGTGCGGCGGAGTCCTCAGGAGCAGGTGCGGCGGGAGTCTCTACGGGCGCGGGTGCGACCTCGACCGGTGCGGGCGGTGTAGCCGGCTCGACGGGGGCCGCGGGCTCCACCGGGGCGACGGGCTCGGTCGGGGCAGGCGGGGCCGATTCCGCGGGCCCGGGAGTCGAGGTCTCGGCAGGGGGCTCCGTGCTGGTCGGTTCCGTCGGAGCGGGGGGATCCGTGACGACACCGATGCCGAAATCGCAGAGGAATTCGGGATAGAAGTCGTTGAGCTCGCGCAGGGTCGTGCTCGTTAAGGCGCCCTTCTTGTCTCCGGCCACATAGAAGAACTCGACCGTCGCGTTCTCGCAGATCTGCTGCAGCGATGGCCGCAGGTCGATCGTTCCTTCGCCGGTCGTCGAGTCGAGGGCGGAGGGAACGAGCACGACCTCGCCGTTTCCGGCGGTTGAGCCGCTGAGGAGAGTGCTCACCTTCGCCTGGGCCACTCCCGTGACGGGGACGCGATAGTGCGTGACGATCAGATCCTGCTCGTCGAAGGAGAAGCTCACCGTCGCGCTCCCGACCGTCGGAGCTCCCTCCGGCAGCACCGGGTCCACGGGGTCGATGGGATCGATCGGGTCGACGGGCTTCTCGGGGTCGACCGGCTTCACGGGGTCGACGGGCTTCTCCGGAGTCACCGGGGGCGCCGGCGGCGTCACCACGGGAGCGGATTCCGGAGCGGAGGCCTCTTCGACCGGCGGCTGCGGCGCCGGGGGTGCAGGCGGTGCCGGCGGCTCGACGATGGTCGTCTCCTCGGACGACATCGAGTCGTCGGGGGCGATGTCGGCGGCGATAGACGAGGAGTCGCTCGCCGCGGCGTTCGACAGCGAGGTCGACGGGTCAGCGCTGCTGAGGCCGGGCAGAATGGTGGCCGCGGCGACGACGCCGGCGACGATGAGTGCCGCGGAGCCTGCTCCGACGAGCGCGCCGACTCCGGTGAAGATGCCTCCGGCGGCTCCTGCGCCGCCGCCCGCAGAGCCTCCGGCTCCGGATCCTGCTGATCCGCCGGCTGCTCCGCCCGCAGCGCCGCCGGCGGCGACGACGCCGCCCTGGACGACGCTGGAGGGCATGGCCGCCAGCGCGACGATGGGTGCGCCGCCGCCCTGGAGGGTGGCGAGGTAGCCCGCCGAGCCGGCGATGCCGAGCACAAGGGGGAGCAGTACGAGCGCGAGGCGCTTCGAGACGTCCTTGGCCTCGGCGGCGACGATCATGCAGCGTGCGCACTCGTCGAGGTGCTGTTCGAGGCGCTTGTGGTCGCGAGTGCTCAGGTTCCCTCGCGTGTACGCGCCGAGATGCTCGATCGTCCACTGGCAGTCCGACCCGGGGGCTGCGCTGCGCAGGTGCGCCTGGATCCACGCTTCTCTGAGGCCTTCGCGAGCACGGAAGGCGAGCTGCGACACGGCTCCGGCCTTCATGCCGAGCAGCGGCGCCACCTCATTGGGCTTCATCTGCTCGATCTCGGTGTACCAGAGCACCTCCTGCCAGCGGGAGGGGAGGCTGCGGAAGGCCTGCGAGGTGAGACCGCGGTCGAGGGCCTCGTTCGCCGCCTGCTCGGTGCTGTCAGGGTCGGCGACCGCGTCGAGCTCATCGATCGCGGACTCCCGGCGGGAGCGTCCCCATGCGGCGGCGGTGTTGCGGATGCTGGTGAAGAGGTAGGCGCGGAAGGAGCCGTTGGGGCCGCCTCCCTTGATGATCGCCTGGTAGATGCGGGTGTAGGACTCCTGCACGAGGTCGTCGGGGTCGATCGAAGACGTGATCGAGCGCGCGACGGACATGCCGGACGGGTAGTGCCGTCGCCACAGTTCACCGAAGGCCGTCGCGTCACCCGAGCGGGTGCGCAGAACCAGGTCGGCGTCCGCGATCGCGTCGTCGTGCAGTGTGTTCTCGTCGTCCACAGTCATCCATCTGTCGTGGGGCGCGGGTGCGCCTTCACATGAAGAGACGCGTGAGACCGCTCTTCATCACGCGTCTTTTCCATTCTCTCCCGATTCTTTCAGCTAGGCCACCCCTGACGAAAGTCCAAAGCAGATCTTGAGTTTTGGCCAAAAGTCCAGGTCGTTCAGTATTTCCGAATCTGTGGCCTGGCGGAGGGGAAAGTTTTTCGAAGATTTTCTGGGAAGTCGCGTAATGAACGGCGGCTGAGTTCGTCTCATCACGTAGAGACAGCCATAAGGGCTCCACCGGGGGGCGGAGTCCTGAGGCGCTGGTGCGAGGGGTAACAGCACCAGCTGGCGGGTCGGGAGCCTCGGGGGAGGAGTTCCCGGCCCACCTGCTCTGTTGTGGGGGTGAGGCCGCCGATCTGGGGAGAAGGCGGCCTCCCGCCCCGCACACACATTTCGACCGGAGAGCGCAGAGCTGCGCGTCGTCGCGCGATGCGCGGTTCTCAGAGCCGCTGACCCACCCATACGCGCGCGACGCGCAGCTGTGCATCGAGAAGCACGGCGTCGCCGACTGATCCGGTCCGCAGGCTGCCGAGCCGTTCGCCGCGCCCGATCGCGCGGGCCGGGGTCTCGGTCAATGCGCGCACCGCCTCGGGCAGTGTCACGCCCGCCTGCACGGCCCTCAGCAGAGCCACGTCCTGGGTCAGCGTGGAGCCCGCGATCGACCCGGTGTCGTCGGCGCGCGCGATCCCGTTCTCGACCGTGACGCTCACCGTGCCCAGGTCGTAGTGGCCGTCGGCGCTGCCCGCGGCCGCCATGGCGTCGGTGATCAGTGCGACCCTCCCGGGGGCGGAGTCGAACACGAGCTTGATCACGTGCGGGTCGAGGTGCACGTTGTCGGCGATCGCCTCGAGCACGACGCGGTGGTCGGCCGCTGCGGCGAGCACGGGCCCGGGGGCGCGGTGGTGGATGCCGGGCATCGCGTTGAAGGCGTGCGTGAGGATCGAGGCTCCCGCTTCGAATGCGGCGACGGCCATGGCGGCATCCGCATCGGTGTGCCCGACCGCGGCCGCGGTGCCGGCGGCGACGATCTGCCGGATGGCGTCGAGCCCTCCGGGGAGCTCCGGCGCGATCGTGATCTGGCGGATCGTGCCGCGCCCCGCCTCCAGCAGACGCTCGACGTCGCCCGCCTCCGGGTGCCGCAGCAGCGTCGGCTCGTGGGCGCCGTGGTGCCCGGGGTCGAGGAAGGGACCCTCGAGGTGCGAGCCGAGGATGTCGGCATCCGTCTGCATCAGGTCGGCGATGCCGGCGACGCTGAGCGCGAGCTCGTCGAGCGTGGCCGTGACCAGCGAGATGACGGCGCGCGTCGTGCCGTGCGCGCGGTGCAGCGCCCTGCCGATGCGGATCGCCTCGATGCCGTCGTCGAAGGCGGCGCCTGCGCCTCCGTGGCCGTGGATGTCGACGAACCCCGGCGTGAGCACGGCATCCGCCCCGGCGACCGCGGACGCATCGACGATCTCGTCGGCCGGCGCCCAGTCCGACCCGGCGCCGCGCGAGGCCACGGCGCCGTGCTCGAATCGCAACCAGCCGTTCTCGACGATCTCGCCGCCGTCCACGACGCGGGCGGAGTGGATGACGAGCGAGCCCGTCGTGGAGGTGTGGACGCTCATCGTGCGCTCCAGGGGATCTCGGGGCTGGGGTGGAAGTCGACCCCCTCAGCCTTCCACAGTGGAGCGAGTGCACCCAGCCGTGCGCGGAAGGAGTCCCAGGTGCGCTCCGGCGCGGTCTGCGGCGACCAGGCGATCTCCGCCTGGGCTGCGGCGCGCGGGAAGACGAGCTGCTCGACCTCGGAGATGGTGCGGGTCGTCTCGCTCCACAGCGGGGTCTCGACGCCGAGGATCGCGGTGGCGGGCACGTCGAGCACGGCCGTCGGCTCCCAGTCGTAGGCGGCCCGGACGTCGATGATGGCAGCCCAGTCGAGCCCGAGCGGGAACTCCGGCGTGTACTTCATGTCGAGGTAGGCGACGTTCGAGGCCGACATGATGAGCGCCCCGCCGCGTGCGACGAACTGCGCTGCCTCCTCGGCGTGCGTGCCCTGCGGGGTGGTGTTGCCCCAGTACTGTCCGACGGTGCCCTCCGCGATGTCGGCCGCGGAGCCCATCTCGTGCCAGGCGACGGGGGTCTTGCCCGCCGCGACGACGATCTCGGTGGCCCGCGCGGCGAACAGGTCGAAGTCGGCCTGGGGTGTTCCGAGCGATTCATCGCCCCCGACGTGGATGTACGGGCCGGGGGTCATCTCGGCGAGCTCGCGCACGACGTCGCGCACGAAGTCGTAGGTGCGCTCCTCGTGGATGCGCACGCTGGAGTGCCCGACGCCCCAGCCGATGTAGGTCTCGCCGGCGACGGGGAGCGGCTGGCCGAGGCGCGCGGACTCCGAGATCAGTCCGTCGTTCAGCACGGGCGCCTCGACGAGCTCCGGGTACGCGACGCCGATCGCGTGCGTGTGGCCGGGGAGGTCGATCTCGGGGATCACGATCATGTGGCGGGACGCCGCGTGCGCGACGATCTCGCGGTAGTCGTCCTTCGAGTAGAAGCCGCCAGGGTCGCCGTTCGCCGATGTCGTCGCCGCCAGCTCGGTGAGCTTCGGCCAGGAGTCGATGTGGATGCGCCAGCCCTGGTCGTCGCTCAGGTGCAGGTGCAGGTGGTTGAACTTGAGGGCGCTGGTCGCGTCGATGAACTTCTTGACGCCGTCGACGCCGAAGAAGTGGCGCGCGACGTCGAGCATCACGCCGCGGCGGGAGAAGCGGGGCGCGTCCGCGACGGTGGCGCGGAGGAGGCCCCAGGAGCCGTCTTCGTCTTCGCGCAGCAGCTGCAGCAGGGTCTGGATGCCGTAGAAGAGGCCGGCCTCATCGGCGCCGACGACCTCGACGCGCTCGCCGACCGTGAGGCCGTAGCCCTCGGCGTTCGCGACGGCGCCGTCGACGCGCAGGGCGATGTCGGCATCGCCCTCGACGGAGGACAGCCGGATGCCGCTGCGTCGGGCGACCGCGTCGATCAGCTGCGCCGTGGCGGCTGCGGGTCCGGACACAGAGGAGGCGGCGGTGAGCGGCATCCGTCCTTCTCCTGCGGTGGCGGTCACGGGCGCTGGAACGAGGGGCAGAAGATGGGGAAGGACCATGAACAAAACCTATCGTCTGGGGTGATCCCTGGATATAGGGAATGTTGTTTCTTCCATCCGACCGAAATATTGCGAGTTTCCTGGGAATCCGCTATCTCTTAGCTGTGCGGCAGTAGCCGCACTCATTCTTCCGGGGGGTTGCGTTGATGCGCAGGTTCTATGTGCCGGTGCTGTCGTGTGTTCTGGTGGGAACCCTGGCGGTGATCACTCCCGAGGCGGCGGCCGTCGGAGACGTGATGGTGTCGACATCCGCCGCGGCGGCAGCGGTGCCCGCGGAGACGCGACCTATTCCCGGTGAGGGTGAGCTGACGGCGGAGGACGCCGAGCGGTTGGGCGGGGCGCCGACCGCGGCGCCGGACCTCGTCTCGGAGATGCCCGCCGGCGATTTCAGCGCTGCTGAGGATGCGGAGCGGGGTGCTCCGGCCGCCCCTGTTCGCGGTGCGGGTCTGGATCTGCGGGGCAAGAGCGACGATGCGCTGGCGAAGGAAGTAGAGGATCTTCCCGTCGTGGAGCAGGACGAGTTCTCCACGACATATGAGCGTCCGGATGGCTCGCGGATCCTCGAGAGAGTCGACGGACATGCTCAACATGGAGACTCCCGACGGGTGGGAGCCGATATCGACCGCGCTGGACGCGGTGAAGGGCGGAGGCTGGGAGGCTGAGGCCCACCCGTTGTCTCCGGAGTTCGCCGGGGCGGCCGATGAGCCGGCCGCGGTGAAGGTGACAGCTGACGGCCATGAGCTCGAGTTCGCGCTGAAGGGCGCGTCCGACGGGAAGGCGACGCTGAAGTCGTCGAGCAAGAAGTCGGCGGACGATCTGCTGCTCTACGAAGACGTGGCCTGGGCCACGGACCTCGAGTACAAGGTCGAACCGGGCGGAGTGAAGGAGACGCTGGTCCTCGATCGGATGCCCGGGAAGTCCTCATGGTCGTGGACGATCGATGCGGGTTCCCTCGCCCCTGTGGTCGGTGTGGGCAACGCCGTGGAGTTCGTCGATGGCGACGGCGTCGCAGTGATGCACATTCCCGCGCCTGTGGCCTGGGACTCGTCGGGTGTGAAGGGCGAATCGAGCGACGTGCTCGTCAACCCGTCGATGACGCTGACTCCGATCGAGGACGGGAAGTGGCGTTACACCCTGTCCCTGGACCGAAAATGGTTGGCATCGCCCGACACGGAGTATCCGGTGTACGTCGACCCGACGATCAACTGGGGCCCGAACTACACGTACTCGATCAAGTCCGACGGGGCTGTCTCCAGCAACATGTACGTCGGAAACAACCGTCAGAACAACCAGAACGTGTACTGGCGGGCGTTCACTCGGTTCAACTACGGCAGCGTGCCGGGGAACTTCATCGGAGCCGCTCAGATCGGCGTCGGATTCGGAGGCGAAGGCACGACGACCTACCAGACCGGTCTTCTCAGTCACGCGAGTTGCATCGGCTACTCCGACGCGTGCATCGGTCCGGTTCTGGCGGCTTACGGGATCAGCAACGACACTGCGTGGATGGGTGACGCGGCGATCACACAGCGCCTCGCGTGGGCGTTCTCGCAAGGCGATACCGGTGTCACCTTCATGATCCGCCTGGCGGAGAACCCCGGGGCGTACACGCTCAAGCGGGTCAACACGGCCATCTACACGGAGTACTGGCCGTATCCGACCGTGTCGCAGTCGTCGCCGGCGAGCGGAGCGACGGGAATGTCGATGACTCCCACTCTGGTAGCGGATGGCCAGACGTACTCGCCGTACTCGAACGCGGCGTTCACGTTCCAGGTGTCGCAGAACGCGGACATGAGCAATCCGGTGTGGGACTCGGGGTGGACGCTGAGCAAGCAGGCGACGGTTCCCGAGGGCAAGCTGCAGCCTGGGGTGACGTACTACTGGCGCTCGGGCATCAAGGACGGGCATGACGGGTTCGCCGGGCAGTCGACGGTGCGGTGGACCGGCGCGCGCACGCTCACGACGCAGCTCGTTCCGCCGACGCCGCCGGAGGCGACGGCGACTCCGGGCAATGCCTCGGGCGCACCGCAGACGATCGTCACGCTGACGCCGACCTTGCAGGTGGATGGGGTGACGGACCCGGACAACATCCCTGCCGGCGGCACGGTCAAGTACGAATTCAAGATCGCGACCGGCGCCGACGGGAAGACGGGTGCGGTGTTCACGTCGGGACTCGTGACGGCGGATCCCGACGGAAAGGTCCGCTGGACGGTGCCCGCGGGCACACTGCGTGACGGGCAGATCTACTCTTGGGTCGTGCAGCCGACAGACGGCGTGGGCAAGAACTCGACGCCGGCATGGGTCAAACGCGTCAAGGTCGACCTGAGACTCGGTTCCACCGGACCGTCGCCGTTCGACACGGCGGGACCTGCGACCGTGAACCTGGCGAACGGCAACGCGAACCTCTCGTTCTCGTCGCCGTTGATCTCGACGCTCGGCGGACCGATCGGGATGGCGTTCAGTTACAACTCACAGGCGGTCGTCGATGCGACGCGCGGACTGACGGGGTCGTACTACGACGGCAAGGACCTTCTCGGCAACGTGCCCACGTCGGCTGCCGGCTACACCTTCGGGGGCAAGACGCCGCTGATGGTGAGGACGGATTCGGCGGTGTCCTTCGACTGGGCGATGGGATCTCCCGGTCCGGCGATCGCGAACGACTACTTCATGGCGCAGTGGAACGGTTTCGTGCGTGTTCCGCATGCGTCCTCGCAGTGGCGTTTCGGAATCCGTCACGACGATGGTGTGCGACTCCGGCTGAACAACTCGACGATCATCGACAAATGGGGCGACGCTGTCGTCCCCGTCGAATGGTCGGGTAATCAGAACCTCACCACAGGCGAGACGCCGATCCAGCTCGACTATTTCGAGGCCGGGGGCGCGGCGAACGTCGAGCTCTGGGCAGACGACCTCGCCGATGCCGAGGGGCCAGTGATCGTCCCCGCGTCGTGGTTCACGACTCAGCGCACCACGCTTCCCGCCGGGTGGGGGTCGTCGGTTCCCATCGCAGGAGATTCTGCCGCGTGGGCGAAAGCCAGCATCGAAGCTCAGGCGATCGTCCTGACCGATATCTCGGGCACTGCTCACACGTACTCGCGCACCTCCACCGGTGGCTACACGCCGCCGGTGGGCGAGTACGGCACGGTGTCGTTGGACAGCGCCGGACGCGTGGTGTTCACGGATGAGGGCGGCACGGTTTATCAGTTCGCCGCGAACGGCACTGTCGAGTCGGCGACCTCCGTCGCCGACGGGCAGAAGCCTGCGGCGCCGATCTCGATCTACAACAGCGACGGCACGGTCAAGGAGATCGTCGACCCCGTCTCCAAAGAGGGATCGACGTATCACCGCAAGGTCTCATTCACCTATCAGGATGCCGCGCAGACGGCGTGCCCCGCGCCGCCGTCCGGCGGTTCCGCGGCACCGGTGGGGATGCTGTGCAGGATCACGTATCCCGCGCTGTCGCCCACGAACACCCCGGTCACGAACCTCTACTACTCGGGTGGCCAGTTGTGGATGATCGAGGATCCCGGCGCTGAGCGCACGGTTTTCGGCTATGACACGGCGGGCCTCCTGCAGTCCATCCAGGACTCCACGGCCAGTGACTACCTTCTGGCGGCGACGACTCCGCCCGCTGCGTCTCAGGTGAGCACGCAGATCGCATACGCCGGGGGGAGGGTCAGCGCGATCACGCTCCCGTCCGCCGACGGCGGAGCGTCTCCTCGGACGAAGAAGAACTACGGCTATGACCTGGCCACCCGAGTGACCAGCGCCTCTCTCGATGGTGTCGCCGGGATGACGAGCTCCGTGGGCTACGACGCGGCATGGCGGCAGACGTCGAGCACGAGTCCGATGGGGGTCACCGCGACGCAGGAATGGCATCCGTCGAAGGATCTCGTGCTGTCGGCCACGAACTCGCTCGGGCAGAAGTCGACGACGGTCTACGACCCGTCGACCGATCGGGCGACCGACTCGTACGGCCCTGCTCCGTCTGCCTGCTTCCAGAGCGACGGGCGTCCCAAGCCGAATCCGGTCGGTGTGAGCGGATGCGGCATCCTTCCTGCGCATTCGTCGACGACGTACGACGGGGGACTGCAGGGTCTCCAGGCGACGTACTACGCCAACCCGAGCCTCTCCGGCAAGCCGGTGCTGTTCGACCTCGGTGTGGGAGGTGCCGGAGGAGCGATCGATCGCAACTGGTCGACCGCGAGCCCTGGAGCAGGGGTCGGGGTGGACAAGTGGTCGTTGCGGCTGACCGGACTCGTGTCCTTCCCGACAGCAGGTCAGTACACGTTCGTCGGCAACGCCGATGACGGTGTGCGCATCTGGATCGGTGACACGCTGGTCCTCGACAGCTGGGCGTACAGCGCGGCCGACAGGATCGGCGCCCCCGTGACCGTGGCCGCGGGTGAGAGCAAACGCATCCGCGTGGAGTACTGGGAAGACGGCGGACCTGCGCAGCTGCAGCTGAAGTGGCGGACCCCGTCGTCGGGAACGACGGCGGCGATCGTGCCCGGCACAGCCCTGCGGCCGGACTACGGTCTGGTCACGCGCACGACCGCCGACGACTCCACCACCGTCGCCGGGGCGGCTGCACCGACCACCACGTCGGCGATGACGTATCAGCATCCGTGGCTCGGCCAGGCGACGGAGGGGACGGTCGATCCTGACGGTCTCGCTCTGAAGACCGCGACCACGTACGAGCAGCCGGGTGCAGCGGGGTGGCTGCGGCGACTCACCCGCACTCTGCCTGCGGGCGGTGCCGCAGGTGCACCGGCGACGGCGAAGACGACGTCGGCGTACTACGGCGATCTCGAGGCCGCTCCGGCGGTGTGCGGCATCCCTTCGGGGACGAAGCAGTTCGGGATGACGAAGTCTGTGACCGGTGCGACGCCGGCGTCGGGCGGTGCGGTCACGACCGAGTACGCGTACGACGCGTGGGGTCGCACGGTGGGCACGAAGACCAGCGGCGACACCGCCTGGTCGTGCCTGACGTACGACGACCGGGGCGTGGTGATCGCGTCGAGCGTGGCGGGTCCGACAGGGACGGCGACGATCTCGACGACGACCACGCGCACGGTGCGTGCGACGAACGGCGGGTACTCCGTCGTGTCGGCGGGTGTCACGGTCGCCGGGTCGGCGAACGGGTCGAAGGTGACGACGGTCACCGACCTGCTGGGTCGCACGGTGAGCTACACGGATGTCTTCGACACGGTGACGACGCCGACGTACGATCCGGCGACGGGTCGGGTGACGCAGATCAGCACGACTCCTGCGGGTGGTGTCGCGTCGGTGATGGCGTACACGTACGACCTGGACGGGAAGGTGAAGACCGTCACCGTCGACGGGGCGCAGCTGGCGTCGGTGACGTATGACTCTCTGCAGCGGTTGCAGCAGATCGCGTATCCGGACGGGTCGGCGCTGACCGGCGTGGGCAGGGATCAGGCGCAGCGGACGACGTCGCAGACGTGGTCGGTGGCGGGGCAGACGGTGACGGACAGCGTGAAGCTGTCGCAGTCGGGTCGTGTGGTGCAGCAGACGAGTGCGTCGGGTGCGGTGTCGAACACCTCGACCTACGGGTATGACGCGGCGGGTCGGTTGGTGTCTGCGGTGATTCCAGGACATCAGCTGACATACGGGTTCGCGTCGTCGGGTGGGTGCGGTGTGAACACCGCGGCGGGGATGTCGGGCAACCGTACGGCCTTGACGGATGTGTGGACGGCGCCGGGGCAGTCTCCGGTGACGACGTCGACGGCGTACTGCTACGACTGGGCCGACCGGCTGACTTCTTCGACGGTCACGGGTGCGATCTCGGGGGCGACGAGTGTCGCTGATGGGGTGCCTGCGGCGGAGATCGAGTACGACGTCCGTGGCAACACGAAGCGCCTGGGAGACATGACGTTCTTCTACGATGCGGCGAACCGGCACAGTGGGACGGCGTATGCGGATGGTTCGTCGGTGCAGGTGGTGCGGGATGCGACGGGGCGGATCGTGTCGCGGACCACGGACCCTGCGGGGGCGGCGCCCGCGGTGACGGTGACGTACCTTTACGCGGCGGGTGGG
>NZ_PCOT01000040.1 GCF_002979415.1 Microbacterium sp. MYb72 | reverse complement strand
CGGGAGTGCCGGGTGTGGATAACGGCGGATGCTCGGACCCAGGTCGTGCGACAGTTCTCGGAGGCGCAGCTGTGCCATGCCGCCGTCGACCTCGATGAAGGTGCCGGTGGTCGAGCCCGCGGCGGGGGAGACGAGGTACGCGACGGCGGCGGCGACCTCGTCGGGGCTGACCAGGCGTCCGTGCGGCTGTCGGGCCTCCAGGGCCGCGCGTTCGGCGGCGGGGGCGGATGCCGAGTCCAGCAGCCGCCCGACCCACGGGGTGTCGGCGGTACCGGGGTTGACGGCGTTCACGCGGATGCCCTCGCGCAGGTGATCGGCCGCCATGGCGCGGGTGAGGGCCGAGACGGCGCCCTTCGAGGCGCTGTAGAGGGCGCGCTGCGGGAGGCCGGTGGTGGAGGCGATGGATGCCGTGTTGCAGACCGCCGCGGCGGGCGACTGCCGCAGCCACGGCAGCGCCGCCGACGTCACCCTGGCGATGCCGGTGACGTTGATCGACAGCACGCGCGCCCACTCGTCGTCGTCGTTCGCGGTGATGTCGCCCTGTGCGCCGATGCCGGCGTTGTTCACGACGATGTCGATGCGGCCGAAGCGCTCGGCGACGGCGGCGACGGCGGCATCCACCGATGCGCGGTCGGACACGTCGGCCGTGAACGCGGCGAACGCGGCATCCGCCCCCGACGTGTCGCGGTCGAGCACGGCGATGTGCGCGCCCTCGGCGTGCAGGCGGCGGGCGATGGCCGCTCCGATGCCCGACGCCCCGCCCGTGACGATCGCGACGAGTCCGCTCATGCCGGATCCGTGCGTTTCGTCTCGCTCCGCTCGCTCAACGACCGTGTCGATGCTCACTTCTGTGCCTCCCATGCCACGAACTCCTGGCGCTGGTGCCCGAGTCCTTCGATCTCGATGTCCACGACGTCTCCGGCCCTCAGGTAGGGGAACTTCCCGCCGAACGCCACGCCCTGCGGGGTGCCGGTGAGGATGAGGTCGCCGGGCTCCAGGGTCACGTACTGCGACAGGTGGTGCACGATGACGCGCACGTCGAAGATCATGTCGTCGGTGTTCGAGTCCTGGCGCGGCTCGCCGTTGACCCAGCTGCGCAGACGCAGGCGATCGACCTCGACCTCGTCGGGGGTGACCAGCCACGGACCCGTGGGGTTGAAGCCGGGGGCGATCTTGCCCTTCGACCACTGCCCGCCGGAGACCTCCATCTGGTACGCCCGCTCGGAGACGTCGTTGGCGGTGACGTAGCCGGCGATGTGCGCGTCGGCGTCCTCGGGGGAGTCGAGGTAGGACGCACGGGCGCCGATCACGATGCCGAGCTCGACCTCCCAGTCGGTCTTCTCGCTGCCGCGGGGGATCGTCACCGCATCGTTCGGGCCGACCACGGTGTTGGGGGTCTTCAGGAACATGATCGGGATGGTCGGCGGCTCCGACCCGGACTCGCGTGCGTGCGCGGCGTAGTTCTGGCCGATGCAGATCACGGCGCTGGGGCGCGCGATCGGGGCGCCGATGCGCTGCTCCGCGGCGTCCGCCAGCTCGGGGAGCTCACCGACGGCCAGGGCCGTCGCGACGCGGTCGCGGAAGTCGGAGGCGAGGAAATCCCCGTTCACATCGGATGTCACTGGGCGGAGGTCGAGGTAGCGGTCGCCGTCTACGAGGACGGGGATCTCTGCACCGGGGGCGCCAAGCCGCGCGAACTTCATGGTTCTCCTGAGTCGTCGGTGTTCGTCTGTCGCGGTCACCGGATGACCGCCTGTCTCGTTGACAGTATAGACATCGGATGTTTACACTCCAAGAGGTCGGTGCGAGAAGTCCGACCCGTGAGAGGAACCCCGTGAGCCGTATCGTCGCCCTCGACACCACCGACATCCGCTTCCCGACGTCCCTGAGCCTGGACGGCTCGGACGCGATGAACCCCGACCCCGACTACTCGGCCGCGTACGTGATCGTGCGGACGGATGCCGAGGACGGCATCGAGGGGCACGCCTTCGTCTTCACGATCGGCCGCGGCAACGACGTGCAGGTCGCGGCGATCGACGCGCTGGCCGGACACCTCGTCGGCCGGGAGCTCGAGCCGCTGCTCGACGACATGGGCGGCACCTTCCGCGAGATCATCGGCGACTCGCAGCTGCGCTGGCTCGGCCCCGAGAAGGGCGTCATGCACATGGCCATCGGCGCGGTCGTCAACGCGCTGTGGGACATCAAGGCCAAGCGCGCGGGGCTCCCGCTGTGGCAGCTCCTCGCCCGGATGACGCCGGAGGAGCTCGTCGACCTGGTCGACTTCCGCTACCTCACGAACGCGCTGACCCGCGACGATGCGCTGGAGATCCTCCGCGCCGCCGAGCCCGGCCGCGCCGCGCGCGAGGCGGAGCTGCTCGCCACCGGCTACCCCGGCTACACGACCAGCCCCGGCTGGCTCGGCTACTCCGACGAGAAGCTCGAACGGCTCGCTCGCGAGGCCATGGCCGACGGCTTCACGCAGATCAAGCTCAAGGTCGGCGCCGATCTCGACGACGACATCCGCCGCTTCCGCAAGGCCCGTGAGGTGTGCGGGCCGGACTTCCCGATCGCGATCGATGCGAACCAGCGCTGGGAGGTGTCGGAGGCGATCGAGTGGGTGAACGCGCTCGCCGAGTTCCGCCCCGCCTGGATCGAGGAGCCCACGAGCCCCGACGACATCCTCGGCCACGCGGAGATCGCCCGCGGGGTCGCGCCGATCCGCGTCGCGACGGGCGAGCACGCCCAGAACCGCATGATCTTCAAACAGCTCCTGCAGGCAGAGGCGATCCAGGTCATGCAGATCGACGCCGTGCGCGTCGCCGGCGTGAACGAGAACATCGCGAACCTGCTGCTGGCCGCGAAGTTCGGCGTGCCGGTGTGCCCGCACGCCGGCGGCGTCGGGCTCTGCGAGGCCGTGCAGCACCTGTCGATGTTCGACTTCGTCGCCGTCACCGGCACGCGCGAGGGCCGCATGATCGAGTTCGTCGACCACCTGCACGAGCACTTCGTCACCCCGACCGACATCAGGGGCGGTTCGTACATGCCCCCGATCGCGCCGGGCACCGGCATGGAGATGAAGGCCGACAGCATCATCGACTACACCTGGAGGGGTGAGCATGTCGTCGTCGCCTGAGCAGACCGTGCCGCCGCTCGGCTACGGTGCGGCCAACGTCGGCAACCTCTTCCGTCCGCTGACGGATGACGAGGCCTGGGCCGTGCTCGACGCGGCGTGGGATGCCGGCATCCGCCACTACGACACCGCCCCGCACTACGGGCTCGGCCTCTCCGAGCGTCGACTCGGCGCGTTCCTGCGCACCAAGCCGCGGGAGGAGTACTTTCTCTCCACGAAGGTCGGCCGGCTGCTGCGCGCGAACCCCGACCATGAGCGCGGCGGGCTCGACACGGCGAACGACTTCCACGTGCCCGACGACGTGCGCCGCGTCTGGGACTTCTCGGCCGACGGCATCCGCTCCTCGCTCGCCGAGTCCCGCGAGCGTCTGGGCATCGAGCGCATCGACCTGCTGTACCTGCACGATCCGGAGCGCAACGACCTCGACCTCGCGCTCGCCGAGGCCCTGCCCGCGCTGGAGCAGCTGCGCGCCGACGGCGAGGTCGCCCAGATCGGCATCGGATCCATGGTGACGGATGCGCTCGCCGCCGCCGTGCGCGGAGCCGACCTCGACCTGATCATGGTCGCCGGCCGCTACACGCTGCTCGAACAGCCCGCCGCCGCCGACGTGCTGCCGGCGTGCCGCGAGAGGGGCACCGGCATCGTCGCGGCATCCGTCTTCAACTCCGGCCTGCTCGCGCAGAGCGAGCCGCGCAGGGACGGACGCTACGAGTACGGGCAGCTCCCCGAGGAGCTGTGGGAGCGCCTCGTGCGGATCGCCGCGATCTGCGCCGACCACGATGTGCCGCTGCCGGCGGCGGCGCTGCAGTTCCCCCTGCAGTCGGACGTCGTGCGCGCCGTCGTCGTGGGCGGCAGCCGTCCGGCTCAGCTCGCGCAGAACGCCGAGTACGCGGCGCTGGAGATCCCGGCCTCGCTCTGGCAGACTCTGGCCGCCGAGGCTCTCGTCCCGGCCTGACCACCCCACCCGTCCGATCCGAGGAGACGCACCGTGCTCGAAGGCATCCACCCCCTGCTCACCGGCGAGCTGCTGCTGCACCTCGACCGGATGGGGCACTCCGACTCCGTCGTCGTCGCCGACGCGCACTTCCCGGCGTGGGCGCTGGGGGAGCGGGTGATCGATCTGCCGGGCACCACCACGCCCGAGGTCGTCGCCGCGATCCGCACGGTGCTCCCTCTCGACGACGCCCCCGGCATCGACCTGATGGCCTCGGCCGACGGCGAGGTGCTCGACGTGCAGCATCAGCTCATGGCGGCTGCGGGGACGGATGCCGGCTCCACCGCCTTCGTCGAGCGATTCGCGTACTACGGGGTGGCGAAGGCCGCGTACCTCATGGTCCGCACCGGAGAGACCCGCAAGTACGGCAACGCGCTGCTGCGCAAGGGCGTCGTGGGGCACCCCTCCGCCTGAACGCACAGGCCCTTGAAGTCGGCGGTCGCGGCGAGAAGACTGTCTGCGTCCGCACGGCGAAAGGGAGCATCATGGCGCACGGAGACATCACCCACATCGACATCCCGGTCACCGACCTGACCGCGGCGTCCGGGTTCTACTCGGCGCTGTTCGGCTGGCAGATCGCCGAGCCGCCCGGGTTCGAGGGCTACCCCATGTGGCAGGCGCCCAACGGCATCTCGGGCGGCGGGCTGGCCCCGCGCAGCGAGGGCTTCACGCAGCCGCGCTCGTACGTCGAGGTCGACTCGATCGACGACACGGTCGCCGCCGCGCTCGCCGCCGGGGGATCGGTCGCGATGGAGAAGCAGCCCATCACCGACACCAGCGCGTGGGCGGTCGTCGTCGACCCCGACGGCAACCACATTGGCCTCTTCGAGGGCGTCGTCGGCATGTAGCCGGCGCGACGGCGCTCGCTCAGCGGTCGGGTGCGGGGTCCTGCGCCTCCCACTCGGCGACCAGCTGCGGCATCCGCTCGGCCATGAACCGGAGGAAGCCCGACATCTGCGCGGCGCGCTCGGCCGAGACCTCCTCGTCGCCGAGCTCGGCGCCGATCCGGTCGACGTGCTCCGCGAGGCGGCGGTAGACGGGGATGTTGCCGATGATGACCGAGTGGAAGCCGTCGGGTGCGAGGTCGTAGCGGTCGCGGCGGTGCCCGGCCGTGGGCAGCCGACGCACGAAGTGCGCGTCCTGCAGGTAGCGCACGGCCCCCGACACGGCGGCGGCCGACACCCCGAGGCGATCGGCGAGATCGGCGGCCGTGTACCCGCCGTCCGGGGCTGCGACGAGCGCCATCATGACGCGCGCGGGCATGCGCGGCATCCCCGCCGCCGTCATCATCGCGGCCGCCTGCTCTGCGGCGTCCTGTCCCCGGTGTTCCATGTGCTCCCCAGGTTATCCGTCGGCCGCGAGCTCGCGGCGCCTCATGAGGGTCAGTGCCCCGCCGCCGGCGACCGCGACCGCAGCCACGAGCCACCAGAGCCCGCGGAGGTCGACGTCCCCGTTCGAGACCACGGGGGTCACGGCGATCGGCGAGAGGTCGGTGGCCCACTCCGGCATCCCGAACAGCGGTCCGAACATGCCGAGGATGCTGGCGACGCCGATGAGCGCCCATCCGACGCCGAGCGTGGCCCGCGGCAGCACGACGAAGACCAGGGCCGTGATCGCGGTGAACACGGATGCCGCGACGAACTGCCCCAGCCCGGTCACGGTGACCACGCGGTACAGCGCGCTCGCGCCTCCGTTCGCGGCGATCCCGAGGTACGCCGTGGCCATGGCGGCCGCGATGACGAGCGCGACGGCGCACGTGGCGACGAGCGTGTAGTCGGCGAACCACCGCACGCGCCCGACCGCGGCCGCGAGCACCGACTCGGCCGTGCCGTGGGCCTCCTCCTGACGGGCGCGGACGATCGTCTGCACGGCCGCGCACGCGGCGAGGATGCCGAGCATGGTGAAGAAGACGGTGATCACGGCCTCGTCGAGGTTCCCCGCCCTGGCGATCTTCTCGAGGATCTGCGCGACCGCCGGATTCTCGCCGGCGACCTGACCGGCGAGCGACGACAGGGTGGTGGCGAGGATGCCGGTGAGCGCTCCGCCGATCGTCCAGCCGAGCACCGACCCCCACGACAGCCGCCAGACCAGCGCGTGCGGAGACGACAGGGCCGCCGTGGCGTTCGCGCGGCCGTTGCGCTCCGCGATGAAGCTCGCGCCCATGTCGCGGGCCGACTGCAGCAGCGTCGCGGCGGCGGCGAGGAGGAGTCCGAACCCCAGCGCGAGCACCGCGGGCCAGGGGTCGTCGGCATCGTAGGGACGGGTCTGCTCGGCCCAGCCGAACGGCGAGAGCCACACGAGCCAGGAGCTCTCGATGCGGGTGAGGTCGTCACTGGGGGTCCCCGCGACGTTGCCGATCCCGCGGAGCAGGAAGGTCGCCACGAGCACCCACACGGTCAGTGAGTTCGCGCCGCGCGATGTGCGCATGAGCTGCGCGGCGACGAGGCCGATGCCGAGGAAGGCGACCCCGGTGGCGCCGGCCGCCGCTCCCGTGAGCAGGGAGCCGTCGGCATCCATCCCCGCCGCGATCAGCGCGAGCGCCGTGAGCAGCGCGAGCACGAGGTTCGCGGCGAGGCCGTGCACGATCGTCGCGACTGTGGGCAGGGTGCGTCCGGCCGACGTGGCGGCGACGAGCTCGCTGCGCCCCGCCTCCTCGTCGCCGCGGGTGTGCCGCACGGCGAGGAACGTGCTCATGAGCGCCGCGAGCATCGCCAGCCACGGGAGGTCCTCGAAGGCCAGGAAGGCGCCCACGGACGTGCCAGACGGGAGACCCCGGAACATCAGGATCACCGGGTTCGCCATCACAGCCGTGAGCACCTCCTGCCGGTCGGCGACCGTGCTGTACGACTGCGTGACGCCGCCGTAGCCGGCGTACGCGAGGAGGACCGCGCCGAGGATCCACAGCGTCACCTGCAGCCAGTCCCGGCGCAGGCGCTGGCGGAGGAGGGGGATCATGATCGCGCGCTCCTCCGGGTGCGGGCCGGGGCCGCGGCATCCGCGTCGCCCGCGGCATCCGTCACGTCGTCCCCGTAGTGGCGGAGGAAGAGCTCCTCCAGAGACGGCGGCTCGATGCGCAGACCGGTGACCGCCCGCTGGGCGAGCACGGGGAGTACGGATGCGACGTCGTCGCTGTCGACCGTGAACCTCGCGCGTCCGTCGGCGAACGACGGGTCGTGGGCGAACCGGATGCCGTCGGCCGCCGCGGCATCCGTCGCCGTGAACGACACCTCGGTGCGGGTGAGATGGCGCAGTTCCGCGAGTGTGCCCGACTCCACCACGCGCCCCGCGCGGATGATCGAGACGCGGTCGCACAGCAGCTCGACCTCCGACAGGATGTGGCTCGACAGCAGCACGGTGGCCCCGGCATCCCGCACCCTGGCGACCTCCTCGCGGAACACGACCTCCATCAGAGGGTCGAGGCCGCTCGTCGGCTCGTCGAGGATGTACAGGTCGGCCGGCACCGTGAACGCCGAGATCAGCGCCACCTTCTGCCTGTTGCCCTTGGAGTAGGCGCGACCCTTCTTGCGCGGGTCGAACTGGAACGCGGTCTCGAGGCGCTCGCGATCGCTCCGGTAGACGGCACCGCGGGTGTCGGCGCCGCGCAGGCGGCTGAGCAGGTCGATGGCCTCGCCGCCCGAGAGGTTGGGCCACACGCTGACGTCACCAGGCACGTAGGCGATGCGGCGGTGCAGGTCGGTCGCGTCCCGCCAGGGGTCGCTTCCGAGGACGGATGCCGTGCCCCCGGTCTTGCGCGCGAGGCCGAGGAGGATGCGGATGGTGGTCGTCTTGCCCGCGCCGTTCGGGCCGAGGAAGCCGTGCACCTGGCCCGCGGTGACGGAGAGGTCGAGGCCGTCGAGAGCGTGCACGCGGCCGTAGTGCTTGGTGAGGCCGCTCGTGCGGATCACTGTGTCCATGAGCGGCACGCTACGCGGATTTCAGAAGTTTGTGAAGAGTGTGAAGTGGTGAAGCTGCTCCGGTCGCGAACCTGGTCCCGATCCGGGCGCTTTCGCGACCAGGTTCGCGACCGGAACGGGAGGGATGCGGCGGCGGGTCAGGGCTCCGAGCGGCGGGCGCGGTAGGCGGCCACCGCATTGCGGTTGGCGCACGTGGTCGAGCAGTAGCGCTTCGAGCGGTTGCGCGAGAGGTCGAGGGCGAGAGCGTCGCACGTGTCGTCGGCGCACACCGAGATGCGGGAGCCCTCGTCGGCGCGGATGACGTCGATCAGCGCCATCGCGGTCTCCACGAGCACGCGGTCGGAGAGAGGCGCGTCGTCGACGATCGCGTGCAGGTGCCAGTCCAGCTCGCCGTGCCGTGTGAGGCGCGGGGCCAGGGTGACCGACGCGAGGGCGTCGTTGACCCGCTCGGCCATCTCGTCGCGCGGAGCCAGCAGCATCTCGCGCAGGCCGGGCCGGAGGGCGCGGAGGGACGCGGCCTCGGCGTCGTCGCGATCGATCCTGCCGGTGTAGGGGAAGGCGCCGAGGAAGGCTTCCTCGTCGGCGGCATCAGCCATCGACTCCGGATCCTCCGCCGTGTTGACCAGCCACACGGCCGCGCGCAGAGCGTCCTCCGTGTCATAGGTGAAGATCATGTTGACATGTTACATCGCGCAGGAGTAGCGTCACATGTCATGAGCGCAGTAGCTAATGACATCGCGCGGGTGACCGCGCCCCGCAGGTCGAATGCCGGCCTGCTCTTCGCGCTCGGCGCCGCGGTCTCGTTCGGCATGTCCGGCATCTTCGCCCGCGGCCTCATCGATGCGGGCTGGACCCCGGGGGCCGCCGTCACCGTGCGCATGTGGGTGGCCGCCCTGGTGCTGCTGGTGCCCACGCTCCTGGCGCTGCGCGGCAAGTGGGGCCTCGTCCGCCGCCACGCGGGAATGGTCCTCGTCTACGGCCTCCTCGCCGTGACCGCCGCACAGCTCTGCTACTTCCAGGCGGTCGCCGTGATGGATGTCGGCATCGCCCTGCTCATCGAGTACACCGCCCCCATCGCCGTCGTCTTCTGGCTCTGGATCCGCAGGGGAGAGAAGCCCACGCGCCGCAGCCTCCTCGGTGCCGCGATCGCCTTCATCGGACTCGTGCTCATGCTCGACGTCCTCACCGGCGCGCAGGTGAACCTCGGCGGCATCCTGTTCGCGCTCGGAGCGATGATCGGCGCCGCGACCTACTTCGTGCTGTCGGCGCGCGCCGACACCGGCCTGCCGCCGATCGCGCTGGCGGGGCTCGGACTCCTCATCGGCGCGATCGGCCTCACCGTCGCTGGTGCCGTGGGTGTGCTCCCCATCGCGTGGACCACGGCCGACGTGGAGTACAGCGTCATCACGGTGCCGTGGTTCGTCCCCGTGCTGGCGATGGGTGTCATCGCGACCGCGCTCGCGTACATCCTCGGCATCGTCTCGACCCGGATGCTCGGCTCCCGCCTGGCGTCGTTCATCGCGCTGTCCGAGGTCGTCGCCGCGATGGTCTTCAGTGCGCTGATGCTCGGTCAGGTCCCCGGCCCGGTTCAGGCGATGGGAGGCGCGCTCGTGCTCGCCGGGGTCATCATCGTCAAGCTCGGCGAGCCCGCGACGGATGCCGTCGCCGAACAGTTCGTCGAGCCGGTCCCCGTGGAGGGGGTTCCTGCGTCTGTGGTGCCTGCCTCTGTGGCGCCTGCGGATGCGGCCCCTGTCGTCGCTGCCGAGCGCGAGTAGCGGCACGAGGCGCCGACTCCGTGCGAGTGGGTGCCGGCGCGGAGCTTATGTATACCTCTTGCGGGGTAGACCACCTCTCATGGCCAACCGTACCGGTTTATGTATACACTGACGGTATGACCCTCGCCGCGGAACGGACCACAGCGAGCGACCGCGCCTACGCGCATCTGCTCGACGGCATCCAGTCCGGCGCGCTCGCCGCGGGCGTCGTGCTGGGCGAGGTCGAGCAGGCGGAGCGCCTCGGCATCAGTCGGACCCCGATGCGCGAGGCGCTGCGCCGGCTCGCCGCAGACGGGCTCGTCGTGCAGCAGTCGCCGCGCGTCACGGTCGTCGCAGATCTCGACGCCGACGACATCCGCGCCCTGTTCGAGATCCGCCGTGCGCTGGAGGAGACCTCTGCGCGTCTCGCCGCATCCCGCGGCGACGCCGCTCTGTTCGCGGCGCTCGCCGAGGAGTTCGCGCACGTCGACCTGACGGCGGATGCAGGGCGCGACGCGTACTACACCCTGATCGCGCGCTTCGATGCGGCCCTCGACGAGGCCGTGGCCAACGACTACATCGCCTCGGCTCTGCGCACCGTGCGCACCCACCTCGTCCGGGTGCGGCGCATGGCGCGAGACAAGCCGGAACGGCTCGCGGCATCCGCGTCCGAACACCGCACGATCGCCCAGGCGCTCGCCGCCCGCGACGGCGACCTCGCCGCCCACGCGACGCACGTGCACCTGCACAACGCGCTCACCGGCATCCTCGACTCCCTGACAGCCAACCCAGAAGGTGTGAAATGACCGTCACCCACCACGTCCGCGTCCACCGCAGCGAAGAGAACCTCGCCCGCGAGGACCAGCTCGCCTGGAAGATCGCCGAGGTCGCCACCGACCGGGTCGAGGTCGAGCCCGCCGTCGTCGACATGATCATCAACCGCATCATCGACAACGCCTCCGTGGCGGCGGCATCCCTCACCCGTCCTCCGATCAACGCCGCCCGCGCGCAGGCGTTCACCCACCCCGTCTCGACCGGCGGGGTCGGGGCGACGGTCTTCGGCGCCGCTCTCGACCACCGCACCAGCCCCGAGTGGGCGGCGTGGGCGAACGGCGTGGCCGTGCGCGAGCTCGACTACCACGACACGTTCCTGGCTGCGGAGTACTCGCACCCTGGCGACAACATCCCGCCGATCCTCGCGGTCGCGCAGCACGTCGGCGCAGATGGCCGAGCGCTTGTCCGCGGCATCGCGACGGGCTACGAGATCCAGATGGACCTCGTGCGCGCGATCTGCCTGCACAAGCACAAGATCGACCACGTCGCGCACCTCGGCCCGTCGGCCGCCGCCGGCATCGGCACCCTGCTCGGCCTCGACGCCGAGACGATCTACCAGGCCGTCGGCCAGGCGCTGCACACGACCACGGCGACCAGGCAGAGCCGCAAGGGCGAGATCTCCACCTGGAAGGCGCACGCCCCGGCCTTCGCGGGCAAGATGGCCGTCGAGGCGGTCGACCGTGCGATGCGCGGACAGACCAGCCCCGCCCCGATCTACGAGGGTGAGGACGGCGTGATCGCCTGGATGCTCGACGGCAAGGATGCCGCGTACGAGGTGCCGCTGCCCGCACCGGGCGAGCCCAAGCGGGCGATCCTCGACTCCTACACGAAGGAGCACTCGGCCGAGTACCAGGCGCAGGCGCTGATCGACCTGGCGCGTCGGCTCCACAACGCCCGCCCGGAGCTGGCCGACCCCGCGAACGTGGAGTCGATCGTCATCCACACCAGCCACCACACGCACAACGTGATCGGCTCCGGGGCGAACGACCCGCAGAAGTACGACCCGACGGCGTCGCGCGAGACGCTCGACCACTCGATCCCGTACATCTTCGCGGTCGCGCTGCAGGACGGCGGATGGCACCACGTCGACTCCTACGCCCCCGAGCGCGCCGGCCGCGCCGACACGGTCGCGCTGTGGCACAAGGTCACCACGGCGGAGGATGCCGAGTGGACGCGCCGCTACCACTCCGAGGACCCCGACGAGAAGGCGTTCGGCGGTCGCGTCGAGATCCGCCTGACCGACGGCTCGACCGTGGTGGACGAGATCGCCGTCGCCGACGCGCATCCGCTCGGGGCCCGTCCGTTCGTGCGGGAGAACTACATCGCGAAGTTCCGTCTGCTGGCGGAGCCGGTGCTGGAGCCCGCCGAGATCGAGCGCTTCCTGGAGCTCGTGCAGCGTCTTCCCGAGCTCACGGCCGCAGAGGTCGGCGAGCTCTCGATCATCGCCCGGCCCGGCCTGCTCGAGGCCGCCGACGCCCCGAAGGGGCTGTTCTGATGCTGTACTCCACCGTCACCTCGGCCGAGAAGCGGCGGCTGTTCCGGGAGCGGCTCGCGAGCGGCGAGCTGCTGCGCTTCCCCGGGGCGTTCAACCCGCTGAGCGCCCGCCTCATCGAGCAGAAGGGCTTCGACGGCGTCTACATCTCCGGCGCCGTCCTCTCCGCCGACCTCGGCCTGCCCGACATCGGGCTCACGACCCTCACCGAGGTCGCGGGACGGGCGAAGCAGATCGCGCGCATGACCGACCTGCCCGCGATCGTCGACGCCGACACCGGGTTCGGCGAGCCGATGAACGTCGCCCGCACGATCCAGGAGCTCGAGGATGCGGGGCTCGCGGGCACCCACATCGAAGACCAGATCAACCCCAAGCGCTGCGGCCATCTCGACGGCAAGAGCGTCGTCGACGAGGACACCGCGATCAAGCGCATCCGTGCGGCGGCCGACGCGCGTCGCGACGAGAACTTCCTCATCATGGCGCGCACCGACATCCGCGCGATCGAGGGGCTGGATGCCGCGATCGACAGGGCGAAGGCGCTGGTGGATGCCGGGGCCGACGCGATCTTCCCCGAGGCCATGCGCACGCTGGAGGAATTCGAGGCGATCGCGAACGCGGTGGACGTGCCGATCCTCGCCAACATGACCGAGTTCGGCAAGTCCGAGCTGTTCTCCACGGATCAGCTGCGGGATGCCGGGGTGAACCTCGTCATCTGGCCGGTGTCGCTGCTGCGCATCGCGATGGGCGCTGCAGGCCGCGCACTGGATACGCTGAACGACGAGGGGCACCTGACCTCGAAGCTCGGAGAGATGCAGCACCGCGCCGATCTCTACGATCTGATCGACTACGAGTCGTACAACCACTTCGACTCCGGCGTCTTCAACTTCACACTCGAGCGGTAACCCACGAAGGAGTGACCATGACCGAGCCGGACATCAAGAAGGGCCTCGCAGGCGTCGTCGTCGACACGACGGCGATCTCGAAGGTCAACCCCGAGACGAACAGCCTGCTCTACCGCGGCTACCCCGTGCAGGAGCTCGCGGCGACGCAGTCGTTCGAGGCCGTGGCGTACCTGCTGTGGCACGGCGAGCTGCCCACGCCAGAGGAGCTGGCCGCTTTCCGGCTGACCGAGCGGCAGCACCGCGCGCTCTCTCCCGAGGTCAAGGACGCGATCGACCGGCTGCCGCTGGACTCGCATCCGATGGACGAGGTGCGCACCGCGGTGAGCGTGATCGGCGCGATCGAGACGGCGGGCATCGCCAACGTGCTGGATGCCGTCGGCACGCCGGAGGAGAACCAGGAGCGCAGCCTCACGCTGTTCGCCGCGCTCCCGGCGATCGTGTCGTACGGGCAGCGCCGTCGCCGGGGACTCGACCCCGTCGAGTCGCGCGACGACCTCGACTACGCCGCGAACTTCCTCTGGCTCACGTTCGGTGAGGAGCCCGACCCGGTGGTGGTCGACGCGTTCAACCGCTCGATGATCCTCTACGCGGAGCACTCCTTCAACGCCTCCACGTTCACAGCTCGGGTGATCACGTCGACCCTCAGCGACCTGTACTCGGCGGTCGTCGGGGCGATCGGCGCGCTCAAGGGTCCGCTGCACGGCGGAGCGAACGAGGCCGTCATGCACATCTTCGACGAGATCGGCACGGCCGACCAGGTCGAGGGCTGGCTCGATGCCGCACTCGCCGAGAAGCGCAAGATCATGGGCTTCGGGCACCGCGTGTACAAGCGGGGCGACTCCCGCGTGCCGACCATGAAGGCCGCGCTGGACTCGCTCGTCGCGCACTACGACAAGCCGGCCGTCGGCGAGCTGTACGACAGGCTCGAGAGCGAGTTCGTCGGACGCAAGGGCATCTACCCGAACCTCGACTACCCCTCGGGTCCGGCGTACAACCTCATCGGCTTCGACACGCTCACCTTCACTCCGCTGTTCGTGGCTGCGCGCATCACCGGATGGACCGCGCACATCATCGAGCAGCAGTCGTCGAACGCGCTGATCCGTCCGCTGTCGCTGTACGACGGTCAGGATGAGCGCCACATCGACGAGTACGAGCCCGACACCGCGGCGATCGACGTGCTCGATCGTCCGGAGGAGGCCGCCGGCTGAGTCCTCCGGGCTCTTCGGCAGGCTCAGGGACCCCGTTCCGACCAGCGCCGAGACCCATCATCAACGCCGAGACCCACCCCCGCCGACGTGTGCGGGGGTGGGTCTCGGCGTTCTCAGTGGGTCTCGGCGCTCAGGCGGCGTCAGGCCCGCGTCACGTCCAGCTCGATGACCGACCACGACAGCGGGGGGAGGGTCGCGCGCACGGCGCCGCTGACGACCTCGGCGGCCGCGAGCGGCACCATGTGCACGGCGTCGGGGGTGGTCTCGAGGTTCGCGGTGCTGCGGTCGCCGCCCTCCGGCACGGTGAGCGTCTCGGCGTGGCGCAGGCGCACGTCGCCCAGGCCGTGCAGGTCGATCGTGAGGTCGTTCTGCTCCTCCAGTGAGCGGTTGGCGACGAACACCACGAGCCTGCCCGACTCCTCGTCCCAGGTCGCCGCGGCGTCGATCGAGTCCACGTCGCCGTAGCGCTTCGTGCTGATCTGCGAGGCGGTCACGGCGAGGCGCAGGATGCGGCCCTTCGCGAGGCGCGCCATGCGCTCGAAGGGCCAGAAGCTGGTCTGGCGCCAGGCCGGGCCGTTCTCCTCCGCCCTGATCGGCGCGATCACGTTGACGAGCTGGGCCTGGTTGGCGATCTTCACGCGATCGCCGTGCCGCAGGAGGCTGTTCAGCAGGGTGCCGACGACGACGGCATCCGTCACCGAGTAGGTGTCCTCGATGATCCGCGGATGCTGCCGCCACCCGGCCGCGGCGATCTCGGCCGCCTCGACCTCGTTGTACCGCACCTGATCCCACACGTTCCACTCGTCGAACGAGATGTCGACCTGCTTCGTGTGCTTTCCGGCGGCCTTGACCGCGTCCACCGTGGCGATGACGCCCTCGATGAACGCGTCCATGTCGACGGACTCGGCGAGGAAGGACGCGGCATCCTCGTCGTGCTCCTGGTAGTAGGCGTGCATCGAGATGTAGTCGACCTCGTCGTACGCGTGGGTGAGCACGGTGTGCTCCCAGGAGCCGAACGTCGGCATGGAGCGACTGGACGAGCCCACGGCGACGAGCTCGATCGTCGGGTCGACCAGCTTCATGGCCTTCGCGGACTCCTGCGCCAGCCGGCCGTACTCGGCCGCGGTCTTGCCGCCGATCTGCCACGGTCCGTCGAGCTCGTTGCCCAGGCACCAGAGCGTGATGTCGAACGGCTGCTCGGCGCCGTTCTTCCGACGGAGGTCCGACCAGTACGTGCCGCCGGGGTGGTTGGCGTACTCGACGAGGGCGCGGGCCTCCTCGACACCGCGGGTGCCGAGGTTGACGGCCTCCATGACCTCGGCGCCCGCCTCCTGCGCCCAGTCCATGAACTCGTGCAGACCGAAGGCATTCGTCTCGATCGTGTGCCAGGCGCCGTCGATGCGCACGGGGCGGTCGGCCACCGGGCCCACCCCGTCTTCCCAGCGGTAGCCGGAGACGAAGTTGCCGCCGGGGTAGCGCACCACTGTCGGACCCATCTCCTTCACGAGGGCGAGCACGTCCGTGCGGAAGCCGCGCTCGTCGGCCAGCGGGTGCCCGGGCTCGTAGATGCCGGTGTAGACGCAGCGTCCCATGTGCTCGACGAACGACCCGAAGAGTCTCCGGGGGACGTCGCCGATCGTGAAGTCGCGGTCGACGGTGATGCGGGCCTGGGTCATCGCTCTCCTTGGATCCGAGTCCGACGCCGAACGGGAACGGCGCGGATCTCCATCATTACATCGATGTAATCGAGGAGCAAGGATGCCGTCGGCATCCGTCCGCACCCGTCAGGGACGGTAGCCGCGAGGACGGCCCTGCGTACTCGCGCGCTCTTCCAGCCGGTGCGGCAGGGTGACGCCCCGAGGGGCGGCGCCGCGGTCGTCGATGCGGGACTCGAGGAGTCCGAGCGCGGCGTCGGCGACGGCTCGGCGCTCGAACGCGATCGTCGTGAGGGCGGGGGAGGCGAACCGCGAGAACTCGATGTCGTCGAAGCCGGTCACGATCACGTCGCCCGGCACGCTCACGCCGCGTTCGTGCAGGGCGTGCAGCGCGCCGAGCGCGAGGGCATCGGTGAACGCGACGATCGCGTCGAACGCGACGCGGCGTTCGTAGAGCGTCCGCACGGCGTCGGCCCCTCCGGTCGCGGCCCAGTGGAGAGGGTTGATCTCGAGGGCGGGGTCGCGGGCGATGCCCGCCTCGCGGAGGGCGTCGTGCACGCCCTCCAGCCGGAGGCGGCTCGTCGCGGTGGCCGCGGCCGGGTCGTCGTCGGCGCCGACCACCGCGATCCGGGTGGCCCCACGGGACAGCACGTGCCTGGTCGCGTCCGCCGCGGCACGGCGGCTGTCGATCCTGACGTGGTCGGCCCTGTTCTGCTCGACCTCGCCGATCACCACGAGGGGCGGCAGTCGATCGGCGTACTTCAGGACGCTGTCCTCCAGCCGGATGGGGTTGAGGATAAGACCGTCGACGAGGCGGGCGCGAGCCCGGGAGACGAGCTCCTTCTCCCGCTCCGGCACCGACGCGGTCTCCTCGATCTGCACGGCGAGCCCCCTCTCGTGAGCGGCCTCGACGATGTGCTGCACGAGCTCGGCGGAGAACGCGCTGGCGAGGTCGGGGAGGGCGACGGCGATGATTCCCGAGCGGCCCTTGCGCAGTCCGCGGGCGCTGAGGTTCGGCACGAAGTCGAGCTGCGCCATCGCCGACTCGACCCTCGTGCGCGTCTCCTCGCGGACGGCGACGGCGCCCGTCACGACGTTCGACACCGTCTTGATCGACACGCCGGCGAGAGCGGCGACGTCCTTCATGGTGGCGCGCGGCGGCAGCATCGCTGTCATCCGGTCAGCCTATCCTCCGGCCCTCGCTCCGCCGATCTGCATCGATGTAATCCTCCGCGTGGAGGCTACGATGACGCCATGAGCATCGAGCGCAACTGGGCGGGCAACGTCGTGTACCGGGCGTCGTCCGTCGAGCATCCGGAGTCGGTCGACGAACTGCGCGATCTGCTCGGGCGCGGCGGCCCCGTGCGGATGCTCGGCTCCCGCCACTGCTTCACCGACATCGCCGACACCGACGGCGTGCTGATCGCGCTCGACCGGATGCCGCGCCGCATCGAGGTCTCTCCGCAGCGCGACACCGTGCGCGTGTCGGGGGCCCTCCGCTACGGCGACCTCGCTCCCGTCCTGGAGGAGCAGGGTCTCGCCCTCGCGAACCTCGCCTCTCTGCCCCACATCTCCGTCGCCGGCGCGGTCGCGACGGGCACCCACGGCTCCGGCGACGCGATCGGCTCCCTCGCGAGCGCCGTCAGCGGGCTCACGATCATGACCCCGGCGGGGGAGACCGTGGAGCTGACTCGGGGCGACGAGGGCTTCGACGGGGCCGTCGTGTCGCTCGGGGCGCTGGGCGCCGTCATCGACCTGACGCTCGACGTCGAGCCGACCTATCAGGTCGCCCAGCACGTGTACGAGCATCCGTCGTGGGAGGCGATCCTCGCCGATCTCGACGCCGTCACCGGCGCGGGCACCAGCGTGAGCATCTTCACGACCTGGCAGCGCACCGACGTCGCCGACCAGATCTGGATCAAGCAGCGCGTCCCGGCGTCGAGGGCCGAGGCCCGCAGCCAGCAGTCGTCGCGTGAGGGTCTCGCCGCCGCGCTCGGCGCCGAGGCCGCCGACGGCGAACGGCATCCGATCCTCGGCGTGGACCCCGCGGCCTGCACCGCGCAGGAGGGCGTCGCCGGTCCGTGGTTCCAGCGGCTGCCGCACTTCCGGCTGGAGTTCACGCCCTCCGCCGGAGCGGAGATCCAGAGCGAGTTCCTCGTCGCGCGAGCGGATGCGGTCGCCGCGATCTCCGCCGTGCGCGCGCTCGCCGACCGCATCGCCCCGCTGCTGCTGGTCACCGAGATCCGCACGGTGCGCGCCGACGAGCTGTGGCTGAGCTCGTCGTTCGGGACGGATGCCGTCGGCATCCACTTCACGTGGAAGCCGGAGGAGGAGGCCGTGCGCGCGCTGCTCCCCGTGATCGAGGCGGCGCTGCCCGCCTCCGCGCGCCCGCACTGGGGCAAGGTCTTCACGCTCGACGCGGCCGAGGTGCGGGCTCGTTACCCGCGGTGGGACGACTTCGCGGCCCTGGCCGCCGCCTACGACCCGGATCGCCGTCTCGTGGGTCCGTACCTGGAGCGGCTCGGGCTCTGAGCGGAGCGTCTCAGGGCGTGCGCCGCAACTCCGGCGCCGCGAGGATGCGCGACAGCGTGCGGCGGCCGAGCTCGCTCATCGTCGGGTGCGACTCGCGGTAGTACCAGACCAGACCCATCGCCTGCTGCAGGGCCCAGGCGGCTCCGCGCCGCCACACGAGCTCCTCGTCCCTCGACGCCGAGGGATCCGCGCTGCGCAGCGCCTCGCGGAAGACCGCTCTGGCGTCGGCGTCCAGGAGATGCCAGCCGGAGACGAGGTCGAGCGCGGGGTCGGCCGGGGCGAAGCCCCCGCCGTCGAGCACGCCGCCCAGCCGCTCGCCGTCGAGGAGCAGGTTCGCTGGGATCAGGTCGCCGTGCGACATCACATCGGGGCCGGACGAGGGGAGCACACGCAGCTCCCGCCACAGCGCCCGAAGTTCGTCGACCGGGAGGAGCCCCTCGCTCTCACGGAAGCAGAGGTCGAGCCAGTCGTCGGAGTCGGGGAGGTGGCCGCCGCGTCCATTCCCGGAGAAGACGCGGCCCCTCGTGTCGGCGCTGCGGAGGGCGGAGACGAGCGCCGCGAGGTCGCGGGCGAACACGGGGGAGTGCGCCGCGGCATCCGGGGACGCGACCTCGCCGGGGATCCAGGTCTGGATCGACCAGGGCAGCGGGTAGCCGCGTCCGGGGGCGCCGATCGCGAGGGGGACCGGGGTCGGCACGGTGGCGTGCGCGGCGAGCTCGTGCATCGCGGCGGACTCCGCGGCCAGGGTCGCCGTCGTCTCCTCGGGGTCGGCGGCGACGAGCGGGAATCGTGCCGCGGCGCCGTCTCCGATGCGGAAGATCGCGTTCACGGTGCCGGCGACGGCGATACGGCGCACCGGCTGGTCACGCCACCGCGGGAACTGCTCGTGGATCAGCGCGGCGACCGTCTCGGTCTCGATGAGCAGCTCGTCGTCGTGCAGGGGCATGGGGCCATCCTGTCGCATGCCCGCCCGCGGTCGCTCAGGTGACCGTCCAGTCCAGGGTCGCCCCGTCGTCATCTCCGTCGAACTGCCTGGTCGGGCTGGCGTACACGCAGTCCACATCGGTCGGGTCGCCCGTGGAGCAGTACGGCATCTGCGGATCGATCGCCGCCACGGTGAAGAGATGGCCATCCTCGAAGGAGACGGTCTCCGTCGCCTCGTAGTCGACGGTCGTCTCGTGCGACCACGCCCCGGTGGAGTGGTCGAACAGCCAGATGCCGAGGGCCGCCTGCCGGTTGGACCGGTTCTCGATGCGCAGCTCCTTCACCCCCGTCGGCGCGGTGATCCGCTGCGTGGTCAGCACGACCCCGCTGTTGCGCCTGACCTTGCTCCCCGCCGCCGGGGACTGGGACTCGACCTGCAGATTCGTGTTCACGTCGACCGGCCCGATCAGCGTGACCTGCAGGGGCACAGCCCACAGCGCGGTGAGCGCGGCATCCAGGCGCTGTCCGATCACACCGGGCACCGTCACCTGGTCGCTCGGCGGCTGCACAGGAGGAGACGTGGGCTCCACGAGCGTGAACCCCACCGCCTGACCGCCCGTCTGCGTCCTCCCGCCCATCAGGCAGTTCACGTTGATCGACGTCGCCGTGACCGCGCACCCGTAGCGGCGCTTGCGCCATTCGGAGCGGGTGGGGCGCACGTGCATCCGCGCCTCCGTCATGCGGCTCGGCTTGGTCGGATCCGGTGTCCCGTCCGGATGCGTCAGCACGTAGTCGATCGAGCACCACCCCCGGCCCGCCTCCTCGATCGAACGCCGGGGCTCCGGCGCATCCGTCGTCACCACGGGGAGCACCACGGGATCCGCCGCGCCGATCTGGGCGGGGAAAGGCACCAGCACGTCCAGACGGAACGTCGGCGGATTCCCGTCGTGGAACCCCTGCGGCACCGGGATCATGAGCGAGGAGCCCACGGCGTGATCGCCCGTGAACAGCGTCTCCCACCGTCGGTTGCGCAGCACCTGGATCGAGCGGATGCGGGTCTGCGCCATGGCAGACGGGCCAGGCAGGCTCAACGGGAACCCGGGCATCAGACCCGCCAGCGGGGCGGGGTTCACGGGCAGCGAGTCGAGGTTGTTCGGCGTCCAGCTGTCGGGGATCGTCGTCAGGTGCCGCTGGCCGCCGCTCCCGCGCACGACGACCATCGCGTAGCGGTCGCCGACGTGGGTGAAGAAGTCCCAGAGGCGGGAGTCGATCGCGGCCACGGCCTCCCCGACCGTCAGCCCCCACGGCATCCCCGTCGCGGTCGCACCGCCGATGTGGGTGATGTGACCGTCGCGGTCCTTTCCGACCCAGAGCACGGGAACGCACATGATGACCTCCTCCGAGAGACTGTGTAGAGGAGGAGCCGCGACGCGCTGATCTGATACACGTCGGGCCGATGCGGAGCAGCTCCGCATCGGCCCGACGAGGCTCACGCCCGCGAGTGCGATGGCGTCAGCAGGTGCGCCCGGCGAACGAGCCGGATGCCGCGGCGACGCCGCCGACCGAGGCCTGCACCTGACCGGCCGCGATCGAGGCCGCCCTGGTCGTGTAGGTGACGGTCGTGCTCTTGCCTCCGGCGACGTCCACGATGCGCTCGCCGTAGGGCGAGGCCAGGGCGACTTCGACGGCGGAGACCGCCGCGTTCGACACCTTCGCGGTCACGACGACCTTGCCGACGACGCAGCGGGACGACACGTCGAGACCGACGCCCGGTGTGACCGTGACGGTGGCCGTGACCGGCATCCGCGAATCGTCCTGCGCGATGCCGCGCACTGTGAAGGCGCCGGGGGACGCGTAGTCGGCCGGGTCCACTCCCGCCCAGGCGACGTCGACCGTGGAGGTCGCGCCGCTCGCGGTCGTCAGCACGGCCTTCGGCAGCGAGGGCGCGCGACCGGCGGTGGTGGATGCCGTGATCGGGGCGACCTCGGTCACCGCGATCTCCGGCGCGAAGCCCTCGAGCACCGTCTGGTACTCGGCGCGGGTGACCGGGATCACCGTGCCGTGGCGCGGCTTTCCTCCGTCGCTGTTCTGCGGCAGGTTCGCGCGCAGGATGGACCCGAGCGGCTGCCACGACGATCCGTTCGCGATGTCGTCCGACCCGAACGGGATGTAGTGGTTCGGCCCGCCGTGGTAGTTCGGCTGATCGATGAACAGGTACCACTCGAAGCCGTTCACGTCTCCCGGGTTGGAGGGGAAGATGCTCGGTCCCTCGCCGCTGGAGTACGTGCCTCCCGGCTCGCCGTTCGGCAGTCCGGTCGCGATCTGCTCCTTGACCAGCGTCCACTGGTGAGCGGCGCCGGAGGTTCCGGGCAGCGCACCGGTGATGGTCGCGAGCAGGTCGGTCGACTTCTCCTCGCGGAGGGTCATCGACGCCTCGTCCTTCGTGAAGCGGTAGTACACGCCGTCCTGCTTCGCGACCGTGGAGTCGATCAGGCCCTTGCCCGTGCCACGCGGCACGTCTGACCACACCTGCGGCTCCGAGAAGGTCACGAAGTCGTCGGTGGTCGCGTACATCATGCGGTTGTAGGTCACCGCTGTGCGGCTCGCGGCGTCGGTCGTCGGGTACAGGTTCGACGCCCAGAAGACCACGTAGCGGCCGAGCTCGTCGTCCCAGTACGCCTCGGGCGCCCAGGTGTTGCCGGCGTAGGCCGACGACACCTGCACGTGGCGCTGCGCCGACCAGTTCACGAGGTCGGTGGACTCCCACACCTCGATGAACAGCGACCCGGAGATCTGCGCGGTCGTGAAGCCGCCGGCGAGGCCGTCGATCTTCAGGTCGGTGGCGAGCATGTAGAACTTGTCGCCCTCGTGCGAGCGGATGATGAACGGATCGCGCAGGCCCTGCGTGCCCTGCGAGGACGCGAAGATCGGCTCTCCGTCGTTCAGGGTGTTCCAGCGCAGCGCGTCGTCGCCCTTCGAGGCGGCGAGGCTGACGCGCTCGGCGCCCGCGCCCTCACCCGTGAAGAACGCCCACACGTACGCCTCGGGGTCTCCGGCGTCCGCCGGCTGCGGGCGCACGGTCAGCGTGAACTGGCGGCTCGCGGTGGCTGCTCCGCTCGTCGCCGTCGCGGACAGCACGACGGTCGCGGCGGCGGCATCGGCTGCGGGGCGCGTGATCGACACGGTCGCGACGCCGGCCTTGACGCCCTCGCGGAGGGTCGCCGCGGCGCCACCGGAGACGACGGTCCAGTCCAGGGTCGATCCGTGGGCCCCGCTCGTCGGAACCGAGAACGACGTGCGGACGTCGTCCTGACCGGCGATCGAGACGGCGGCGATGTCGGCATCCGCCTTCGCCTGCGCCGACAGCTCGGCCGGGATCGTCACGGAGAACGTGCGGGTCGTCGTGGCCCCGCCCAGCGTGAAGGTCGCGGTGAGGGTGGCGACGGCATCGGCTGAGCCCGGAGCCGGTCGCGTCACGGTGGCGGATCCGCCCGACACCTGCACGGCGGCGGCGTCGGACGTCCACGAGATGGCCACACCGCTGCTGCTGGTCGGCAGGGTGAAGGACGCGGTCGCCGTGCCAGGCACCGAGACCGCTGCGACGGCCCGGTCGAGCGCCTGGTCGGAGAAGACCTGCTGCACCTGCGCCGCGCTGAGAGCGGTGGAGTAGACGGCGAAGTCGTCGACATCGCCCGCCCACCCGTTGTCGTTGTAAGTCGAACGGCCGAGGTACGACACGAGCGACGAGCCGAACGACGCCACGGAGCGCGCGATGGGCACGGACGAGATCTGCGCGCCGTTGACGTACGTCGTGAGCGTGCCGGCGACGCCGTCGATCACGGTCGTGTACAGCGCAGGGCCCGATGGTGTGCGGATGCCGCTGCTCGCCGCGTTCGTGGCGCCGGCTCCGACCTCGGTGCCCCAGGGCGCCGAGGGGTTCGTCGCGTTCGTCACGACCGACTTCACGTAGCCGTTCGGATTCGTCGGGTTCAGCAGCCAGTATCCGCTGGAGTAGCTCGCACCGGAGGCGACGGGGGCGCCGATGAAGGCGGCCGCCGTGTTGGCGGCCCCCGACCGGCCGGTGAGCCAGGTCGACACGGTCAGCTGCTGCGCCCCGACGAGCCCGGCCGTCGGGATCTCGAGATAGCCCGCGGTGGCCTTGGCGCCTCCGGGCAGCGTGAGCTGCCCGTTCTGCACGGTGGCGCCGGTCTGCTTGATCACGCCGTCGTAGCCGTTGCCCGATGCGTCGCCGACGGTGCCGCCGGCGGCGGAGTCGAACGTGTAGTGGATGAGCGGTGCGGGACCGCCCGCGGCGACCGAGGCGGTGTGCGTGGACACCGCTCCGATCGCCACGATGGTCGCCGTGGCGGCGGCGATGGCCGCCGTCTTCCTGATGCTCCTGGAGAGCAGGGTCGTCATGTTCTCTTCTCCGATCAGCCGCAGGCGCCGGCGGGGATGGGGGTGGTGGCTCCGTAGGTCTGCCCGTCCGCGCCCGTGGCGGTCACGGCGACCGTTCCGGCGGGGACCGTGGTCAGGCGGCTCGCGAACGACGCCGACGTCGAGGCGCCCGCCGCGAGCGAGACCGTCTTCGAGCCGTACGGGGTCGCGACGGTCACGTCGGCGCGGACCGCCGAGGCGTTGTGCACGGCGACGACGACCTGCGCCTTGCCGGCGACACAGCGGAGCGTGGCGTTCGCGGTGATCGTCAGGCCGTCCACGGGGGCGGCGGCCGAGGCGGAGGTCGAGACGAGCCCGTCGCGGTAGCCGTCGTACGTCGCGGTGACGCTGGTCACCCCGGCGGGCACGGTGACCGTCGCCGTGCCGTCGCTCAGCGCGACCGTGGTGCTCCAGGAGCCGCCGGCGAAGGTCACGGCGCCGGCGACGTCTCCGCCGTCTGCGGCGGTGACGGATGCCGTCGCCTGCCGACCGTTCACCGTGAGAGCCGTCGACGAGGAGACGGCCGCGATCGACGTCCAGTCGTGCATCGCGGTGAGCACGGTCTGCGGGACGCTGACGAACGCGCCGTGCCGCGGGCTCGCGGGGAGTCCACTCTGGGGTCGCACGTTCCAGGTGGACCGCTGCGAGAGGCGGTTCGACTGGCTGCTCGAGGCGATCTCATCGCCCGTGGTCACGAACGCGCGGTAGCCGCCGGCGCCGTAGTTGTCGACGAGGAAGACGTAGCCGTCGCCGCTCGTGTTGTTCGGGTCGCCCTCGTTGAGCTTGATGATCTCGGGGCCTTCTCCGGCCTGCCCGGTCTCGAGGCTCGTCATGCGGGTGTCGGTGAGCTGCCAGGTCTGGGTCGGGTCGGCGCTCCAGTTCGACGAGGTGGTCGGCGCGGTGAGGACCTTCGAGCGCTCCAGGAAGATGTCCTTGCCCGCCTCGAGGGTGCCGGCGGCGCCGGACTCCTCGTTCTTCGTGAAGCGGTAGTAGTAGTCGCCGATCTTCGTGACGGTCGAGTCGATGCGCGCGTACCCGGTGTCCTGCCAGCTCGCGGGCGGCGAGGTGAACGTCTGGAAGTCGCGGGTGAGCACGGCGAACATGCGGGCGTAGAGCTTGTCCGTGTTCGTGTGGGAGGCGTCGGAGTACAGGCGCGAGGCGAAGAACACGACGTAGGACTGCAGCTCGTCGTCCCAGTACGCCTCGGGGGCCCAGGTCATGCCGGCCTCGGGCTGGTTGATCGTGATGCCGGTGTTCTCGCCGTTGGTGCGGTCCCAGTGCACGAGGTCGGTCGATTCCCAGACCTCGACCTTGAGACTGCCCTGCGACTGCGCGGGGCCCCAGCCGGTGCCGCAGCCGATGCAGAGGTCGGTGGCGATCATGTAGTACTTGTCGCCGTCGTGCGAGCGCAGGATGTACGGGTCGCGCAGACCCTTGGTGTCGGCGGTGGAGGCGATCACGGGGTTGCCGCCGTTGACGGGGGAGAACGTGAAGAAGTCGTTTCCGCTGGTCGCCGCCTGGTAGATCTTCTCGTCGCTGTCGGACTTGAAGTAGGCGCTGGCGTAGCCGGCATCCGGTGCGGTGCGGCCGTGCTCGGCGACCGTCACGGCGAACTCGCGCTGCACGGTCGTGCCGTTCAGGGTCGCGTGCGCGGTGAGGGTGACCTCGCGGTCGCCGGCGCCGTATGCAGGGCGCTCGACGAGGCCGCCGCCCCGGTACGGGTCGGCCATGCCGACGGCGGGGGCCACGTAGGCGGGGTCGGTGGGGGTGACCAGGGCGGCGTCGGACGACGTCCACGTGATGGTCGATCCGTCGACGGCGCCCCTCGTGACGAGCGGGAGGTTCTCGGTGGTGCGCGGGGCGATCGAGAGCGCATCGAGGTCGGCGGAGGCGGATGCCGCGGCGACGGTCACGGAGAACGTGATCGGCGAGCCCTGGGCGGGGGTCGCGGTGAGGGTCACGGCGGTGTCGGAGGTGACGGAGCGGGACACCACGCCGGTGTTCGAGATCACCGAGGGGGCCGAGGACGACCAGGTGAGCGCGACGCCGTTGGAGGATGCCGGAAGCACGAGGTTGCTGCGCACGGCGTCGAGGGAGCTGTTCGCGCCGACGATGATCGGCAGCAGATCGGAGCGGAGCAGGCCCTGCGTGGTGGCGGCCTTCTGGCCGGAGGTGGGCATGCTCGCCGCGACCTGCGCGGCCGTGAGCGAGGTGTCCCAGAACTTCACGTCGGTGACGTCGGCCTGCAGCAGCGCGTCGCCCGTGTAGAGCGAGCGGCCGAGGTAGCCGAGCGTGCTGCCTGTGGGGATGATCGAGCTGAGGTTGTACGCGTGCGTGGCGGTCGAGATGACCTGGCCGTCGCGGTACAGGGTGAGCGTGCTGCCGCTGCCGACCATGGTGAGGGTGGTGAAGCCGGGGTTCAGGCCGCCGCCAGCGGGCAGGCGCACCTCGCCGTTGCTGCTTCCCGACTTCACGCGGATGCCGGAGAGCACCTGGTTCGCGTAGGCGCCCTCCGCGGAGCGGGGGTTGACGAACACGTGATTGCCGAGCTGGGCGGTGTTCCACGCGCCGACGCCGTCGCCGATGACCCATCCGAACTGGTTGGTCGCGGTCTGCGTCGCCACGGTGTACTCGACGGTGAAGTCGTTGTCGGCGCCGGTGACGAGCCCCTGGGGGAGGCTCGCGTACCCGTCCTTCTTGAACCTCAGCACGGCGTCGCCCGACGCGTCGACGAACGACGCGTCGGTGAATCCGGTGAGCGCGGCGTTGCGGCCGTTGCCCGACACGTCGATCAGCGCCTGACCAGAGTGCGACATGTCGTAGTGCGCGGCCGGTGCGGGCACGTCGGCCGCGAACGCCGCCGAGGGGGCGAACGCGCAGACGGATGCCGCCAGCGAGCCGATCACGCCGGCGGCGAGCATCCGGCGGCGTCGAGGTGGTCGGGTGGGTGCGCTCATGGGCGGTACTCCTTGTCGTCGTTGACGGGCGTGCGGCAGGGCTCCGGCTGCGCCTGGTGAGCCCTCGGGTGGGCTTCCTCGGGGAATGTTAGCGGACACAACACCGAAAAGACAGGGGTCGGTGAAATGGTTGCGACCGGGGAATCCGATGCTGGCGTGCACGCGCGGCCGTATGCTAAAGTCGGCCCGTTACCGGTAACAGACAGTGATCGGTAGACGCCACGCCCACTGCTGGGAGTGGAAGCGGCAAGGACGCCCATGCAGTTCCTGCCCGAATCCGAGGAGCGCACCCGACAGCTCCTCGGCTGATCGCCGATTCGGTGCGGCATCCGCCGGCCGAGGAACTGGAGAAACGAAGATGATGAAGAAGGGCACCGCAGCACGCTGCGCAGCCGGAATCCTGGGCGGGCTGCTGCTCGTCGGCGTCGGCTCGGCCGCCTTCGCCGAGTTCCCCGACGCCGAGGACACCGACGGCGTCGACGTCAAGGTCGACATCGCCCCCACCGCGAACGGCGCGCTCAGCCTCACCGTCGCGAACACCGAGACCACTCTCACCGAGAGCGGGACGACGGCATCCTTCCGCCAGTTCACCGGCGCTCTGCCGAACGTGACCGTCACCGACACCCGCACCGACGTCCCTGCCGGGGTCGCCTGGTACGTCGTCGGTCAGGCAGGGGACTTCGTCGGCACCGCCGGCCAGCCGAACATCACCCCCGACCACCTCGGCTGGGCTCCGGCCGTCGTCACGGCCAACGACGGCGAGGTCGCACCCGGCGACGTCGTCGACACCTCGCTCGACTCCGGTCAGAACGCGGTCGGCCTCGCCGGTCAGGAGCTGCTCTACCTGGCTCTCGATTCCGCCGACGCCAAGGCCGTCTCCGGGCAGTGGACCGCGAACGCCAACCTCGTGCTGAAGACCCCGGTCACCGTGGCACCCGGGTCGTACACCTCGCTGCTCACGCTGTCCCTCTTCGAAGACGCGTACTGATCCCCCCCCATCGTCTGCCGGTGACG